>JAPSJS010000031.1 GCA_031178065.1 Altererythrobacter sp.
GGAGGCCTTCCTGCGGAGCACCAACATGCACCTATGGGCATTCGCCTTTGTCCGAGTCCCTTTACCGACAATCGTCTCTCCGCGCCGCTGAGGCCCAACGATCGTGGTGCACGCACAAACGTCGTCTCGCGGCCGAATAGATCTAACTCCGGCCCCTGTTCTCGACCGTCCCCACGTCGTCATCCTCGGCGCCGGCTTCGGCGGCCTTGCGTGCGCGCAGGCGCTCGGGGGCAGGGCCGCGAGAGTGACGATCGTCGATCGGCACAACTATCACCTCTTCGTTCCCCTCCTTTATCAGGTCGCGACGGCCGCGCTCTCTCCGGCCGACATCGCGGAACCCATTCGCAAGGTGCTCCGCCGCCACGAAAACGTGGACGTCGTGATGGGCGAGGTGTCGGGGATCGACATCGCGGGCCGCAGGGTGCTGGTGGGCCCCGACGGATACATCCCTTACGACCGGCTCGTTCTGGCGACCGGGGCCGTCTACAACTATTTCGGCAATGAGCGGTGGGCCTCGGTGGCTCCGGGCCTGAAAACCGTCGCGGACGCGCGCCGCATCCGCGCCAGCGTGCTGCGCGGGCTCGAGCGCGCGGAGCTCACGAAAGATCCGGGCGAACAGCGGGCGCACATGACATCGGTCATTGTTGGTGGAGGGGCAACCGGGGTCGAGATGGCCGGCGCGATTGCTGAACTGACACGCTGCAGCCTTCACCGCGACTTCCGCAACATCGACCCGACGACCGCGAGGACGATCCTGGTCGAGGCCGGCGAACGCATCCTCACCCCGTTTCCCGAGGAACTGGCGCGATATGCTCATCGGCGCCTCGAAAAGATGGGCGTGTCGGTGCGGACGCAGTCACCGGTCGAGGATATCAGTCCCGGCACGGTGACTGTCGCCGGCGAGGTCATTCCGGCATGCACCATCGTCTGGGCGGCGGGCATTCGCGCGTCGCCCGCCGCGTCATGGCTTGGCATCGAGCCGGATCGGCTCGGCCGAGTGCCCGTCGACGCCGGGCTTGCCGTAAAGGGCTGTCCTGGCGTGTTCGCGATCGGCGATACCGCTGCGGCCGCTGACGAAGAGGGGCGGCCGCTTCCTGGGCTGGCGCAGGTCGCCAAGCAACAAGGCACGCATCTCGGGCGAGCGCTCGCGGCGGAACTGGAGCGCGGGACAGCATTGCCGCCCTTCCGTTTCAGGAACAGAGGCAACGCCGCTGTGGTTGGCCGCAGCGCGGCCCTGTTCGACTTCGGACGGCATCGCCTGAAAGGCTGGTTCGCCTGGGTGCTCTGGGCCCTCGTCCACGTCTATCTGCTGGTTGGCTTCGAGAAGCGGCTGCTCGTCTCGTTCCAGTGGTTCTGGCAATGGCTGACGTACCAGAGCGGCGTGAGGATCATCAGCGATGAAGAGAACCGTGAGACGGAAGCGGCCGAGCGCCCGGTTTCGGGCACAGCCCGCAATGGCAGCGCTTCGCAATAATGCTCGGCGTCGAGGTGGTCTGCCAGCGTTCCGGGGAACCCTGCACCGGTGCAAATGCTTCCCATTGGCGGACGGCCAATCAGAAGGATGCCGAGCATGCATGACGAAACGCCGAGGCCTGGAAGGCGAGTGTACTGGAACGAGACCGTACACGCAGACACGTTCCCCGAACTCTCGGGAGACATTACAGTGGATGTCGTCATCGTGGGCGGCGGCATCGTTGGTGTCACGACGGCGCGCCTGCTGAAGGATGCGGGGCTAAACGTCGCGGTCGTCGAGGCGCGGCGGGTGGGCCGGCAGGCTACAGGAAAGTCGACGGCGAAAGTCACATCGCAGCACGGCATCGTCTACCAGACGCTCGTCCAGAAGTTCGGCGAGGACCGCGCCCGGCTCTATGCGCAAGCGCAAGAGGCAGGAGTGGCGAAGATCCGCGATTTGGCCGCGCAGTGGTCGATCGAATGCGATCTCGAGGCTCGCCCGCACATCACCTATACGCGCGATCAGAGCTACGTCTCCAAAATCGAAGAGGAGGCGGAGATCGCGCACAAGCTCGGTCTTCCAGCAAGCCTCGTCCACGATACCGACCTGCCCTTCGAGGTGCTGGCGGCCCTCCGGTTCGAGAACCAGGGGCAGTTCCATCCGGTCAAATATCTCGCCGGATTGGCCGCGAGCATTCCGGGTGACGGCTCTCACCTCTTCGAGAACAGCCGCGTCGTCGATTGGGATCCGGCGCGGGTGGCGACCGACCATGGTACCGTGTCGGCCCAAGTGGTGGTCATGGCCACGCATCTGCCGCTCGGTCAGATCGGCGGCTATTACGCGCAGGCCTACCCTCATGCCCATCCCGTCGTCGCTGCGAGGATCGAGCGGGTCCCGGCCGCCAACTACATCAGCGCCGAGCAGCCAAAACGTTCCATTCGAACCCATCGGTCGGAAAGCGGCGAAGTCTATGGCATTGCGACCGGTCCCTCCTTCAAGCCCGGCCATGTGGACGAGGAAAGAAAATCCTTCGAGGGACTGGAAAGCTGGCTGGCCGAACATTTCGGAGCAGGTCCGGCCGAATACCGCTGGGTGAACGAGGACTACACGCCCATGGACGGGGCGCCTTTCGTGGGCTGGGCCAAGGGGCAGGATTATCTCGTCGCGACCGGGTTCGATGCCTGGGGGATCAGCAACGGTACGGCGGCGGGCATGATCCTCGCCGATCTGGCGCAGGACAGGGACCATCCGTGGCTCGAGATCTTCGACGCCAAGCGGGTGAAGCCGCTTGCCGGGGGTACCGAGTTCGCCAAGGAGAATGCCGCCGTCGCCAAGCATCTCATCGGCGGCTATCTTTCGCACAAGCCGGAGAGCTTCGGCGAACTCGCCCCCGGCGAGGCCGCGGTCATGAAGATCGATGGCGAGAACGTCGCCGCTTTCAAGGACGAACAGGGCGCGGTGCACGCCGTCTCCGCGGTTTGCAGCCACATGGGCTGCCTCGTGGGCTGGAATGAGACGGATCGGACCTGGGACTGCCCCTGCCACGGCAGCCGGTTCGAGCTCAGCGGCGAGGTCCTCCACGGTCCTGCGACGCGACCACTCGGATCCAAGATCACGGGGTGACGTCGCGCCCTCGTGCGCGGTTACGGCGCATCCCGCGTTTCGCCAGGCCCGAAGATGGATCCGCGGGCGGCGAGCAGCTCCTTCGCGGTGCCAGCCGTCACCAGCCCCCAGGCCACGTGCACCCCGAGCATCAGAGCGTTTCGCCGCCAGGGATGCGAGGTAGCGGGGCGCAGAATTCCGGCAGCCGGAATCCATCCGAGATAGCTTGCCGCCCATACGGCCGGCCCGAGAACGCTTGCGCGCGTGCGGCTGACGCCGCTCGTGCCGGCGAGCAGTGCACCCGCGACCGCGCCGAACCCGAAATGACTGGCGATCGTACGATCCGCGGTAGCGGCCGAAGAGGGGTCGGGAAGGACCTGCTCGGTTATCTCCCGCGGCGGCAGCGGGTATCGTTCGCCCGCAGGCAGCAGGCGGTCGAGCCGGCGCATGGCAGCCGTCATCGCCGCCGTTCCGACGATGCCGCCGATGGCTCCTACGAGCAGCAGGCTCCGCAGCGACGCCATCACCACACCTGCGGGCGGGCGATCATGAGCCAGAAGATCGCGAGCACCGCGGCAAACGCCGGAAAGCCGAAAGCAAACCAGGTCCGAAACAGCTTGTGGTACGCCGGCGGCAGGGGGTCGTTCTGCGCGGCGGCCGCCTGCGCCAAATGACGCATCCGCATCTGTATCCACACGACCGGCAGCCAGAACAGTCCGGTGATGACGTAGAGGATCAGCGAGAGCACGATCCAGCTCTCCGCAAGAGGATAGCCGACTTCGCGCGCGAGCAGCCAGCCAGTCACCGGCTGCGCCACGACAGCGGTCGCGGTGAACAGGAAGTCCGCTATCACCACGATCCGTGCAACGCCGGCCACGGTTCGAGCATCGCCTGTGCGATGAGCCAGCAACATGAAGAACGCGATGCCTGCGCCGGTGCCGAGCAGGACGCTGGCGCCGATCACATGGAGAAATTTGAGCGCGAAATAGGCGGTTATCATCGTTCATCCAGGATCGCGAAGAGGATCAGGTTCAGCGCGAGGATCGGCCAGACCTTCATCATCGGGCCAAGCGGCTCCTCCCACAGGCGCGGCAGTATCGCGGTGCCGGCAAGGACGTAGAAGATCGTGATGGCGAGAGCAGCAAACAGCGCGAGGCGTGCCGTGCGGCGCCAGAGAAGCGCCAGCCCGATCGCTATGTCGGCCAGTCCGCCCGCGATCACGCTGGGGCCGCTCAGCGCGCCTGCACCGCCTTCCCGCATCAGCGCCACACCGATGTCGTAGCCGGGCCCGAGCGAGACCACGCCCGTTAAAATCCAGAAGAACGCAAAGACGGCGATCACCAGCGGCTTCAGGAAATAAAGCCGGGAAAACCACCTTTCCTGCACCGACGCCGGCTCGCGGGCGAGCGCGTCCCCCAGCCTAGCCGGTTCGATCCCGGTCAGGGCGGTCCATTCGTCCGAACTCGCTGCCGCGCCGCGCCGAATCTCGACTTGCGCCGTGGTCCGTATGGGAGGCCGCCACCCGAGCGCGCCCGCCATGTCGCCGATGCGGTATGCCGCCGCCATAAACAGCGGCATCGGGCGGATCACCCGTGCCGGAGGCCAGCCAAGCCAGCGGCGGTAGTGTGCGACGACTTCCTCGAATTCGAGCGCCTCGGGGCCGGCGAGATCGATCGTCACACGCGAAGGCGTCTCGGAGCGTACCAGCCGGCGGATCGTCTCCGCCACGTCTTCGAGCTGGACGATCGAGATCCGCCCCGCGCCCTGTATGCGCGGCAGGACCGGTAAGCTCGCGAGGCCGCGGAAGAGCGCGCTTCCTCCGTAGGCTGCGCGCCCGACCACGACGGAGGGGCGAAGGATCACCCAGTTCACTGCGGTCGACTGGAGATGGTGCTCGAGCGCCTCCTTGCTCCGCGAGAACGGCGTGATCCCGCCTTCCCCGACGCCCAAGGCGGAGAAGTGGATCACGCGGCCGACGCCCGCTTCGGCGCAGGCGTCGAACAAGGCGGCGGGTCCGCGGAAGTTTGCAGCCGACGTCGAATCGCGCGGGCTGTCCTGGAGTACGCCAGCACAGTTCACCACCGCCGTCACACCGGCGAGGTGCGGGAGCCAGTCGGCCGGGCAAAGAGCGTCCCGTAGATCGATCGTGAGGTGTTCGTCGGCGGGCACGCGCCGGCGCCCTTCTTCCGACCGGAGCACCGCCCGCACGCGGTGCCCGTCGGCACGCAACCTTGCGGCAACGGCCGACCCGATCAGCCCCGAGGCGCCAACGATGAGGATACAGCCTGACTGAGAATCGCTCGACTCCATCACGCTAGGAACGCACGTTTTCCTGAATGGTTCAAAATGCGCCTTGCGCCATCGAAACACCGCACTGCCTCGATCGCGGGAACTGGGGCGCAAGGCTTCGGTTCGTTTGCAAGGACAATGCAAAGAGGACCATGCACATGGCGACGACCGAAGAACGACTGACCGAATGGCTCCGCGACGCCCACGCGACCGAGGAGCAGGCGAAAACAATGCTAGAAGGAACCTCCGGCAGAATCGAGAACTACCCGGCCTTCAAGGAGCGCCTGGCGCAGCAGGCGGAGATTGCAGCGCGCCATGCCGACGTGCTGCAGGAATGCCTCGATAAGCGGAGTGAGAGTCCGTCGGCCATCAAGGAGATGACCGGCAAGATCACCGCCATCGGGCAGACCCTCAGTGGGTACGTGGTTGGTGACGAAGTGATCAAGGCCGCGCTCGCCACGATCACTTTCGCGCAAATGCAGGCTGCATCCTATCGCATCCTGGTCGCCACCGCTCAGGCCGCTGGCGATCCGGAGACAGCCTCGCTTTGCGAGGGTCTTCTGCAGGACGAGACGTCCTTCGCCGATTGGCTGGACGAGCATTTGCCGCATCTCACCAGCGAGTACCTTTCGAGAGAAGAGGCCGGGCAGACCGCTAAGCACTGACGCGCAGGAGCGCTCCGCGCCGTAGGGCACACCGAATGATCGGGCGCGGAGCTTCCCGCACCATGGGCGGCCGGGCCGCGTCAGCGAGGTTCTTCCGGGGACCGCTCTGCTAGACTGAAGCGGTCACCCGAGCTCAGCACGTGCAGGCGAACATTGTACATCGACAGAGTGAGTTCCGGGCTCGCCTCTGCGATATTCGAATGGGTGACGCCAGCTCCATCGACCACGTAGACCGCGCCCGCGCCGATCACCCGGAAGGCGTCCCCCTCGACGACAATGGCGGTGTCCTCATCGATGCCGATGCCGAGCACGCGTGGATTCTGCGCGACCGCCCCGAGAAGGCGCCCGATGCGTCCACGTTCGGCAAAGTGCTGGTCGATGATGACGTGCCGCATCAGGCCCAGCCCTGGAGCCATGTGGAGATCACCGATCCGGTGCGATTCCTGGCTGGAGCCGCGAACCAGCATCGTCTCGCTCATCACTGAGGCCCCGGCCGAGGTCCCCGCGACGAGCCCGCCGCGCTCGTGAATTTCGCGCACGAACTTCTCGATCGGGGTGTCGCCGATCTGACTCGAGATGCGGAGCTGGTCGCCGCCGGTGAAGAAGATGCCTGCCGCATCGTCGAGAATGTCGGCAGCCTTTGCGGCAAGAGCCTCCTGGCGTTCGTTGACGTAGAGCTCCACCAGGTTGTCGAGGCCAAGCTCGCCGAACACCTCCGCGTAGGTCTCGAAGTAGCCTTCGCGTTCGTGGCTCGCGACGGTCGCGAGGATCAGCTTTCCGCCGTCTATCCGCTTGACCACTTCCTTCAGGATGACCTTGTCACCCTCCTTGTCCTCGTGTCCGCCGATGATGATGAGCGGACCTGACTGGTCAGCCATCGAGCAACTCCTGCAATTCGTGCCGTCCGATCGCCGCCACCGGTTTCTTGAGCGAGTCCGTGTGAACGGCCAGTGCAAAATGCGTGCTGTTATGGGCTATGCCGACGCCGCCCTCGGGATCGATCACGATGGCGCCGGCTTCCCCGCCCACCCGGCCGAGCCGCTCGATCGCCGTTTCGGCTGCAGCGGCGGCGCCGCGGCCAAGCTCGAGCGCATGCATGACATGTGCAGCCAGCGTGGTGCGAATGATGCTCTCTCCATCGCCGGAGAACGCCACCGCGCCGACCCGGTCGTCGGCCAGCAGACCGCAGCCGGGAAGCGGCGAGTCACCGACTCGGCCTGGTAGCTTTCCGGGCAGGCCGCCAGTCGACGTCCCGGCGGCAAGGGCACCGTGCATGTCGAGGGCCACGCAGCCGACCGTATCGTGCGCCTGCGCGTTTTCCGACGCCAGAGCTTCGTTCGAGATCATCTCGCGCGCGTCGCATAAAGGGATGCCGCACTCGGTCGCAAAGCGTTCGGCCCCTTCCCCGGCCAGGAGCACCGTATGTTCATGGAGCAGCGCACGAGCGATACGAGCGGGATTTGGCGCCCGGCGGACGCCTGCCACGGCCCCGACCGCCAAGGTGGTGCCGTCCATGATGGCCGCGTCCATCTCGACTTCGCCGTCCCCGTTGAGGACCGAACCGAAGCCGGCGTTGAACACGGGATCGTCCTCAAGACGGCGTAGCGCGGCTTCGGTTGCGGCGGCCGCGCTCCCGCCGCGGCTGAGCACCGCAGCGGCGGCAGCGGCCGCAGCCGTGCATCCGGCACGGTTTCGCGCGCTCAGCTCAGGCGCGATCGTCTTGGCGCCGCCATGGACGACCACGGTCCAGCGACCGTGTTCAGGCATGCGCAGCCGACCGTGCGGCGGCCGGGACCTCATCGATCCGATGAGCAGCCGACCAGATCGTGTCCGGCTTAAATGACTGAACTTGACGCCACACTTTGTCGACGGTGGTCGGCAATAACACCAGCAGGTCGCCCGGTCGGCCGAGACGGAGTGTGGCCTCGGTCGCTTCGGCCTCATCGACGATCTGCCGGATCTTCTCGGGCGTCATGCCCGCCATGAGCGCTCCCTTGGCCATCAGCGCATTGACCTCTCCGTATGGGCGGCCGCGCCCGTCCGGGCCTTCGCGGAAGACGATCTCGTCGAACAGGCCAGCCGCGATTCTGCCCATTTCGACAATGTCGTCGTCGCGGCGATCACCCGGGATGTTCACCATTCCGATCACTCGATGGTAGCTCTCGCGCATCCGGGAGAGCACCTTGCCTAGTGCCTCCAGCCCTGCGGGGTTGTGGGCATAATCCAGGAGCACCCGCATTCCTTCCATGTCATGGATGTTGAGTCGGCCCGGACAGTCGTCGAACGAGCAGGTGAACTGCCGCAGTCCGTCGCGGATCACCTCGGGTGAAATTCCATGCGCGGCGCACATGGCGAGCGCGGCTAGCGCATTCGCGATATTGAAGTCGGCGATGCCGCCGAGCGTTGCCGGGATTTCCCTCGCGGGCAGGACATCCAGCCGTCCGCCGTCGCGGTACAGAACCAGACGTCCGCCCTGAGGCCCCGGTTCGCGCACGGCCGCCATACCGCCGTCGCGGATGTGCTCGGCCACTGCCTCGGGAAGCTGAGCGCCGCCCTGGAGCGTGAACCAGACCACCTTGCCTCCGGCATGCCGCGCGATCCGCACGCACATCGGATCGTCGGCATTGAGGATCGAATGGCCTCGCCGGGCGACGTTCTCGACCACAACGCCTTTCACGTCGGCGAGGTCTTCGACGGTGTCGATCCCCTTCAGGCCCAGATGGTCGGCCGTCACGTTGAGCACGGCGCCGATGTCGGCGCTGTCGAACCCGAGCCCTTCGCGCAGGATGCCGCCGCGCGCGGTTTCGAGCACGGCTGCGTCCACCATCGGGTTGCGCAGGACCATGCGCGCACTCTTCGGCCCGCTGGCGTCGGCGCCCACCATCAGGTGTTCGTTGAAGTAGATGCCGGTCGTCGTCGTCATCCCGACGTTGAATTCGGCCTGGCGGAGGATACGCGTGACCATCCGGGCCGTGGTCGACTTGCCGTTGGTGCCGGTGATCGCAAAGATCGGAATCCGGGGCCGCCGCCCGCGGGGAAACAATGCGTCGATCACCGGTCCCGCCACGTCGCGCGGCTGGCCGCTCGAAGGCTCCAGATGCATGCGAAAGCCGGGCGCTGCGTTCACTTCGACGATGCCGCCCCCGATCTCGCTCGCCGGGCGGCGGATATCCGGGGAGAGGAAATCGATCCCGCAGACGTCCAGCCCTACGACCGCGGCCGCCTGCACCGCCAGGGCCGCGTTGAACGGATGGATCTCGTCCGTGCAGTCGCGCGCCGTGCCTCCGGAAGAGAGGTTTGCGGCGTCGCGCAGACGCACCGTCTCGCCGGCGGCAGGGACCGTCGCCAAGGTGCGCCCGCTTTTGGCCAGAAGCGCCGCCATACACGCGTCCGGCACGATCCTGGTGAGCAGGTTCTCATGCCCATCGCCCCGGCGCGGATCGCGATTCGCCTTATCGACGAGTTCGGCAATCGTGCTGTGCCCATTGCCGACGACCTGCGCCGGCAGACGTTCAGCGACTGCCACGACCTTGCCGCGGACCACGAGGATACGGTGATCGCTTCCGGGGATCTGCTCCTCGATGACGACGCGGCGGCTGTGTTCGCGCGCGGCTGCATAGGCCGCAGCGATATCCGCAGGGTCGGTCAGACCGGTCGTGACGCCGCGCCCATGATTGCCGTCGAGCGGCTTCACGACGAGCGGTGTTTGCAAGCTGCGAGCTTCTTCGAGAGCCTCGTCCTCGCTGCGAACGACAGCGCCGCGCGGGACCGGAAGGCCGGCTTGCGACAGCAGCATCTTGGTCAGGTGCTTGTCGCCGGCGATATCGACCGCAACTTGCGACGTGTCCCCCGTTATGCTGGCGCGGATGCGCTTCTGCCGGCTGCCGTAGCCGAACTGGATCAGGCTGCGGTCGTCAAGGCGCATGACGGGAATGCCGCGCTTCTCGGCAGCCTCGACGAGCGCGCCCGTGGTGGGGCCGAGCGCATTCCGGCGCAGCCGGTCGCGCAGATCGGCAACGACCGCCGGCACGTCGGTCGGGCCGATCGCCGGAACGGTGCCCAGGCGTTCCAGGCCGGTAACGGCGCTCAGGTTCTCCGGCAGCAGCGCAGCCACCAGTCTAATCGCGTGGACGCCGGCAGCGAGCGCCGTGCCTTCATCGCGGTAGGCGTAGAAGATGTTGTAGATCCCGGTCCTGCCTTTGACCGAGCGGGTCTTGCCCCGTGCAACCGGACTGCCGGCGAGACACTGCAGTTCGAGCGCTACATGTTCGATGACGTGCCCGAGCCAGGTCCCTTCGTGAAGGCGCCGGACAAAGCCCATTTCCTCCTGATAGCTGCACCCGTGCGCCTTCAGCCCGGGGAGCAGCGCGACGAGGCGGTCGCTGAAGCACGGCAGCAGGTTTGTCGGCCAATGTTCCAGATGACCGAGGTCGATCTGGATGCGGATCATCGCGCGAGCGCTGTAAAGGTTCGGCCCCCTGTAGATGGAGCGCTCAAGCACGTTCAGCGGTGCGGTGGGTCGAGCAACCGACTTCGACGCCGCATTCTCGATAGCGGTCATAAGTCCTCACGAAGAACCCGGCGATGCCGGTGGAGTTGCTTTAACTCCCCATCTTCATCTCTGTTCCTCGTGAAATTCCAGCAAGTTCCTGATAAATCTATGTTTATCCAAACCTTGCCCGCCACCCGCAGACGCACGGCAGGTGGACTATCAGGCGGGCGGCGTTACGCTCGCGCCTCCCGGGGTGCATGTGAACGCCGCGCCTAGGAGATAGACCACGAGATTCACCCGACCACGTTGATGGTCTGATCAATCAGTCGCTTGCATCGCCGCGCGCATTGCCGCTCGGCGCGTTGCCGGTCGATCCGTCGCCGGCGCCCACACTCCCAATACTTGTACCGGGACCACCGCGAGGCACCGTGCCGGACGGCTGGAGTCCGCTCGCCGCCCCGAGCGATCCGGTGGTGCTCTCTCCTGCGCTGTCATCGCGCTCCTCAGGAGATTGCCTGTCGGGATCCACGCCGGTCGCGGGTGTGTCGGTACTATCGCCGTCTTCCATCCCGAAGCGCGTCGTTGCCGCCTCCCCGCCCTTCTGCGGCCGCGTGCTGTTCTGGTCGGAATTCGTGCTGCGGGCAGGCCGATCCGCTCTGCCACCGTTGCTCTCATTAGCCATCATCGCTCTCCTTGCATCAGCACGGAGTTAACCCGGCAAAATCAGATAGGTTCACGGCCTCGCACGCGATGATCAGCCATGCGCGCGACCTGATCATCCTCATCGGCCATCTTCCGAAGCGCGAGAAAGGTCCGCTCCTTAAATTTGGCTGGCCGTTGGAGTTCGAATGAGGTGACACGCCGTCTCAAGAGACATTCGCAAAGCACAAAGGCGGTGGCGAACGCTGTCAGGAGAATCGCAAACGTCGGGACGATCCATGGCAACCGTCGGCCCCCTTCGGGAAAAGCTCTGCCGACTGATCCCACTGATCCGAGCAGCAACTGGGGCGACTCGCGGCGAACCTGTTTCATCCAAATAGCCGGTTCGCAAGGTGCGCGCGCTGACCTAAGTTGGCTTCCGGAAACAAAAATTCGCTGATGGACTCGGTTGGGGAGGGCCCCAGCGCGCCTTGCCATCAAGCGACCTGATCCAGGTGCAAGTACAGAGCGTTGAAACCCGACACCTCCCTGAGGCGCTCCCAATCGGGGATATGAACGAAGCGGCGTTCCCGTCTGATCAGTCCATCCGCCTCGAGCGCCTTCAAGGTCCGATTGACGTGCACAGAGGTCAGCCCGGTCGCGTCGGCGAGTTGCTCTTGAGTCATCGGAAGCTCGTAGCCTTTGACGTCACCAAGGCCCGCAACGTCCAGACGGAGCGCGAACTCGCAGAAGAGGTGTCCGATCCGCTGCTTCGCGTCGCGGCGACCGACATTGGTGACCCATTCTCGGAAGATCGAGCCGTCGACCAGCGTGTCGATCCACATCGCCAGGCCGACGCGTGGGTGCGTCTTGACGAGCTTTTGGATCGCAGCGCGCGAGATCGTCGCGATTTCACAGCGCGTGAGGGTTTGTACGTTGTGATCGGCAATGGCGAGGAGCGATCCTTCGAGATCTACGAAGTCGCCGGGGATGTGAATGCTGACGATCTGGCGGCCGCCGTCCGCCGTCAGCTTGTGCCGGAAGGCGAGGCCCGAGAGGATCAGCGCACTCTTCTCCGTAGGCGCTCCCTCGCGGACGATGTACGCGCCCGCCTCGGCTGTCTTTATCTGGTACGGCAGTGAGTGCAGGGCACTTCGGTCCGCATCGTCGAGCAACTCACGCCGCTCGAACTTGCGCACCATGCGCTGAAGGATTGGATGGCCGGTCACGACGTACTCCCGAGCAAGGAAATGCGGGCGGGAGCACGTGGAATCTCTCAGTCGCCGATGCCCAGATATTGGATCGCCGATAGGGCAACCATAACATGGTTTGCCTTACCTAATCCAGTCCTATGTTAAACAGAATGAGAGAACGCAAGTTACGTGGCGACTTGAATAGAGTTCAATGGTAGATTTCCTTCCAACCGAAATGAGGTAGTCGCGATGAAAGGTATTTTTCATCTCCGAGATGGGACGATCTCCTTCTCGACGCGGACGGCCGCGAATTGCCGAACCTGCAATCGGTAATTGCCGCAGCATTGTGTGAAACGCGCGATCCTTGGCGCGGATGCGGGCGCGGGAGTGCTGAAGCTAGGGCAGCGGATCGACGCCGAAGATGAGGCCGGCGAGATCGTGCATCGCCTCGTTCTCAAGGACACCATCACAATCGAGAAGTAGCGCCGTGGCTGCGGCTTGATGGCTTCGAAATCGGCCGGACGTGAACCGTCGATCGTTTATCCCGACGCGCTTCATCTGGCACTCCCGGGCTCCAAGCGGGACCATAAGCGCACAAAAAGACGCCCGCGGCACCCATGGGCGTCGCGGGCGCGCAAGGGACGGATGCGACTTCGTCCCTTGTGAGGAGCCCTTCACATGATCAGCGCACGCGGGTCCAAACCTTGGTGCGGCAGAAGATCGCGGCCTTGCAGCCCTTGACCTCGAGCTTGCCGTCGCGGCGCAGGGTCAGGTAGCCCTTGGCGGCTCCGTCGCCCGATTCCGGATCGTAGACCGGGCCGCCCTGCCATTCGGCCGGGCCCCCGGTGAACCCGCGCAGCACCACCAGCCCCTTCAGCTTGCGGTCCCTGAGCGACTTGTCGGGATTGCGCACGTCCCGCAGGTCGGGATTGGCGCGCAGCCGCGTCGCGTCGATGATCTTGCCGCACACGGCCGCGCCGCAGCGGTAGATCTCGACCCGGCCGCCTTCGCTGCCGGTCGCCCAGACGCCGAGAAGCCGGCTACCGTCCGCCGCTGCTGCCGGCGCGGATGCGGCCAGCAGCAGCCCGAGCATGACTGCCACCGCCCTCACGACGCCGGCTCCGCATCGGCGGGAGGCGTGAGCGTGTCGAGGGCCTTGGCGACGAGCGCGCGGTCGTCATGCTGCCACGGGTGGAAGCCCGGGCGCATGTACCCGATCGCGCTGCCCACCAGCAGGCGCATGGCGCCGGGGCGGACATAGAGGTAGTGCAGCAGCTTGCGCCAGGTCGCGAAGTCGTTCCTGCCGTCCTGCTCGAGCAAGCCGGCAGTGTTGCGGAAGATCACGTAGTGGAACCGCACGGTCGCCGCCGCCATCGCGAAGGAGCGTCCGAGCCACCGCCGCAAGCGCGGGAACTTGCGCGTCGCGTGGAGCCAGGTGTCGAAAGCGACGGCCTTGTGCTCGATCTCCTCGATCGCGTGCCAGCGCCACATGCGCTGCGCTTCCGGCTCGGCGCCCGCAAGATGCTCGGGGTTCGAGAGAACGGCGTTCGCCAGGGTCGCGGTGAAGTGTTCGAGCGCGCAGGTCGCTGCAAGCTGCATCACCGGCTTGCGGCGCTTGGCCCAGGCAATCGTGCGCGCAGCGCGGTCTTCCGCCGGGCGAATGTCGTATCCCGCATCGCGCGCCTGCTTGTTGAAAAACACATGCTCGCGCGTGTGCATCGATTCCTGATAGACGAAATCGTCGATCTGCGCGCGCAGCGTCTCGGGCGCGTCGTCACGGTAATGGCGCACCGTGGTCATGAAGAACTTCTCGCCCACCGGGAAGGTCGAGGACAGCGCGTTGAAGAACGCGGTGCGCCCGGGGTCGCCGCCGTGCCACCAGCGGCGGACGGGCTCCTCCCGGCCGAATTTCCAGTTGCGCTTGTGAATCGTGATATCTTCGGGGGTTCGGGTTGAAGACATTGTCGAATCCTCCTGATTGTCACACCCCTTTAATTTACATTGATGTTAATGTAAATAGTAATTCGGGAATGGACGTGCCGCAGCCGACGATCTGGGGTGACGCGCGTTCGCACATCTGTATGTGGTATCCTGGCGAAGGCGGCAGTGCCGCATATGGAGGACGGAATGGCACAGCCGAAGGAGGAGCGGGTCCGGCGGCGCAAGCGGATGGGCGACGAGGTCCGCGATGAGGCCCTGATCGCGGCACGCAAGCTGCTCCTCGACAGCGGCCCGGCTGCCGTCACGCTGGCAAATGTGGGCCGCGAGATTGGCATGTCGCATGCCAACGTGCTGCATCACTTCGGATCGGCGGCGAGCCTGCAGTCCGCACTAATGGGCTCGATGATCCGCGATCTGACCACAGCACTCGACAACGTGGTGGAACTGCTCAAGACCGATGCGGCCGCGCCTCGCACGGTGGCGGACAAGGTGTTCGACGCGTTCGACAAGGGCGGCGCCGGACAGCTCGCCGCATGGATCATCCTGTCCGGCGACGTGAAGCAGCTCGAACCCGTGCGAGAGGCCGTGCGTGCGCTGGTGGAAGCGATCGTCGGGCAGTCCACCGACGATGCGGCGCCGGAACGGGTCCGTGCCGCGGTGCTGATGATGGCGGTCAGCGCCTTCGGCGATGCGCTGATCGGTCCGCACGTGCGCGAGATGCTCGGTCAGGACGACGACGCAATGCGCGACCTGATCGCGCGGATCCTGCCGCTGTTCCTGATCCCCTCGGGCATTCCCCCGGCCATCGGCTGACGCGCGGGCCCTAGAACCTCTTTCGCACCGACAGCTCCACCGTGCGCCCGAGCGGATCGACCTCGTGCCGGCTGAAGCCCGGCGGAACGCTCCCGTCGCTCAGCGTAACGCGGCGGTAGGTATCGAGCAGGTTCTCGACCTCGAGCGAGACCTTGAGGTTCTCCAGCCATCCGATCCCCTCCGCCCCAGTCCACAACTTGCCGGGAAGGATGAAAACGCCGGCGTTGATCATCAGCGGAGGCCGATAGCGGTAGTCCCGCCCCGCCGAATGCCTGCTGCGGACTTGTGCCGGACTGCTCCAGGTCGCGCGCAAATCGCCGCCGATCCCCTTCTTGCCCCCGGTCGCCTGCAGCGAGAGGTAGTGCCGTGACTGCCCGGTTTCGGCGAGTTGGTCGATCGTGGGCACGCCCTCTCGGGTCAGCAGTTCGCTCTCCAGGCGCCAGGTGTGGTTGAGGGTAAAGGTCAGACGTAGCGGATCCGCCGTGCGTGTGTTCGCTGCCCGCGCGCCCGGGGTGGGCAGGCGCAGCGCCACGCTCGAGACGAGCTCCGCGCTTCGGCTCCGGGCGATATTGATCGGCCGCGCATCGACCATCTGCAATCGTCCCTCAGCATCGCGCACCACTCGCTCCGGGAAAGCGGCCTCCATCGCAGGCGTCAGTTCCGGAAAGGGCGCAACCCCGCCCTCGCCGCGGCGGCTGCGATATCCGACGTTCACGGAAAGCAGCGGGCTGCCCAAGGGCCTGAGGCGGACCTCGAGCGAGAGGCTCTGCGCGCTCCCTCGGCTGAGCAGTGGATTGCCGCCGGTGATCCACAGCGGCTCGGCCACTTCCTGGCGCAGAAAGTCGTAGACCCGCGTTACGGTCTCGACACGAGGTGCGCCCAAGTCCTCGGAGGAAGGGACGACTTCGCGGTGCTCGAACGAGCCGAGGACCTGCACGGGCGGGACAGGTGTCCAAGTGAACCCCGCGCCGTGCTGCTTTCGAAACGCGCTGCCGGTCGCCGTCTGGCCCCCGGCTGACAGATCGATCGAGAGATCGCCCAGCGGGTTGAGCTCGCCCTCCCCGCGTGCGGAGACGGGGATGCTGACGGAGAGCTCACCGCCCAGATGGTCGTAGGCGGTCGCGTCCCACGCCTCTTGGCTCTCACCGCCGAGAGATCGGTAGCCGCTGCTATTGTGATTCGCGGTCATCGAGAGAGTCGCCGTCATGGGCCCGGCCGGAAGATCCACGACCGGCCTCGCGGCGCTGAGGTTGCCGCCGAAGCTTTCGCTGTCCGACTTGCTGCCGCTGGTCCGCAGCAGGCGATCAGACCAGGGCATATAAGGATTGAATCCCGGCACGTGTGCATCGATCAAAGCTTGCGCCTCGCGGGTGTCTACGCCGTGTTCCAGATGGTTGGTGGACCAGCTACGGGCGTAGCTGGTCGAGAGGGTAGTCCGCCAGGATCCGAGCGAACCCGAAAGGGTCAAAGAGAGCCCAAGCGATTTCGAGCTGTTCTCGCTGCGCAAGGCGCGAGCACCTGCTAGAGGACGAACAAGGAGCACATCGCCGGAGAACGGCGACCACGGGCTTCCCTGTGGAATGACGATCGAGGCCATTGGCAGCCCGCGAAGCCGTTCGCTGTGGTTGGAACTCGCATTCAGAGACAGGGATGCGGTGAACGGCCCCAAGGGGCGACTGGCGCCAAGGTTCAACGAGAGCTTGCGCCGCGAAGGCAGGAGCGTCTCGAACCGCGCAGGATCGGCCGGATTCGTCCGGCCGGCGCCAGCGACGAAGTCCGCCAGCACCGGCGCCCCGGCGAGGGCGCGGCCCGGTATGGCGGCGACGCCCACGGTCACTCCCGCCAATCCGCTCAGGCCGGGATCGATCTCGTCCCCCGACACCGGGGCGACGTAGCCGACGAGGTCGATGGGACCTGCCTGACTCGGACGAGCTCCCCTTGCGCTGTTCCGCAGAGCGCTTTCGATCGACAGGCGTGCCTGAGCATTCCAACGCGTGGCGCCTGAGATGGCCACCTGACCGGCCGTCAGAGCCCCATCGTACTGGCCGCCATCGGTGGCCCAGTTCACTGCCGCTTCGATGTTGCGGCTGGCATAATTCTCCTTGAGAACCAGGTTGACGACGCGTCGGCCGGATCGGTGGCCATAGTGCGCCGCATCCTCCGCCTTCAGCAGCGCGATGCGGTTTAGCGCCTCAGGCGGGAAGCCGAGGATCGACCGGTCAAAACCGATCTCCTTGCCATTCACCAGGATCACAGGCTCCTCGCCCGATCCGTCGATCAACGGCGCCAGACTCTCGAGCAGTTCGTCGATGCTGTCCGCGCCGTGACTGGCGATCTCCTCCTCGCCGAACTCGGTCTCGACCGGGACCTCCGCTTCGCCGCGGCGAGGTGCGGTAACCACGATCTCGCCGGGCCCGTCGACAGCTCCCACGTTGTCGACCGGTTGTGCGGCCGCATCGCCACGAGGCCAGCAAAGGGCGAGAGAGGTCAGTAAGGCGAGGCCTGACAATCTCATTGCAACGCGTCAGCGATCTGCATCTGTCGGCATCCTGTTCCGCCCGGCTTCCGGGACGCCATTCGGAACAACCGTGACTGGCGGCGTACGACACAACGTGGATTGTTGAACCGGCATCCCTCACCACTGCGGAATGAGCGGGCGCACGATCCGTGCGCCCGCCCGAACACGTCATCATTCATCCAAAAGCGAATGGGCTGATGGCGTTACTCGTTGTTGCCGTGGTTCGGATTGTGATCCGAATCGCCCGGAGCGCTCGTGTTGCCCGAGGAAGGCGAAGTCAGGTTGACGGTGCCGTTCATCTGGCAGTCCGAGCCGCTCACCGCCGGAAGGACGCCCGAGACGGCCAAGGTGTCAGGCGCCCCTTCGGTCCACACCGCAGTGATATCGCCTTCGCAGTTGCCGGGAGTGATGGTCGTCACGAAGACGTCGTGGAGCGTGAAGACCCCGCTGCTGTTTCCCGTCGAGACGTAAGTGATATCCGCGGTCGGTGCGACGTTGACTGCACTGCAGAGGCCCAGCGTGCCACCGGTCAGCGTGATGCTCGCGCTGAGATTCTGAACATCCGTATGATTGAACGGCGGACTGGTATCCGCTGCGTCGTTGGGACCGGTGATCGTCACGGTAGCAGTGCACGTGAGCGCAATGCCCTTTTCGACATCGACCGTTCCCGTGAACGTCCACGGCGCCTGTGGCGTAATGTAGGGATGATTAGCCATCGCGGCCTGGGACCCGACCAGCGCAACCGAACCGATCAGCAAAGCTACTGCCTTCTTCATTTCACATCTCCCATTCTCTTATCGCAGTTGTGCTAGGCCGATTTACCTAGCTAACACTCTGTAGCTTACATTTACGTCAATGTCAATTTGAATTGGGAGGGAGAGAAGTGTTTACACGCCGTCTAGGTATTACTCCGTATAAGTAGTTATACTTGGATTAGACTTACCAACTAACGCGACGAGCGCCCTCCGAGAAGGGCCCGGGCCTGCGTACAGCGCTCGATGGTGGAGGCCGCTGCACGGCGGACTGGTCTCGCTCGCCGTGCGGAACTCGTGGTGTTCGCGCGTCACGTGCCGCTGCGAAGAAGGGAATGCCGCCTAACTACCGATGTGTGGTCCAAGGCGTTCTCGCTCAGCGCCCTTTTTTAGTCTGCCCCAAACCCCGCGCCGTCGGGCCAACTGGGCCCGGCGAGGCCCATGACCTTGAACAGCTCGCCCATCTGGTCGCCCGCGACGAGCCGCTGCTTCGCGATCTCGATGTCCTCGGCATAGTGCGGCGCGCGGGAGGCGAGGGTCTGGGCGCGCATGTCGATGCCGAGGGTGCGCAGCCAGTCTCCCTGCGTCGCGGTGCCGAGGTGCCGCACCCCGCGCGACTGCGCGATCCGCGCGAGGGTCGCGAAGTCGACGTGCGCGGTGAGGTCCGCCTCGCCCGGCGCCGCGAAGGGGTCGATCTTGGCATGGGCGCGGACGGCCTGCAGCGTCGATCCGGTGCGCGCCTCATCGCTGCCGTAGTCGATGAGCAGCGCAGCCCCGCCCTGTTCGGCGAGCCGCCCGGCAATCTCGTAGACGACCGCAGCCGCACCCGGATTGGTTTCCAGCAGTGTTCCCTGCGGCGCCTCGCACCATTCGTCCGGCACGGCGGCATCCATCGGCTGGGCGCCCGCAACGAAGACGAAGTTGTCGCCGTCCAGCCCGACCATTCGTTCGCGCCAGCCTTCGGCCGTGCGGACGAGCTGACGCACGGGCAGCGCATCGAGGAACTCGTTGCCGACCAGCAGCATCGGCGCGTCCTGGGGCACGGTCGAGAGATCGGCATGCCAGATCGCGCCGGGGACTGCTTCGTCCTGGAGTTCACGCAGCGCGGTCGAAGCTTCGACGAGGTGGACGTCGGGCGCGAAGCCGTATCGCTTGCCCGCTCGCAGTGCGTCCTTGGCCAGGGTGCCGCGGCCGGGACCGAGCTCGACATAGAGCACCGGCTCATCCCGTCCCGCGCGGATCCACATGTCGGCGAGCCACAAGCCGATCAGTTCGCCGAACATCTGGCTGATCTCGGGCGCGGTGACGAAGTCGCCCTCGCTGCCGAGAGGATCGCGGTTGGCGTAGTAACGCGCGTTGCTCTCGCCCATGAACTGCAAGAGCGAGATCGGACCCGTATTGCGGATCAGCCGGCGGAAGATCGCCGCAAGGTCGTCGTCACGTTCGGCGCTCATGCGGCTCCGGGTGCACCCTGGCCACTGGCGAGCGGCGGCCGCATCAGCGCACGCACGGTCACCGAGAGACCGAGCACTATCAGCGGAATCGTCAGCCACTGCCCCATCGAGAGGCCGGTGTCCGCGGCGAACTCGGCGAGCTGGGCGTCAGGCTCGCGGAAGAACTCGACCGTGAAGCGGCCAAGCGAAATGCCCGCCGTGAAGATGCCGACCAGCAGCCCGGGGCGGTAGCGCGCACGGGTCCGCCAGAACAGGAACAGCAGCACGATCACCAGCAGCGCGCCTTCGAGCGCCGCTTCGTAGAGCTGCGAGGGATGGCGCGGAAGCGGCCCTGCACCGGGAAAGACCATCGCCCACGGCACGTCGGACGGGCGGCCCCAGAGCTCTCCGTTCACGAAGTTGGCGAGGCGGCCGAACATCATGCCGAAGGGCACGTTGACTGCGATGTAATCGGCGACGCGCAGGAACGAGAGCTCTCCACGCCACGATACGAACGCGATCGCCGCCAGCACGCCGGCCAGTCCGCCGTGGAAGCTCATCCCCCCGGTCCAGAGCTGGAAGAACCGCAGGCTGGTCCACAGCGAGGGATCGTAGAACGTCGCATAGCCGATCCGCCCGCCGATGATGATGCCAAGAGTGCAGTAGAAGAACAGGTCGTCGGCATGGCGCTGGGCCATCGGCGCGCCGGGCGCCTTGATCATTTTCGACAAGTGCCAGTAGCCCAGCACGATGCCCGCGAGATAGGCGAGCGAGTACCAGCGCAGCGTGAAGAAGCCGAGGTCAATTCCCGGCGTCAGGCCCAGTTCCGCCCACTGGATCGGATCGGCAGCTCCTGCCGTGGCGGCAAGTAGTGACAGCAACAGGCGAACCCCTTATCAAAAGCTCCCGCCGCGCGGGAATTCGCGCGGCTTTTGGCATAGAGCGAGACGGGGTTAAACCCTGCGTTCAGGCGGCCGGCGCGATTTATCGCAGCCGAGGCGCGGGGCCGGAGGCGAGAGGAGAGAAAACGAATGCCGAGCGAGCTGGACAACGATCTGGAACGCATCATGGACGTGCTGACCGGGCCGGGTATGCCGTTCGAGACCGAGCCGTTCGAACGGTTCGGCCGGACGATCCCGGCGTTCAAGAACGCGCCGCCGACTCTCGCGCACTATTTCGCGCATTACTGCAACGAGCATAAGGACCTCCCCTTCCTCGTCGACGCGGGCGGCCGGCTGACCTTCGGCGAATGCTGGGCGGCGGCGAGCCATGTCGCGGCCGGGCTGGTCGAGAAGCACGGCGTGAAGAAGGGCGACCGCATCGGCATCGCCGCGCGCAATTCGGCCAACTGGATCGTCGCCTACATGGGCGTCATCATGGGCGGCGGCTGTGCCACGCTGCTGAACGGGTTCTGGACTGGCGAGGAACTCGCCTACGGTGTTCGCATCGCCGAATGCTCGATCGTGCTCGCCGACGAGGAGCGGATGCGCCGGCTGGAAGGGACCGACCATCCGGCCACGGTCGTCACTATCTCGCATGACTTGCCCCCGTCCGAAGGGCTCGCGCCGATCTGGGGCGACGGCGACATCGCCATGCGCATGCTCGGCGAGCTTGGGCCGGACGACCTCGCGACGATCCTCTACACCTCGGGCTCGACCGGCCAGGCGAAAGGTGCGTGGTCCGACCATCGCGGCGTGGTCCACGGCACGATGAGCTATGTCTCGCAGAGCGCGATGGCCGCGCAGCTGCTGACCCAGCGCGGCGATCCGCCCTCGGGCCAGGCCTGTGCGCTGATCGCGGTACCGCTGTTCCACGTCACCGGCGAAGTGCCGCTTTATCTCCAGAGCTACGCCATCGCCCGCAAGCTCGTGCTGATGCCCAAGTGGGACGCGCGCGAGGCGATGCGGCTGATGGAGGCGGAAAAGGTCAGCTATTTCGTCGGCGTGCCGCTGATGAGCTACGAAATCGCGACCCATCCCGAGCGCGATCAGTTCGACCTCACCGCCTGCAAGAGCTTCGCCGCCGGCGGCGCGCCGCGCCCGGTCGACCACGTGACCAAGATCAAGGACGCCTTCCCCGAAGGCTTCCCGTTGCTCGGTTACGGCCTGACCGAAACCAACGGCGTGGGCTGCGGCAACTTCAACGAGAACTACATGGCCAAGCCCGGCTCCACGGGTCGCGCCAGCCAGCCGCTGGTCGACCTCGCGATCCTCGACGACGACGGCAATCCCTTGCCCCGGGGCGCGGTGGGCGAAATCTGCATCCGCTCGATCGCCAACTTCCTGGGGTACTGGAAGGACGAAAAATCGACCGCCGCAGCGTTCTTCGACGACGGCTATTTCCGCAGCGGCGATCTCGGCTACCTCGACGAGGACAATTACGTCTTCATCGTCGACCGCAAGAAGGACATCATCATCCGCGGGGGCGAGAACATCTCGTGCCTCGATGTCGAGCAGGCGATCTACGGGCACGACGCGGTCGCGGAATGCTCGGTCTTCGGACTGCCCGACGCGCGCTTCGGCGAAGTCCCGGCGGCGGTCTATTACTGCAAGGACGATTGCACCTTGACCCCCGACGAGCTGCGCGAATTCCTCGCCGGCCGGCTCGCGCCATTCAAGATTCCCGAGCGCATCTGGCGGGCGGAGGAGCCGCTGCCGCGGCTGGGCACGCAGAAGATCGACAAGCGTGCGGTGCGCGCTGCGTTCGGGAAGGAGCTGCTCGACGCTTGAACCAGGTCCGCGTCCCCAAGCAGCGCGCGATCCTCGACCGGCGCGCACTGGCCGAAGCGATCGCCGGGTTGGTGGAGGTTCGGGGTGAGGATGCGCGAAACGCAGTGGTCGAAGCGCTACGCGACGCTCTGGACAAAGGCCGCGAGGAGCTGCGCCGTCGGCTTGAGGCCAAGCCTCACGCCGGCCATGAATGCGTCGCCGGCCACGCGTTCCTCATCGACCAGATGGTGCGGCTGATCCACGACTACGTCGTGGAGCACGTCTATCCGGTCGGCAACCGTTCGGAAGGCGAGCGCCTCGCGATCCTCGCCGTCGGCGGCTACGGCCGGGCCGAGATGGCGCCCCATTCGGACGTCGACATCGCCTTCCTCACCCCCACGCGCAGCGCACCGTGGTGCGAGCAGGTGATCGAGGCCATGCTCTACCTGCTGTGGGACCTGGGGCTGAAGGTCGGCCACTCCAGCCGCACGCCTGACGACATGGTACGCATGGCGAAGGAGGACGTCACCATTCGCACGGCCCTGCTCGAGGGGCGCTATGTCTGGGGGGACCAGCCGCTCCACGACGAGGCTCGGCGGCGCTTCTGGGCCGACGTGGTGAACGGCACCGAGCGCCAGTTCGTCGCCGAGAAGCTGGCGGAGCGCAACGCGCGGCACAAGCGGATGGGCGACAGCCGCTATGTCGTCGAGCCCAACGTCAAGGACGGCAAGGGCGGCCTGCGCGACCTGCAGACGCTCTACTGGCTGGGAAAATACATCCACAAGGTGCGAAGCGCCGCGGAACTGGTCGATGTCGGCCTGCTAACCGCGCAGGAATATCGCAGCTTCCGGCGCGCCGAAGGCTTCATGCTGGCGGTGCGCTGCCATTTGCACGTGATCACCGGACGCGCCGAGGACCGGCTGACCTTCGACCTCCAGCGCCAGGTCGCGATGCGGATGAACTTCGTCGATCGCCCGGGCAAGAGCCAGGTCGAGCGGTTCATGCAATTCTACTTCCTGCAGGCCAAGCGCGTCGGCAGCCTGACGGGCGTGTTCCTCGCCCATATCGACGAGCAGTTCGCCCAGAGGCACGCTCGCAAGGGGCTGCTCGCCGGCTTCAAGGCGCGCCCGCGCAGCCTGAAGGGCTACCGCGTGTTCGGGGGCCGCATCGGGACGCCGCACGACGACTGGTTTCGCAAGGATCCCGTGCGGCTGATCGAAATCTTCCGGATCGCGGAAGCCGAGGGGTTCGAGATCGAGCCGGCGACCATGCGCCAGGCCGATCGAGATTCGCGGCTCATTACTTCCGAGGTGCGCGACGACCCGCGCGCCAATGCGCTGTTCCTCGAGCTCCTCGCGGGCCGCAACGATCCCGAAACCGCCCTGCGTTGGATGAACGAGGCTGGGGTGTTCGGCCGCTTCGTGCCCGATTTCGGCAAGGTCAACGCGCAGATGCAGTTCGACATGTACCACCACTACACGGTGGACGAGCACACGATCCGCGCGATCGGGCTGCTGAGCCGGATCGAGAAGGGCGAACTGGCCGAGGATCATCCGCGCTCCACGCGGCTGATCCACAAGCTGGCTTCGCGCCGCGCCGCCTATGTCGCGGTGCTGCTGCACGACATTGCGAAAGGGCGCGGGGGTGACCATTCGGTGCTCGGCGAGGGCGTCGCGCGCGAGCTCTGCCCGCGGTTCGGACTGAGCGAGAATGAGACCGATCTCGTCGCCTGGCTCGTGCGGCAGCACCTGCTGATGAGCGCGACCGCGTTCAAGCGCGACTTGACCGACCCCAAAACGATCGAGGATTTCGTCGCCCAGGTGCAGAGCGTCGAGCGGCTTCAGCACCTGTTGATCCTGACCGCAGTCGACATCCGCGCGGTCGGCCCCGGCACCTGGAATAGCTGGAAGCGGCAGCTGCTCGGCGAGCTCTACGACGCTGCGCACGAGCGGCTGCGGCTCGGCCATATGCGCCACGGCCGGAAGGAGCGGGTGACGGCGAAGAAGCAGGCCGTCGGAGAGCTTCTGGGTGCGGATGCGGAACTCGTCGGCCGCCACGCCGCCGATTTCGGGGATCCCTACTGGATCGCGGAGCCAGAGGATATCATTGCGCTCAACCTGCGCCAGTTCGATGCCGCGCGGCGCGATCAGCGCGAGCTGTCGGTGCATTGTGAGGTCTATCCTTCGCGCGGGGCGACGCTGGTGAGCGTGATCGCGGCGGATCACCCCGGCCTCTTCTACCGTATCGCAGGGGGCATCCATCTGGCGGGCGCCAACATCATCGATGCGCGCATCCACACCACCCGCGCCGGCTGGGCGGTGGACAATTTCCTCGTCCAGGACCCGCATGGCCAGCCGTTCTACGAAGCCGAGCAACTCCTGCGGATCGAGACCGCGATCGGCGACGCGCTCGCCAACCGCATCGAACTGGTGCCCCGCCTGGCCAAGCGGCCGCTGTCGCACAGCCGCGCCAAGGCGTTCGACGTTCGCCCGCGGGTGATCGTCGACAACAAGGCATCGAACCGCTTCACCGTCGTCGAAGTCAACGCGCGCGACCGGCCCGCATTGCTCAACCGGCTCGCACGCGCCCTGTTCGACAGCCAGCTCATGGTCCACTCCGCGCACGTCACCGCCTACGGCGAGCGCGCGGCGGACACGTTCTATGTGACCGACCTGCTGGGTGAGAAGGTCGAGGCGACCGAACGCATCACCGCGATCGAGACTGCCCTGCTCGACGCCGCGAGCGACCGACGACAGGCCGAACTCGAAGCGACGTGAATGCAACACAGAGCGGCTGAATTTGGCCGTTCGTGGAAACGATGTTTCCTCCAGACCGCGTTCACGTTAACGAAAGCGTCAAGTTTTGGTGGAGGAGAACAACATGAGAAATAAGGTATCCATTCGCGCGCTGGCCCTCGCCGGTGCGAGCATTGCATTGCTTCCCCAGGCGGTACTTGCCCAGGACACCGGAACTCAGGAACCGGCCGCGCAAACCGAGGCTGCGCCCGAGGCGACCGGGCCGGTCATCGTCGTAACCGCCCAGGGGCGCGAACAGTCGCTGGCCGACGTTCCCGTCGCCGTCTCGGCGGTCTCCGGCGAAATGCTGGAGAGGTCGGGCACCAACGACATTCGCGAGCTGAACCAGGTGGCGCCTTCGCTGCTCGTCTCCTCCACCGGTAACGAGGCCAACGGCTCGGCACGCATCCGCGGGATCGGCACGGTCGGCGACAACCCGGGCCTCGAAAGCTCGGTCGCGGTGTTCGTCGACGGCGTCTACCGTTCACGTTCGGGCAACGCGCTGAGCGAACTCGGCCCGATCGACCGGATCGAGATCCTGCGCGGCCCGCAGGGCACGCTGGGCGGCCGCAACGCCTCCGCCGGTCTGATCAGCATCTACACCGCCCCGCCCGAGTTCGAGACGAGCGGCTACGGGGCCTTCACCTACGGCAATTACGATGCGATCCGCGTCGAAGGCGGGATCAACGTGCCGCTGGGCCAGACGGTCGCGGCGCGCGTCGACGGCGTCTATTTCAAGCGCGACGGCTTCTACAACGACGTCAACAACGACACGAGCGTCAACAACCGCGACCGCTACCTAGTGCGCGGGCAAATGCTGTTCGAGCCGAGTGATACGCTCAGCTTCCGCCTGGTCGGCGACTACTCGAAGAAGGACGAGGCGTGCTGCGCCGCGACGTTCGTGCAGACCGATTTCGCACCGCTTGCGCGGATGAGCCCGGGGCTCGACTCGTTCGCCCGGCCCGAAGGCGGTCCGCCCCTGACCAGCACCGAAAACCCGATCATCCCGATAATGATCGCGCTCGGCCAGGATCCGCGCGCGCTCAACCAGGGCACGTTCAACCGCGACATCTACGTCACGCCCGGACGGACCTACGAAGGCGCTACCGAAGACTACGGCGTGTCGGGCGAGCTCAACTGGGATCTCGGCGGCGTCAGCCTGACCTCGATCACCGCCTACCGCGAGTATTCGAACACCCAGGCGTCCGACACCGACTACACGCAAGTCGACATCATCTACCGCGCCCCGGGCGATTTCGCCGGTGCCCGCGAGTTCAAGACCTTCAGTCAGGAACTGCGCCTGCAGGGCTCCGCGTTCGACGACCGGCTCGACTGGCTCGTGGGCGGCTACTACGCCAACGAGAAGCTGGAAGTGCGCGACAATCTGCGCTTCGGCGACCAATACGGCACGTTCGCAGCCTGCCGCATCGCACTCGCGATCAATCCCGCTCTGGCCAACCCGGCTGTCGAGAACTGCCTCGGCCCCAATGTGGCGGCGCTCGACGGCACCCTCACCGGCACGCCTGCATTCGGCCCCGCCACCCCGGCGATCCTTGCCGCGATCAACAATCTCGGCAGCATCAGCGACCTGGGCAGCACGGGCGACATCTACAATCAGACGAGCAAGAATTTCGCGCTGTTCACGCACAACATCTTCCACATCACCGACACGGTCGATCTCACCCTTGGCCTTCGTTACACCAACGAAACCAAGGACTTCGACGCGGCGTTCAACAACGACAACACGATCTGCCCTACCAACCGCGCCCTGCTCGGCGGGCTCCTCGGCGTGCCGGCGCTCGCGCCGCTTGCGGGCGGCATCATCTCGCTTTCGTGCCAGGGCAACTCGAGCTCCGAGCTCGACGGGCTCACCCTCAGCGATACGCGTGACGAGGACGAGTTCACCGGCACGGCGGTGCTGAGCTGGAAACCGACTCCCGACCTGCTGCTCTACGGTTCGTACTCGCGCGGCTACAAAGCAGGTGGTTTCAACCTCGACCGCTCGGCGCTTTCGAGCCCGGTGGCGTTCGATCCCGATACGATCGACGTCGGATCGCTGCAGTTCGCGGAGGAGACGGTCGACGCGTTCGAGATCGGCGCCAAGTACTCTACACGCCAGTTCGGCTTGAGCGTGGCGGCGTTCCGCCAGGAGTTCTCGAACTTCCAGCTCAACACCTTCAACGGGTCGTTCTACCTGGTCCAGAACATCAACGCCTGTTCCGCCGATCTCGGCGGCGCGGACCAGGATGCAAGCGCCACGACCGGCGCCTGCGCTCCCGAGGACGTGCAGCCGGGCGTGATCGCACAGGGCATCGAGTTCGAGGCGTCGCTCAACCCCGTTCCCGATCTCGCGTTCACGATGGGCCTGACGTATTCGGACACGAGCTACGAGGACAACCTGATCGGGGACGACAGCGGCGCGCCGCTCGATCCCGCGCTGCGTCTGCTGCCAGGTGACAACCTGTCGAACGCGCCCGAGTGGGTCGCGACCTCGTCCGTGTCGTGGACGCCGGAATTGACGCCGGGCGGTCTGCGGGGGCTCGTGTTCTTCAACGCACGCCTGACCGACGACTACAACACCGGCTCCGACTTGCTCTACGGCAAGGAGCAGGACAGCTACTTCATCGTCAACGGCCGCGTCGGCGTGACCAACATCGCCGGGCGGTTCTCGATCGAAGGCTGGGTGCAGAACCTGTTCGACAAGGACTACACCCAGATCGCGTTCAATACGCCGTTCGTTGCTCCGCAGCAGACCTACTCGGCATTCCTCGCCGAGCCGCGGACTTACGGCATCACGGTGCGCGGCGAGTTCTGACGCACAGCAAAAACACCAACGATGGAAAGGGGCGCTCTCGGGCGCCCTTTTCATTTCAGGGTCCGCGTGCCGAACAGTGCTGTGCCTACCCGTACGTGTGTCGCGCCGAGCATGATGGCGGTTTCGTAATCGCCGCTCATGCCCATGCTGCGCCCTGCCAGCCCGTGGTCGCGCGCCAGCTTGTCGAGCAAGGCGAAGAACGGGGCGGGCTCGATCTCGAGGGGCGGAATGCACATGAGGCCGGCGACGGGGATCCCGGCCTCGCGAGCCAGCTTCAACAGTTGGGGCAGTTCGCCGATCGCACAGCCGCCCTTCTGCTCCTCACCACCGATGTTGACCTGGACGAAGCACGGCACGCGCTTGTCCGCCTTGTCCATCGCCCGTGCGAGCGCCTTCACGAGGCTTGGCCGGTCGAGCGAGTGGATGACATCGAACAGCGCAACGGCCTCGTCCGCTTTGTTCGATTGAAGCTGTCCGATGAGGTGAAGCTGCACGGCCGGGTTCGCCTCGCGGAGCGCCGGCCACTTGCCCTGCGCCTCCTGCACGCGGTTCTCTCCGAATGCGCGCTGCCCCTGCCGCAGGAGCGGTTCGATGGCTTCGGCCGGGTGTGTCTTGCTCACCGCGATAAGCGTGACTTCGTCGGGCTTGCGCCGGGCAACCGCGCACGCCTTCGCAATGTTCGCACGGACTTGGTCGAGCGGGGTCTCTGGGTTTTCCATCGTGCCGCGCTATAGCGTGCACGTGCCCCGACGCCAGACCCGTGAGCCCCTGCCCAATCTGTGGCTGCTCTCCGATGCGCGCAACGATGCGCGGCTGGAACAGACGCTTCGCGCGCTGCCCCAGGGCTCGGGCTTCGTCTTCCGGCACTACCACCTTGCGCCCGACGCGCGCCGCCGCCGGTTCGACGAACTGGCGCAGGTGGCGCGCACGTGCGGGCACGCGGCAATCCTTTCCGGCAGCGCGGGCGACGCGAAACGTTGGGGCGCGGACGGCCTCTACGGCCCGCCTGGCCGCATCGGGACCGGCGGGCCAAAGCTTCGGATCGCCACCGCGCACGACCGTGCCGAGATCGAGGCGGCCAACGCGATCGGCGCCGACGCCGCGATGCTCTCGCCGGTCTTCGCCACCCGCTCGCACCCGGATACGCCGGCGCTCGGCCCGAAGCGATTTCGCGCGCTGGCGGTGCTTGCCCGAATGCCAGTGATCGCGCTGGGCGGCATGACGGCGGCGCGCGCGCAGGAACTCGATTGGCCGCGCTGGGCGGCCATCGACGGACTTTCTTGAGTACCCGCCATTCAGCGAAAGCCAGGATGACCGGTAAACTGGCGCGCGGAGAGCGCGGTGGGCGGAGGAGGGGGCCACGACGACCACTCACTGTTCGCCTCTTGACAAAATGAACCATATCGGTTAAATAAGCGCTCTGCCGCAGGATTCTTGACGCGGGAGTCCCCCCAAGCGCATGATGGCGGCTCACGGGAAGCAGGGGAACGAGATGGCCACCCGCGCGATCGGGAAATCGCCAACAGCAGACTGGCGCGCCGCGTTGCGGCGTTCGCTGCGCCGTGCCGCGCAAATGGCGGGCGCGGCAGTGCTGTTCGCGGCCGCCGTGTTCCTCACGCTGTCGCTGGTCAGCTACACGCACACGGACCCGAGCCCCTCCACGGCCGCCTCCGGCACCGACATCGCCAACTGGATGGGTGCGAGCGGGGCTTGGGCGGCGGAGCGGGCGCTATTCCTGTTCGGCCTCAGTGCCGTGCTCCTGCTCCCGCTGCTCTATGTCGGCGCGCGCAAGCTGTGGCGCGATGTCGAGGAGGAGGACCGCGACACCGACACGCACTGGCTGCGCCCCGTCGGCATGTTGCTGCTGGCGATGGTGCTGGTGTCCACCGTGCTCGCGCTCGCGTTCGCCGGCCCGGGCTGGCCGCTGCCAGCATCGATGGGCGGAATCACCGGGCTGCTCGGCGCGGCGGCGGTCGAGGGGATAGCCGGACGGCTGCCGGAAGGCGCCCAGGGCTGGGCAATCCTCGGTATCGCGCTGGCGAGCCTCGCGCTCGGCGTCGCGCTGCTGACCCGCGTCTTCGCGATCGACTGGCGCGCGCTGCTGACCCTGCCGATGTTCCTCAAGCGCGCACCCGCGCTGCCGCAGGGAGACATTCCCTTCTTTCCGAAGCAGCGGCGGCAGGCGAAAGCCGCGGTCGCCGCCGAGGAGGACGAGGACACGGCGGAAACCGCCTCGCCTCCCCGCCGCAGCCCCGAGATCGCGGAGCGCACCGCACCGCCGAAGAAGGCGACGCTAGCCAAGCCCGCCCAGCGCGACATGTTCGCCGCTTACGAGCTGCCCAGCCTCGACATCCTCGAAGAACCGCCCACCGACAAGGGTCCCAAGCTCGATAAGCTCGCGCTCGAGCGCAACGCCCGCCTGCTCGAAACGGTGCTCGACGACTTCAACGTCAAGGGCGAGATCACCGCGGTCCGCACCGGCCCGGTGGTGACGATGTACGAGCTCGAACCCGCCCCCGGCATCAAGGCGAGCCGCGTGGTCGGCCTGGCTGAGGATATCGCCCGCAACATGAGCGCGATCAGCGCCCGCGTCAGCCCGATCCCCGGCAAGACCGTGATGGGCATCGAACTGCCCAACGCGCACCGCCAGACCGTCGCGTTCAAGGAGCTCGCCGCGTGCGAGGCTTTCGCCAACGCCAGGGGCAACCTCCCGATCATCCTCGGCAAGGATATCGCCGGCGAGCCGATCGTCGCCGACCTCGCCGCGATGCCGCACTTGCTGGTCGCGGGCACCACCGGTTCGGGCAAGTCGGTCGGGCTCAACTGCATTCTGCTGAGCCTGCTCTACCGCTTCACGCCCGAAGAGTGCCGGATGATCCTGGTCGATCCCAAGGTGCTCGAGCTCAAGAGCTACGACGACATCCCCCACCTGCTCTCCCCCGTGGTGACGGAGCCGCACAAGTCGGTCCGCGCGCTCAAGTGGGCGGTCGAGGAGATGGAACGGCGCTATCGCATGATGAGCTCGATCAATTCGCGCAACATCAACTCGTTCAACGAGCGCGTGAAGGCCGCGATCGCCAAGGGCAAGCCGCTCGGCCGCCGGGTACAGACCGGGTTCGATCCCGAAACGGGCGAGGAGCTGTTCGAGGAAGAGCAGCTCGATTACGCGCCACTGCCGCAGATCGTACTGATCGTCGACGAGCTCGCCGATCTCATGGTCACCGTGGGCAAGGAAATCGAGGTGCTGATCCAGCGCCTCAGCCAGAAGAGCCGCGCGGCGGGCATCCACCTGATCATGGCGACGCAGCGCCCCTCGGTCGACGTCATCACCGGTGTGATCAAGGCCAACCTGCCGACGCGGATCAGCTTCCACGTCACCAGCCGGATCGACAGCCGTACGATCCTGGGCGAGCAGGGCGCCGAGCAACTGCTGGGCAAGGGCGACATGCTCTACAAGCCATCCAGCGGCGCGATGGTGCGCGTGCACGGGCCGTTCGTGTCGGACGAGGAAGTCGAGGCCGTGGCCGACCACTGGCGCGCGCAGGGCAAACCCGAATACGTCGACGCCGTTACCGAGGAGCCGGAGGACGGCGGCTTCAGCTTCGACGACGAATTGACCGCGAGCGACAATCCGGACGAGCGCAAATACCGTCAGGCGTGCCAGATCGTATTCGAGAACCAGAAGGCCAGCGGATCGTGGCTCCAGCGCCAGATGGGCGTCGGCTACAACACGGCCGCCAAGTGGATCGAACGCATGGAGGAGGACGGGCTGGTCGGGCCCGCCAATCACGTCGGCCGCCGCGAGATCTACCGCGACCGAGACGGCAACCCGCTCTAGATCTAGGCGACGGCTGCGCCGCGCGCCGCGCGCTCGCGGCTGCCGAACAGCGTCAGGCGTTCGTGCATCGTGCGGTTGCGGCCCGCTTCCTTCGCCTCGTAGAGCAGCTTGTCGGCCCGGGCGTAGAGGTCCGCGAAGCTCGTGCCTTCCAGTCCCCCGGCTGGCACCTCGATCACGCCCATGCTCGCGGTGACAGGCGCTTCGAGCCCTTCGATATCGGCTGCGACCCGCTGGGTGATCGCGCGGCGCAGATGCTCGGCGCGCTGGCGCGTTCCCAATCCGCGCAGCAGCAGCATGAACTCCTCGCCGCCGAGCCGCAACGCAATCGCATCGCGGTCGCCGTCCGCGCGGAGCACGCCGGCGCAGACGCGCAGCACGTCGTCCCCGACCTGGTGGCCGTGCGTGTCGTTCACCCGCTTGAAGTGATCGAGATCGATCAGCGCCATGGTGTCGAAACCCTGCCGCTGGAGCTCGGCGAAACGCAGTTCGATCGCGCGGCGGTTGAGCAGCCCGGTGAGCGGATCGCGCTCGGCCATGGCTTCCATCGCGAGCGACTGCGCGCGGGCGCGGTCACGCTCGTCCTTGAGGATCATGAAACGATCCGCCGCGCCGAGCGAGGTGACGACCAGCTGGAATGCGACCGCCGCGCTGAAGGCGAAGATCTGATCCTGCGGCGCGTCGCCGAATCCGACATTGGTGAATATCCGCTGGAGCGCGACGGTCCAGATCGGCATGCAGGCGACGAACTGGTAGCGTGCCGCGCGGCTGCCGCGCAGGGCCGCCTGCCCCAGTGCGACGCAGAACAGCGCGATCAGCGGCACGAAGGCGAGATAGAAGATATCCGAACCATGCTCGCGGAGCATGGGGATCTTGGCCAGCTGGATGAGCGAGGTCGCCGCCGTCATCGCCGCGAAATAGCGCAGGAGCCGGCGCGTGCGTTCGGGCAGACACCCCTTCTCGAACAAGTCCGCAGCGAAGACTGCCGCGGCTCCAACCCCCACCGACGAGGTCAGCGGCAGAAGCATGGAAACCTGCCATAGCGTCAGGTCCGCGAAGTGCAGCACCAGCCCCGAGGAGACGAGCGTCAGCGCCAGCATTCCGAAGACCGACATCAGATGCCAGAGCAGGAACGGCGCCTTGAGAATGCGGTAGAACGCGAGATCGAACAGCAGCGGCATGCACAGGAGACCGCAGATCGCCGCCAGCGCGAGCATCGTCTCGAGCGGCCAGCGCACTTCGTCGGGTGAGGTGACGAGGCGGCCGTCCGACACGAGCGGCGCGACCCACGCCTCGTCGACCGCAACGACGACGCGATCCGAACTCGGGGTGATCGCAGGCAGCGGCAGGACGAAGTTCAGCCCGCTGCCGATCAGCTCCGCATCGTCCATGCCATACCGGACGCTGCGCACCGCGCCTCCGCGGTCCACCACGGAGATCACGATCTTGCCGAAGGTGCTCGCCCTCGTCGTGAAGTAGGCCGGCCGCTCCCCCGTCTGCGGGAGGTCGAAGCGAAGCAGCGCACGCGGCGCACGGTAGTCGGCGATGCTCCCGTCGCAGCGCCACTGCGGCGCCGTCGCTCCGGCGCCTGCGGGATCGGAGGACAGCGTGGCGGTTGCCTGGCACGCGGGTGCGATCGGCTGCGCATGCGCCGCAGACGCGGCAAGCAGCGCCAGCGAGGCGGCCGCGATTGCCAACAGACCCTGGAGCGCACGTCGAAGCATGCCGCGCGCGGTATGCAACAATTATTATCTTCGCCTTAAACCGCGCGCGACTGGTGCGCCGAAAGGCCTCCCGATCAGCCGAGCACTTCGGCGATCGGGCGATGCCCGTATCCCAGTTCGTCGGCCACTGCCTTGTACGTGACCTGACCGGCATGGACGTTCAGCCCTTCGGCGAGATGCGGATCGCGGCGCATCGCTTCGTTCCAGCCGACCTCGGCAATCTGCAACGCATGTGGCAGCGTGACGTTGTTGAGCGCGTAAGTGCTTGTCCGCGCAACACCACCCGGCATGTTGGCGACGCAGTAATGCACCACGTCATCGATCACGTAAGTAGGCTCCGCATGGGTGGTCGGACGACTGGTCTCGAAGCAGCCGCCCTGATCGATCGCGACATCGACCAGCACCGCACCGGGCTGCATGCACTTGAGCAACGCGCGCGTAACCAGCTTCGGCGCGGCAGCGCCCGGGATCAGCACCGCACCGATCACGAGGTCAGCCTGGCAGACCGCCTCCTCGAGATTCGCCTTGTTGGAGAAGCGCGTCTTGGCGCGGCTTTCGAAGTGGATTCCCACCCGCTCGAGCACGGCCGGGTCGCGGTCGAGGATCGTCGTGTCGGCGCCCAGGCCGACCGCCATCTGCGCCGCATTGAAACCGACCACACCGCCTCCGATGACGAGAACCTTCGCCGGCAGAACGCCCGGCACCCCGCCGAGCAGCACACCGCGCCCGCCGTGCGCCTTCTCCAGCGCGGTGGCGCCCGCCTGGATGCTCATGCGCCCGGCAACCTGGCTCATCGGTTTCAGCAGCGGGAGCGAGCCGTTGGGGCCCGTCACCGTCTCGTAGGCGATCGCGGTCACGCCGCTTTTCACCAGGTCGGCGGTCTGCGGCGCATCCGGTGCGAGGTGCAGGTAGGTGTAGAGCACCTGGCCTTCGCGCAGCCATGCGCGCTCCTGCGCCTGCGGCTCCTTGACCTTCACGATCATCTCGCACTCGGCGAAGATCGCCTCCGGCCCGTCTTTGATGAGCGCGCCGGCCTGGCGATACTCGACATCGCCGGCGCCGATTCCGTTACCCGCCCCGCTCTCGATCCACACCTCGTGGCCATGCGCCACCAGTTCGCGCGCGCTTTCCGGTGTCAGGCCGACGCGGTATTCGTGATTCTTGATTTCCGTGGGGCAGCCGATGCGCATGGATGAAACTCCTCATTGCCGACGCCGTTGCGTTTGTAACTACCGCGCAGCCTGCTGTCTGCCCCCGATCGACGGAGGTGCGTCGCGCGGCGTATTGCGATGTGCTGTCATTGGTATGTCACACAAATGGCATAGCGGCGTCACTCATCGGTCGAACAACTGTCAGTTACAGGTAACCCAAATGAAACACGTGCTCCGCGCCTCCGCACTGGCGATAGCAATCGGCACGGCCGCACCCGCAATGGCGCAAGACGGCAACGCCGCCATGCAGAGCGAACTCGCCACGATGCGGGCCGAGATGGCGCGCATGGCCGCGCGCATCGCGACGCTCGAGGCGGACCTCGCCGCGGCAGAGGCCGAACCCGCCGAATCGTCCCCGCCAACGGCAGCGGCTCCTGCAACGGAGAACGGCGACGAAACCACGGTCACCTGGAAGGGTGCGCCCGTGATCGAGACTGAAAGCGGCTGGAGCTTCAAGCCGCGCGGCCGCCTGCAGATCGATGCGGGCGTGAGCGGTGCGCCGGGTTCGACCGGGGCCGACGACGGCTTCGGCAACGAGATCCGCCGCGCCCGCCTGGGCGTGGAGGGCGACATGCCCGGCGGCTTCGGATACAAGTTCGAAGCCGATTTCGCGGGCAACGAGGTCGAAATCTCGGACGCGATCCTGACTTACGGCACCGGCGGGCTGACGATCTCCGCCGGACAGCACAACAATTTCCAGGGTCTGGAGGAGCTGACCAGCAGCCGCTTCACCTCGACCATGGAGCGCGCGGCGTTCACCGATGCCTTCGGCTTCGAGCGGCGCGTCGGCCTCTCGGCGCAATATGCCGGCCGCTACTGGCTGGTCCAGGGCGGGCTGTTCACCGACAACGTGGACGAACTCTCGAACGAGAACTGGAGCGCGGACGGACGCGCGGTCTTCATGCCGAAATTCGGCGACACGCAGCTTCATCTCGGCGGCTCGGTCCACTACGCAGACTACGAAGCGGGAACGACGCTGCGCTACCGCCAGCGGCCCTTCCTGCACTTCACCGACGACCGCTTCATCGACACCGACGCGTTCGGCGCGGCGAGCGAGCTCGGGCTGGGGCTGGAGACCGCCGCGATCGCGGGCCCGTTCCACGCTGCGGCCGAGGGCTTCTGGCAGAAGGCGGACCGGCCAGGCGCATTGGCCGACCCGACGTTCTTCGGCGGCTATGCCGAAGTCGGGATGTTCCTCACTGAAGGCGACACCCGCGGCTACAAGGGCGGCACGTTCGACCGCGTGAAGCCCGCCAATCCGGTCGGTAAAGGCGGCTTCGGCGCGGTGCAGGTGAACCTGCGCTACGACCATCTCGATCTCACCGATGCCGGAATCATCGGCGGAACGCAGAACGGCTATGCCGTTTCGCTCGTGTGGACGCCGACCGACTACACGCGCTTCATGATGAACTACGGCCGCATGCAGTATGACAATGCGGCCGTTCCTGCCGCGGGCGGCGACACGTCCTATGGTGTCGACGCCTTCGGCGTACGCGCGCAGATCGATTTCTGAAGCGCGTAACCTTGCTTGTCATGCACTTGTCACAGATCGCCCATATCGGCGATGCGATCCTGAAACCCGAGGGGTAAGACCATGCGTACCACCATCTCTCTATGCCTTGCCGCGGCCGCGGCGCTTTCGCTTTCCGCCTGCGACGCACCGGGCGCAGGAGGCACGCGCGATTCGATCCGCGCCGTTGGCTCGTCGACCGTCTATCCCTTCGCCAAGGTGGTCGCGGAAAACTTCGCCCGCTCCCATGCCGACTTCAAGTCGCCGCTGATCGAATCGACCGGCACGGGCGGCGGCATCGCGCTGTTCTGCGCAGGCGTCGGCCCGACGACACCCGACATCGCCAACGCCTCGCGCCGGATGAAGAAGAGCGAATTCGAAACCTGCCAGGCGAACGGCGTGGAAGACGTGATCGAGCTGCAGGTCGGCCTCGACGGGATCGCCTTCGCCTCCGCACAGGGCGGCATCATGATGAATCTGACGCCCGAGATCGTCTACAAGGCGATCGCCGCCCAGCCTTACGGCGAAGAGCAGACCGCCAAGACTTGGGCCGATGTCGATCCCTCGCTGCCGACCGAACCGATCCTGGTCTACGGCCCGCCCTCCACCTCCGGCACGCGCGACGCGCTCAAGGAACTCGTCCTCGAGGTCGGCTGCGACGCCAACCCGGCAATGGAGCAGATCAAAGAAGGTGATGAGGACCGCCACGCGCAGATCTGCACCGAGGTTCGTTCCGATGGCGCCTATGTCGACCAGGGCGAGCAGGACAACCTGATCGTCCAGAAGATCGGCAACAATCCCAAGGCGGTAGGCGTGTTCGGCTATTCCTACCTCGAAGAGAACGCCGGCAAGGTCCAGGGTCTGCCGATGAACGGGGTTGAGCCGACCTACGAGAACATTTCGAGCTTCAGGTATCCGGGTGCGCGCCCGCTCTACATCTACGTCAAGAAGGCCCATCTCGATGCCATCCCCGGCCTGAAGGAGTTCATCGCCGAGTGGACGCGGAGCTGGGGCAAGGACGGCCCGCTCGCGAAGATCGGCCTGGTCCCCTCGCCCGAGGACGCCATGGCCGAGAACCTCGAAGCGGCAACGCAGTACACCGCGATGACCGGCGACGAGCTCGAATAACCAGCCGCTCCATCGGCTCCAGAACAAGGGCGCCGTCTCTCCGGAGGCGGCGCCCTTTTCGCGTGTCCGGAAACGAATCCCCGCGCCAAGCGCTGAATCGGCGCGAAAGGGGACAAGAACGATGGCGGCACGCGCCTATTGGCAGGGGCAGATCAGACTGGCGCTGGTCTCGATACCCGTCGAAGTCTACGCCGCGACCAAGAGCGGCGCTTCGATATCCTTCCGCCAGATCCACGAGCCGAGCGGCAAGCCGATCAAGTACGAGAAGGTCGTGCAGGGTCTCGGCCCGGTCGATCGCGACGACATCGTCAAGGGCTACGAGATCTCGAAGGGGAACTACGTCCTGCTCGAGGAGGAGGAGATCGAGGCGGTTCGGATCGAGAGTCGCAAGACGCTGGAGCTCGTCCAGTTCGTCGATGCGCACGAGATCGACGTGTTCTACTTCGAAAAGCCCTACTTCGTCGTCCCGCAGGACGAACTGGCGGAGGAGGCCTTCGTCGTCCTGCGCGAGGCCTTGCGGCAGAAGGGGAAAGTGGCGATCGGACAGCTGTCGGTGCGCGGGCGCGAGACGCTCGTCAGCCTCAAGCCGTGCGGCAAGGGCATCGTGCTCGAGACCCTGCGCTACGAGGACGAGGTTCGCCGTGCGCAGACCTACTTCAAGGACATTCCCGACACCAAGCCCGACAAGGAAATGCTCGACCTCGCCGGCGCGTTGATCGACCAGAAGAGCGCGCCCTTCGACGCCGGCGAGTTCCGCGACCGTTACGTCGATGCGATCCGCAAGCTGATCGACAAGAAGGCCAAGGCGAAGGGCAAGAAGGTGCTGGAGGACGTCGAGGAACCGGCGCCGTCCGGCAAGTCGAACGTGATCGACCTGATGGCTGCGCTCAAGAAGTCGGTGAAGGACGACAAGCCTGCGAAGAAGAGCCCGGCGAAGAAAGCCCCGGCGAAGAAGTCGACCGGTTCAAAGGCGAGGAAGCGCGCCTGATGGACCTCAACGATCCCGTCCTGGTCCACTGGATCGACTGGGACCTGCTCACGCGCCTCGGCGTCGCTGCCATCCTCGGCCTCGTTCTCGGCCTCGACCGCGAAGTGCGTGGCCATGCAGCCGGCCTGCGCACCCACGGGTTGATCTGCTTTTCGGCCGCGGCGATGACCGTTTCGATCATCGCTCTCTACAATCAGCTCGGCGGCGTGCGTATGGACCCTCTGCGCGTGTTCGAGGCGACCGGCGCCTTCATCGGCATCATCGGTGCCGGCCTCATCGTCTTCTCGAAAGGCCAGGTGAAGAACCTCACGACGGCGGCGCACCTGTGGCTGGTCGCAGTCGTTGGGATCGCCTGCGGTGCGGGCCAGTGGCCGCTGGTGGCGGTCGGCATCGGCGTTTCGCTGATCCTGCTGACGGTGCTGTGGTTCGTCGAGAAGCGCTATTTCCCCGACACCGAGACCGAGGGGGAAAGCTGATGGCGGCGAAAAATCCGCTCGCCGAATACAACCGGAAGCGCGACTTCGCCAAGACGGCGGAACCCGCCGGCAAGCGCGCCAGCAGCGAGGGCGGTAACCGCTTCATCGTCCAGAAGCACGACGCTACGCGCCTCCACTGGGACTTCCGCCTGGAGGCGGACGGCGTGCTCAAGTCCTGGGCCGTGACCAAGGGACCCTCACCGGACCCCGACATCAAGCGGCTCGCAGTCCGGACCGAGGACCACCCGATGTCCTATGCCGAATTCGAAGGCACGATCCCCAAGGGTGAATATGGCGGCGGCGCGGTGATGCTGTGGGATCGGGGCACCTGGGCGCCGGTCGAAGGCAAGAGCTGGAAGGACATCGACAAGGGCCACCTCCACTTCACGCTGCACGGCGAACGCATGAACGGCGAATGGCTGCTCGTGCGCATGAAGAAACGGCCCGGCGAGAAGCGTGAAAACTGGCTGCTGCGCAAAGTGGCCGACGAATATGCCGAAGAAGGCGACCCGCTGGTCGAACGGGAGCTGACCAGCGTTCTCACCGGCCGCTCGATGGCGGAGATCGCCGCCGACGTGAAAGGCGAGCACTCGCTGAAGGGGAAGAAGGGCAAGGCTTTCGCCAGCGAGATGGCGAAGGCGGCCAAGCACAACGCCCGCAAGGCCAAGCCAAAGCGCAAGGCCGCGGCCGGCAAGCCGCCGAAGTTCCGCCCGCCCCAGCTCGCCACGTTGGTCGATGCCGTGCCGACGGGCAACGGCTGGATGCACGAGATCAAGTTCGACGGGTACCGCGCGCTCGTCGCCGCGGCGGGGGAGGACGTGCGCGTCTATACCCGCAGCGGCAAGGACTGGAGCGAGAAGTTCGCGACCAGCGGGGCGAACTTC
>JAPSJS010000032.1 GCA_031178065.1 Altererythrobacter sp.
GTCGCCGTAGCGCTCGCATGGTACCTGCTGCGCGGCGACAGCGCCCCAGCGGCTGTTCCGCCCCCGCCAGTCGTGACGGTTGCCACTCCGCTGCAACAGGAAGTGACCGAGTGGGACGACTACATCGGCCGCTTCGAGGCGAGCCGCAGCGTCGAGTTGCGCCCGCGCGTGTCCGGCGAGATCACCGCCGTGCATTTCCGCGACGGTGAGATCGTGCGCAAGGGGCAGCCGCTGTTCACTATAGACCCCCGCCCCTACCGCGCGGCCCTGGCCGAAGCGCAGGCCGGCGTTGCCACCGCACGCAGCGACCTTGCGCTCGCCCGCACCGAGCTGGAGCGCGCCCGGCGCCTGATCGACGACAACGCCGTGGCCCAGAGCGAGATCGACGCGCTGGAAGCGCGGATGACGGCCTCGCAGGCTGCGCTCGCGGCAGCTCAGGCGCGGGTGCGTTCGCGCAGCCTCGATGTCGAGTTCACCACCGTCCGCGCGCCGATCACAGGGCGCATTTCCGACCGCCGCGTCGATCCCGGCAACCTCGTCGCCGCGGGTGACGGGCCCTCCGCCACGCTGCTGACCACGATCAACGCGACCGACCCGCTCTACTTCACCTTCAACGGATCCGAAGGCCTGTTCCTCGAAGCGCGCCGTGAAGGGCGCGAGCGCGGAGCGCAGATCGATATCCGGCTGCAGGACGAAGCCGATTACGCCTGGCACGGCACGCTCGATTTCACCGACAACGGGCTCGACCCCGACTCCGGCACGATCCGCGCGCGCGCCGTGGTGCGTAACCCGGACAATTTCCTCGCCCCCGGGATGTTCGGCAACATGCGCATGGCAAGCGGCGGCACCGTGAAGGCCCTGCTCGTGCCCGACACTGCGATCCAGACTGATCAGACGCGCAAGCTGGTGCTGGTCGTCGGGAAGGACGGCACGGTTGCGGCCAAGGAGGTCGAACTCGGCCCGGTAATCAACGGCTTACGTGTGGTTCGCGGAGGTTTGGCGCCGAGCGACCGGGTCGTCATCAAGGGCACACAAATGGCCTTCCCCGGCACCAAGGTGACCGCGCGGCGCGGGCGGATCGACCAGCCCGCGACCGACAAGTCGGACGCCGCCGTTGCCGGGGCACCTCCCGGTGAGGCGACGATCGCCGGCTGACGGTTCCCGCCTCTCCCTGACCTGATCGATTCCACCAGGAGGCCGCAATGCGCCTGTCCCGCTTCTTCATCGACCGGCCGATCTTCGCCGGGGTGATCGCCGTCATCATCACGCTGATCGGTGCGATCTCGTACTTCTTCCTGCCGGTCTCCCAATATCCGGAGGTCGTGCCGCCCACCGTCACGGTGACGGCAACCTACCCCGGCGCCTCGGCCGAGACGGTGGCGGAAACCGTCGCCAACCCGATCGAGCAGGAGATCAACGGGGTCGACGGCATGCTCTACCTCTCGAGCCAGTCGACCGGCGACGGGCGAGTGACGATCACCGTCACGTTCGAGCAGGGCACCGACCTCGACGAGGCGCAGGTGCTCGTGCAGAACCGCGTCGCCATCGCGGAACCGCGCCTGCCGGAGGAAGTGCAGCGCCTCGGCATCGTCACCCGCAAGACCACCCCTGACTTCCTGCTGATCGTCAACCTGATCTCGCCCGACGGGTCGCTCAGCCGCGAATACATGTCGAACTACGCGCAGACCCGGATCAAGGACCGGCTGGCGCGGATCGAGGGCGTGGGCGACGTACAGCTCTTCGGCAGCCGCGAGCTGGCCATGCGGATCTGGATCGATCCCGGCCGCGCGGCGGCGCTCAACCTGACAGCGGGCGACATCGTCTCCGCCCTGCGCGCGCAGAACGTGCAGGTCGCCGCCGGCGTCCTCGGCCAGCAGCCGAGCCCCGACAGCGCCTTCCAGCTCAACGTCGAGACGCAGGGGCGCTTCACCGATCCCGCGCAATTCGGGAACGTGGTGATCCGCACCGATGCCGACGGACGCCAGGTTCGCGTGAGCGACGTCACCCGGGTGGAGATCGGCGCGCAGGACTACAGCACCTCGGCCTATCTGAACGACAGCGAATCCGTGATCATTCCGGTCCTGCAGGAGCCGGGCTCCAACGCCCTCGCCTCGGCCGAAGTGGTCAAGGAAACGATGGACGAGCTCGCCGCGGAGTTCCCTGCCGGCCTCGAGTACCGCATCGTCTACAACCCGACCGAGTTTATCCAGCAGTCGGTAGATGCGGTGGTGACCACGCTGCTCGAAGCGGTCGTGCTGGTCGTGCTGGTGATCGTCGTCTTCCTGCAGAAGTGGCGCGCCTCGCTGATCCCGGTGCTGGCGATCCCCGTCTCGCTGATCGGCACGTTCGCAGTGCTGGCCGCGCTCGGATACTCGCTCAACAATCTCTCGCTCTTCGGGCTGGTCCTGGCGATCGGCATCGTAGTCGACGACGCGATCGTCGTGGTCGAGAACGTCGAGCGCAATCTGGAGGCGGGGATGTCCCCGCTGCAGGCCGCGCGCACCTCGATGGATGAAGTCGGGGCGGCGCTGGTCGCGATCGTGCTGGTGCTCTGCGCCGTGTTCGTGCCGACACTGTTCATCGGCGGCCTGTCGGGCGCGTTCTACCAGCAGTTCGCGGTGACGATCTCGGCGGCGACGGTGATTTCGCTGATCGTTTCGCTGACGCTCTCGCCGGCCCTGTCGGCCGTGCTGCTTCGCCCGCACCAGCACGCCCCCGAGGGCGCCCGCTGGCGCCGGGGGATCGAGCGCGCAGGCGACGCTTTCAACCGCGCCTTCGACCGCTTCAGCGAAAGCTACGGTCGGTGGACGGCGAAGGTGGTCGCCATGCCGCGGCGCATGATGGCCGCCTATGCCGGATTGATCGCACTGACAGGCGCCGCACTGTGGATGACGCCGACCGGCTTCGTACCGCAGCAGGACCAGGCCTACTTCCTGACCGTGGTGCAGCTCCCGGCGGGATCGGCGACCTCGCGCACCGACGCGGTGATGAAGCAGGTCGCCGACCGGGTGCTGCCGATCGACGGGATCGACGGCGTGGTCATGCTATCGGGCTTCGACGGCACGTCCGAGACGCAGTCCGCGAGTTCCGCGGCCGCCTACTGGGTGCTCGACGACTTCGACGAACGCGCGGACAAGGGGCAGACCGTCGACGCGCTGATCGCCGAGGCACAGAAGGCGACCGCCGACATCAGCGAGGCGCGCCTGATGATCGTCAAGCCCCCGGTGATCCGCGGCATCGGCTCGGCCGGCGGCTTCCGCATGATGGTGGAGGACAAGAACGGCCAGGGCTACCGCGAGCTGGAGAAGGTCGCCCAGGAGGTGATCGCACAGGCGAACCAGCAGGAGGGGCTGGCCGGCGTCTACACCTTCTTCGAGACCGGCACACCGCGCGTTCGCGCCGACATCGATCGCGACAAGGCGCAGATCCTGGGCGTTTCCCCGGCCAGCATCTTCAACACGCTGCAGGTCTATCTCGGCTCGGCCTTCATCAACGACTTCAACCTCCTGGGCCGCACCTACCGTGTGACGGCGCAGGCCGACGCGCCGTTCCGCGACAATCCGGCGGACATCGCAAACCTGCACATGCGCTCCGCCAACGGCGCGATGGTGCCGCTGGGATCGGTCGCGACCCTGAGCGACACGACCGGGCCGTACCGGGTGACGCGCTACAACCTCGCCCCGGCGGTCGCCGTCGACGGCGACACGGCGCCCGGCTTCTCAACCGGCCAGTCGCTCGAGACGATGGAGGCGGTCGCCGCCGAGGCGCTGTCGCGCGGGTACGACTTCGAATGGACGGGCATAGCCTACCAGCAGAAGTTCGCCGGCAACACCGCCGCGCTGGTCTTCGCGCTCGCCGTGCTGCTCGTCTTCCTCGTGCTCGCGGCGCAGTATGAGAGCCTGGTCATGCCGCTTGCGATCATCCTGATCGTGCCGATGTGCCTGCTCGCCGCGATGATCGGGGTGAACTTGCGCGGGATGGACAACAACGTGCTGACGCAGATCGGCCTGGTCGTGCTGATCGCACTGGCGGCGAAGAACGCGATCCTGATCGTGGAATTCGCTCGCCAGGGCGAGGAGCAGCACGGCCTCTCCCCCGCCCAGGCCGCGGTCGAAGCGGCCAAGACCCGCCTGCGCCCGATCCTGATGACCAGCTTCGCGTTCATCCTCGGCTCGGTGCCGCTGGTGATCGCGACCGGGGCCGGCGCCGAGCTGCGGCAGGCGCTGGGAACGGCAGTGTGCTTCGGCATGCTGGGCGTGACCGGCTTCGGCCTGATCTTCACCCCGACCTTCTACGTCGTCTGCCGCGCCCTGGGCGATCGCATCGCCCGCCTGCGCGGCGACCGCAGCAGCGGCGACTTCGCCCTGCAGCCTGCCGAATAGGTGCCCTGATGAAGTTCCGTTCCCTCGCTCTCTCGACCCTTTCCGCGCTCGCCCTTTCGGGGTGCGCGGTGGGGCCGGACTACGCCCCTACTCCCCCCCGCCCCGCGTCGTCCGGCCCCTTCCTTTCCGCCGGCGACCCGGCGTTCACGCCGGCACCGCTGCCCGCCGACTGGTGGCGTCTCTACGATGACCCCGTGCTCGACTCGCTGGTGCAGGATGCGCTTCGGGCGAACACCGACGTCCGCCAGGCCCTCGCCCGCATCGAGCGGGCACGCGCGGGCCTGCGCGGTGCGCGCGGCGACCGCCTGCCGCAGAGCTCGATCGGCGCCGGCGCGACCTACGGCCAGGTGCCGGAGGGCCAGGTGCCCCCCGGTGCTGACCGGGAGGACTGGTCCTATGACGCCGGGATCGACGTTTCCTACGAAGTCGATCTGTTCGGCCGGGTGAGCCGCGGGATCGAAGCCGCGCAGGCGGACCTCGCGGCGAGCGAGGCCAACGCGGACGCAGTGCGGGTCATGGTCGTCGCCGACACCACCCGCGCTTATGCGGACGCGGCTTCGGGCGCCGAGAGGCTGCGCGTCGCGCGCGAGGTCGTGGAGCTGATGAACCAGTCGCTCACGCTCACCCGCAAGCGCTACGAGGCGGGGCTCGAGAGCGGCCTCGCCGTCGCGCGCATCGCCGCTCTGCGCGACCAGCGCGCAGCCGAGATCCCCTTGCTCGAAGCCGCGCGTGCCTCCGCCCTGTTCCGTCTCGCCACCCTGACCGGGCGAGCGCCGGCGGAACTGCCGCCGATCGCGGGGGAGCGCAGCATCGTGCTGGAGATCGAGCAGCCGCTGCCGGTCGGCGACGGGGCACAGCTCCTCGCACGGCGGCCCGACGTGCGCGCGGCCGAGCGGCGCCTCGCCGCGTCGACGGCGCGGATCGGCGTCGCGACCGCCGATCTCTATCCGCGGATCACCTTCGGTGGCTCGGTCGGCTCGACCGGGCCCGACATCGGCGACATCTTCACCGGCGGGCCGCTGCGCTGGCTGCTCGGCCCGCTGCTGAGCTGGACTTTCCCCAACCAGGAACCGGTGTGCGCGCGGATCGACGCGGCCGAGGCTGACACCAAGGGTGCACTGGCTGCCTTCGACGGCGCCGTTCTCATCGCGCTGGAAGAAACCGAGACGGCACTGTCCAACTATGCCCGCGCGATCGAACGCCGCCGCGCGCTGCAATCGGCCAGCGAGGCGGCGGAAAGCGCGTTCCGCATCGTCCGCGCGCAGCAGAACGAGGGACAGATCAACTCGCTCGATCGACTCGATGCCGAACGCACCCTGGCGGAAACGCGGGCCCAGCTCGCCGCGCAGGATGCCGAAGTGTCGCGCGCGCAGATCGACGTCTTCCGTGCGCTGGGCGGCGGATGGTCTGCCGGTTGAGGGGCTGACCGGCGTGATGCAGGGAAGACTTCGGCGATCATAATCGCCTGCCGCACCTCACCCACCCCCAACCCCTCCCGCAAGCGGGAGGGGAGCGAGACTTGCTGAGCCGCAGGCGAAGCTAGTCGCAGCGGGGTGGGCGCGATGCGCCTTTGCAAGCGATAACCACCGAACTTTTTTCGGCGCGATGTCACATCCGGCGGGGGCCATCTCGTCTTGGTTGCGGAACCCACAAGGAGAACCGACCATGACTGCCAAGCTTGACCCTTTCGCCGCCGCTCCCGCGCTGATGAAGAACTGGATGGATACGTCCAACCGGATCGCGGGCAGCCTCGAGCCGACGCTGATCGAACTTGTGAAGATCCGCGCGTCGCAGATCAACGGCTGCGCCAACTGCATCAACATGCACACCGCCGAGGCGCGCGCCCAGGGCGAGACCGAGCAGCGGATCTATCTGCTCTCGGCCTGGCAGGAAGCGCCGTGCTATTCCGACCGGGAGCGGGCAGCCCTCGCCTGGACCGAGGCATTGACGCGGCTGTCCGAAGGGCACAGGCATCACGATGCCCTTGAGGCCCTGCAGGCGCAGTTCACCGAGGAGGAGCAGGTGAAGCTCACGCTGATGATCAACGTGATCAACGGTTGGAACCGGCTCGCGGTCGGCTTCGGCCTGTGGCACGAGCCCGCGGCACGGGCGGCAGCGTGACCGGCACGGCACGAGCCAACGAGGCCGCAGCGGGTTTCGACCCGCTGCGGCCGATGCTGCTCCGCCTCGGCTATCGCATGCTCGGATCGGTCGCCGATGCCGAGGATGTCGTGCAGGAAGCCTTCATCCGCTGGATGCGCTCCGACCGCTCGGAAGTGCGCGAGCCCGAGGCCTTCCTGCGCCGGACCGTGACCCGGCTCTGCCTCGACCAGCTCAAGTCCGCCCGGCACCGGCGCGAGACCTACGTCGGGCCCTGGCTGCCAGAGCCGATCGTCGAGGAGGAGGCCGATGACGACGTCACTCTGCCGCTGATGCTGGCGCTCGAACGGCTCTCGCCCCTGGAGCGTGCGGCGTTCCTGCTGCACGACGTGTTCGGCCTGTCCTTCGACGAAGTGGCGGCGACGGTGGAGCGCGATACGGCGGCCTGCCGGCAGCTTGCCTCGCGGGCCCGCACGCACGTCCGCGATGCCCGGCCCCGCTACAAGCTGGAAAAGAAGCGCGGGCTGGAACTGGCCGAAGCCTTCTATGCCGCGTCGCGGAGCGGCGACATGAGCGCGCTCGGCACGCTGCTCGCGGCGGATGTCAGCCTGCACGCCGACGGCGGCGGGAAGCGCCCGGCCGCCCTGGAGACGATCTTCGGGTTCGCCAATGTGATGAAGGTTCACAAGGCACTGGCCGCGTTCTTCACCAAGCGCGGATCGGAGCTCGTGCGGACCGGCTTCATCAGCGGCCTGCCCGGTTTCGTCACGCGCGAGGCCGACGGCGAACTGCAGACGACCGCGTTCAATATCGAGGGCGACCGGATCGTTGCGATCTACGTGATGCGGAACCCGGACAAGCTGAAGCACCTCCACTAGGCTGATCTCTGTGAACGGAATTTCCGCTCATCGCGGAGCTTGACCTAAACCTTACTTGAAGTTTCATAAGCATGTCCTCTGCTCATTTCCGAAGGAGGAACACGATGCATCATCCGCTACGGCTTGGCCTGATCTATGGGAGCGCGCGACCCGGCCGATTCTGCGACACGATTGCAGCCTGGATCGCCGAGCGCGTGAACGCCGACGGCGGCTTCGAACTCGACCCGATCGATCCCCAGGACGCGGACATTCCGGCGCTGGTGGAGAAGATCGGGCTGGCCGATGCCTTCATCGTCGCCACGCCCGAATACAACCACAGCTTCCCCGCCCCGCTGAAGGAACTGATCGACGCGGCCCGCGCCGAATGGGAGGCGAAGCCGGTGGCATTCGTCTCCTACGGCGGCCTCTCCGGCGGCTTGCGCGCGGTCGAGCATCTGCGCGGCGTCTTCGCGGAGCTGCACGCGGTCGGCATCAGGGACACGGTGAGCTTCGCGAACGCATGGGAGCAGTTCGATGCGGAAGGACGGCTGCGGCATCCGGAGAGAGCCGAAGCATCGATGCGCCTGATGCTCCGCCGGCTGGTCTGGTGGAGCCTGGCGTTGCAAGAAGCCCGTACGGCGCGGCCCTATGGAGAGGCAGCATGAGCGAGGTTATGCTTTCCGAAAGCACGTCACCGGCGGTGGACCTTGGCGCCTATTGCGCCCGGATCGGCTATGCAGGGCCGCTCACGCCCACCCTGGCAACCCTTGCTGCCCTGCAGGAACTCCACCCTGCGGCGATCCCGTTCGAGGCGATCGACGTGCTGCTGGACCGCGGCGTCGATCTCGCCCCGGCCGCGGTCGATGCCAAGCTGCTCGGCGCACGGCGCGGCGGGTACTGCTACGAGCACAACGGGCTGTTCAAGCGCGTGCTGGAAGCGATCGGTTTCGAGGTCGAGGGCCTGATCGCGCGGGTCAACTGGATGGCGCCGCCCGATGCGCCGCTGCGCCCGCCGTCGCACATGACGCTCCGCGTCACGATCGGCGGCGAGCCGTGGATGGCGGACGTCGGCTTCGGAAGCTGCGTGCCGACGGCGCCTCTGCGCCTCGACAGCTTCGAGCCGCAGCAGACCGGGCACGAGGCCTTCCGTTTCGTGCCCCTTGCGGGCGAATTGCAGCTCGAGGCGCTGATCGAGGACGAATGGCGGTCGAGCTACCGGATCACCGGCGGGCCGCAGATGGACGTCGATTACGAGCTTCCCAACTGGTACACGGCGACCCATCCGAGCTCGCATTTCCGCCATCGGCTGATCGTCACCCGCACCACCCAGGAGGCCCGTCACGTTCTCGCCGGGCGGCGGCTGACGGTGCGCGCGCCCGACGGTGCGACCGAGCGCCGCATGCTCACCGCCGACGAGATCGAGCGGGAACTGGCGGAGCGCTTTACCCTGCCGGTGGCGCCGGAATGGAGGCCGGTAATCGAGCGCGCGGCGGCGACGGAGGACTAGCTGCGGTCGTCACTCGCCCGCGTGGACGCGGACCCAGTCGACCTCCATCGTGATCTCGCCCGCCTTGATCCGCTCGACGGTGTCCGCAGGAAGGCCGTTGTACGGTTCCTCGATCCCGTTGGTCTTGAACGGGTAGGCCCCGCCGAGCGCGAAGTTGAGGATCACGAACTTGGGGGTGTCGAAGACCCATTGGCCGTAGTGCTCCACCATCGGCCGGGTGGCGCGGTAGATGGTGCGGCCGTCGACCGTGAACACGATGTCGCTGTCGGACCATTCGACGGCGTAGACGTGCCACTGCGTGACGTCCGTACCATCTTCGAAGAAGTACTTGTTCACCAGCGGGGTCTCACCCGAGTAGCCGGGACCGTGCAGCGCAACGCCGATCCAGTCCTTCTCGCCGACGTATTCTAGGATGTCGATCTCGCCCGTCTCCGGCCAGTTGCCGTTGCCGAGCAACCAGAACGCCGGCCACACCCCTTCGGCATCGGGCATGCGGATGCGGGCGGCGGCGCGGCCGTGAGTGAAGTCGAACTTGCCGCGCGTGTTGATGCGCCCCGAGACGAAGTCGGCCACGCGGCCGGTCGGCGTCTTGAAGCCCTCGCTGAAGCGGGGCTGCAGGACCAGTACGCCGTCTTCCGCGCCGGGCACCGCGCCTGCGGGGAGAAAGCGGATCGTCTCCGGCGAGTCGACGTAGGCCTGCTGCTCGTTGTTGACCCAGAAGTCGGGGCCGACGACGTTCCACTTGTTGCGATCGAGCGAGCCTGCGTTGAACTCGTCGGAGAAGATCAGCGCACCCCCAACCTGCGTTTCCGCGCCTGACCAGCGGGTGCAGTCGGCGTCGCCCTGCCCATCTTCCAGTCGTGCTTCGAGCAGCGTCAGCGCAAGCCCGCGGTCACCGTCTATCCGGACGACGTTGCCGACCGCCTCCAGCGCCTCGCCCTCGGCGAATAGGCAGCGCAGCGGCACGCGCAGCGTGGAAACTTCACCGCGCGGCGCGGTCTCGAGCCAGGACGCCAGCGGGACCGATTGGCCGTGCATCATCAGCCGTGCATCACCGTTGCCCGGATTGTCCACGCGCATATCGATCCGCAGGACGTCGCCCGCCTCGTGCTGTGCCGAGAGATTGGCCGGCGGGCCCTCGATCAGGATCTGCCCCGCTCCGGTCCAGGTGAAGGCCTTGCCGTCTTCCTGCGCGGTCACATCGACCGAGCGAACCGCGACGGCGCCGCCCGGGCTGGCTGCCGCGCCCGGCCCGACCGGGCGCTTGCCGCCAGCGTCGGCCACCGCCAGCATCCAGGGATCCTGCGCCCGCCCGTCGGCGAAGAAGGTCTCCAGATTGAGCGCCTCCGCCAGATCGATGCCGAGGTCCTCCGACAGCGTCGGAACGGTTTGCTGCGCGGCGTAGGTCAGGCCGTAGCCGCGCTCGAACAGCGGCTCCGTGACCGGAGAACGCGCGTCGGCGGGCCAGGCGAAGGGCAGCGTGCCGCTAAAGTCCTGCACCGGCTCGCCCGAGCGGCGCGCCACGAGAACGTCGGCAATGCCGTTCGCCTGCGTGCCCGGCAGCCAGGCCGCAACGAAGGCGTCCGACGCGTTGATCTCCGGGCTGGTGAACATCGGGCGGCCCGAAAGGAATATCGAGACCACCGGAATGCCCTGCCCCTTCAAGCGCCGGAGCAGCGCGAGGTCTTCGGCCCCGACGGGTTGGTAATCGAGGGTGGGAACGTCGCCCTGCATCTCCGCATAGGGAGCCTCGCCGAACACGACCACGGCAACGTCCGGGCGGCTCTCGAACGATCCGTCTGCGGACAGCGTGGCCGTTCCGCCGGCGTCGTCTATCGCGCTCGACAGCGCCTGCCATATCGTCTGGCCGTTGGGGAAGTCGGCCTTGGTCACATCTGTGCCCTGCCAACTTATGGTCCAGCCCCCGTTCTGCATGGCCATGTCGTCGGCGCCCGGCCCCGCCACCAGCACCTTCGCGCCGGGGCGGATCGGCAGGACCGATCCGTTGTTCTTCAGCAGGACGAGCGACTTGGCGACCGCCTCGCGCGCCAGGGCCAGATGTTCGGCCGAGCCGATCGCCGAATAGTCCGCGCGCTCGCGCAGCGGATCGTCGAGCAGGCCCAGCTTCGCCTTGACCCGCAGGATGCGGCGCACTGCGTCGTCGATGCGCGCCGCCGGGATCGTGCCGTCGCGCGCCTGGGCAAGCGTGCTGGCGTAGAGCGCCTTCCAGCTATCGGGCGCCATGAACATGTCGAGCCCGGCGTTGATCGCGGCGGCGCACGAGGTGACGGTGCAGCCGGCGACCTGCCCGTGACCGTTCCAGTCGCCCACCACGAAGCCCTCGAAGCCCATGCGCTCCTTCAGCACGTCGGTCAGCAAGCTATGGTTCCCGTGATGCTTGACGCCGTTCCAGCTGGAAAAGCTGGCCATCACCGTCAGCGCTCCCGCCTCGATCGCAACCGGATAGCCCGGGGCGTGAATGCGGACGAGTTCCTCTTCCGAAATCGTGGCATCGCCCTGATCGATCCCGTTGTCGGTACCGCCATCGGCCAGGTAGTGCTTCGCGGTGGCGGCAACCTTGCCGGCCGCCAGATGGCGGCCCGAGGTCAGGTCGCCCTGCAACCCCTGCACCATCGCCTCTGCATAGGCCGCGACCAGTGCCGGGTCGGAGGAATAGCCCTCGTAGGTCCGCCCCCAGCGTGGGTCCTGCGGAACCGCGAGCGTCGGGGCGAAGGTCCACTCGATCCCGCTCGCGGAGATCTCGCGCGCGGTCGCAGCGCCGATGCGGCGGATCAGGTCGACATCATGCGCCGCGCCGAGCCCGATATTGTGTGGAAAGACGGTCGCACCGGGAACGTTGTTGTGGCCGTGAACCGCATCGACGCCGAAGATGATCGGGATCGCCACACCGTTTCCGGAATTGGCGAGCGATACCGCGCGGAACTCGCGCACGAGCCGGTTCCAGTCCGCGGCGCTCGCACGTTCGTTGCCATAGGGCCCGCTGTTGCCGCCCGCGAGGATCGAACCGACCGGGTACTCGGCAAGATCGGTCGGCTGGATCGCGCTGATGTCGGCCTGAATGAGCTGCCCGACTTTCTGCTCCAGCGTCATCCGCGTGAGCAAACCGTCGATCCGCTCCTCGGTCGCAGGATCGGTCAGCGCATCGGGCGACGAAGCGGCCGGCCACAGCCGTGGATCGGCCTCGGCCTGCGGCGTGGAGACCGATGCTGCGTCCTGCGCCATAGCGCCCGCACAGGCCGTAACCAGCAGGCCCAATGCCGCCATTCCAATGCGCCAGTTCATCCCGATCCTCTCCCGATGCGAATGTCTTTTGAAGTTGGCGCGCGTCAGACCGGCGGCGGAGCGGTCGAGCTCCGTTCGATCAGCGCGCCAGATACGGTCACGAAGTCTGCGAAATGCAGGCTGAAGCCGGCCAGCGTAACCTCCCCTATACCTATCGGCGGAGTGGCCCCGCTCGCTTACGAACTGTCCCTACACGCAGTTGTGATCGTTCTCAAGAACAAATGAACGTTCACAGGAATTGAGCGCAACGTGATAGCCGACGCGCTGCCGATGGCCAGGCTGAGCGGAGAAATCGGCGGGATCGAGAAATCGATTCGCTACCTCGCCGGTGTGATGCCCACGCACGGCGATTATCTGAAAAGCTATTGTCCCGTCCCGGACGCATGATGCCGCCTCTCCCACAGCGACGTTGACCGCGGAGGGAAAAGCGTTTCGAACGAGACGTGCGACGTCGCAAACGGAACCCGAATCGCGGGTCCGCGATCTCGCACATGGGAGAACGCCGTCATGATCCGAAATGCCCGCGGTCCGTCGATCGCAATGGAACGGGCCTGACAGGCCGCACGATCGTTCGTCGATGACCTCCGGACATACGAACAGCATGCCCCTGGCGGCGCCATCCCTTCCAGCGAATGATGGGAAGGATGCCGTTCCGCCCACGCTGCAGTCCGCTCGCTTCCTCTACCTCTACGCGCTTGCCGCCGCGGGCGGCGCGGTCGCCTACGTTCCCTTCCTGACGATTCTTCTCCCGGTCAGGGTGTCCTCGCTCGCCGGCGACGATGCGGTTTCCGTGCTCGCCTACGCCGCCTTCGCCGGGGCGACCGCGGCGAGCCTGGCGAACATCGCCTTCGGCTGGCTCAGCGACCGGACCGGCGATCGCCGACCGTGGATCGTCGCGGGGCTCGTCCTGTCCTGCCTGCTGCTGCTGTCGGTGAGGACGGCGACCAGCGTGCCGGTGCTGATCGCGGTCATCGTGGTCTGGCAGATCTGCCTCAACATGATGCTGGCGCCGCTCGCGGCATGGGCGGGAGACCTGGTGCCCGACAGCCAGAAAGGCTTGCTGGGCGGCCTCCTCTCCTTCGCGCCGGCGCTCGGCGCGCTGTCGGGCGCACTGGTCACTTTGCCGGCTATGGCCTCGCCGGACGAGAGGCTCGGCCTCGTCGCGGCCATGGTCGTAGGCCTGGTCCTGCCCGCGCTTCTGTTCGGCGCCCCCCGCCCCATGCCGCAGCTCATGGAGCGGCGGGAACCCGAGGACGCCGACGAGAGCAAGGCCGCAGCCGGCGGAACGGCGGTTGCGCGGATGTGGCTGGCGCGCCTGCTCGTCCAGATCGCCGAGGCCATGCTGTTCGCATACCTGCTGCTCTGGTTCCGCAGCATCGAACCCGGCTACAGCGACAACGACACCGCCACGCTGCTTTTCATCGTGCTCGGCGTCGGCGTGCCCCTGGCGCTGCTGACAGGCCGCTGGTCCGACAAGGTCAACCGGCCGATCGCCCCACTGGCCGTTGGTGCCGGCATTGCGGCGATCGGACTGCTGATCATGGCGCTTGCCCCCTCGCTGACATTGGCGATCGCCGGCTACGTGGTCTTCGGCCTCGCCAGCACGGTGTTCCTTGCGCTCCATTCCAGCCAGACCCTGCGGGTCCTGACCAAGCCCCGGACGCGGGGGCGGGATCTCGGGCTGTTCAACCTGACGAACACCGTTCCGTCGCTCATCATGCCGTGGTTCGCACTGGCGCTGGTGCCGGCCTTCGGCTTTGCCGCGCTCTTCCTGCTGCTCTCCGGACTGGCGCTGCTCGCGTGCATTCTGCTGCTGAGCATTTCGCGGCGGACCTGACGCGGCTCCCCGCGGGGTTCAGGCCTCGAGATCGCGCAAGCTGCGGCCGCGCGTCTCGCGCCCCGCCCAGGCGACGAGCCCGCCCGAGGCAGCCATTGGGACCAGCAGCGCCAATGCCGCCCCGCCCAAAGTCGGGATGAGGCCCACCAGCGCGAAGACCTGGACGGCGACGCCGCCGAACTTGCTGCTCCCGGCGATGAGCCCCGTCGCCCGGCCCCGCATGCCGAGCGGGTAGTTCTCGGCGGTATACGGCAGGAGCACCGCGATCATCCCGTTGGTGCCCATGATCAGCATGGCGATCACCGCGAGCAAAAGCGGCTCCCACGAAAGCAGCTCCGGCGGGAGCAACGCCCCGACCAGCCCGACGAGCGTGAGCGCGATCGCCCCCACCAGAGTCCACTTGCTGCTCCAGCGGCTGTAGAGCCAGGCGGCCAGCATCACGGTCGGCAGCGCGACCAGCGCCGAACTCGCGATCGTCCCGCTCGCCAGTTCGGCCGAATAACCGCGTGCCTGCAGGTCACTCGGCAGCCATAGCAGCAGGCCGAAGTTCACGAAGCTCCACGACAGCGCCGCGATCGCGAGCGCGAGCGTCAGGCGCCCATGCCGCTGATGCGCGATTGGCGCGTCCGCGGGCGGCGGTGCGCGGTCGCGAGGCACGATTCCGAATTTCCGCTGCATCCGCGCAAGCTCGGCGTGGCGCCCCTGCTCGGCCAGGAACCGGGGGGATTCAGGGATGAGCCGGGCCAGCGCCAGCAGGAGAATGCCGGTCGGGAATCCCTGGAGCCAGAGCGCCCGCCAGCCGAAGACGGGCTCGAAGACGTGGGCCGCGGCGCTCGCGGCGAGGTAGCCGCCCACGAGACCGGTCCCGCCCACCAGGACCAGCACCCAGCTCCTGTGCCGGGGCGGCATGACTTCAGCGAGCAGCGCATAGACCACCGGCAGCATGCCGCCGGCGGAGACGCCCATCAGAAAGCACATGACGAGGTTCCACTCGAACGCCGGCATGGCGCCGCAGATCGACGTCGAGACGAACAGGATGGTGGACAGCAGGATCGAGACCCGCCGCCCGTAGACGTCGGCGAGCCAGCCCCAGATGAAGGATCCCACGGTCGTCCCGATCAGCGCGATCAGGGGCAGCAGCGCAGCGGTCGAAGCGGTGATTCCGTACTCGCCGATCATTCCCGGCAGCACGAAGCCGAGCGTCGCCGGCTTCATCACGTCGATCACCAGCCCGAGGGTGAGGACGAGCAGCACGCCGGCATGCCAGCGGTTGAGCGGCGTCGAATCCGGCGCCTCGTAACTGGTCCCGGCATCGTCGGCGTGCCTCGGCCTCCGCTTCGGCAGCGCGCCGTAACAGGCGAGCGGAGCGCCGATCGCGATCAGCGCCATCCCGAGGTACATCCAGGGGTCCATCGCCATGCCAGCGAGATGGTTGCCCATGGCATGGGCATGCGCCAGCATCGGCAGGTGGAGCAGCACCCCCGCGCTGATCGCAGCGCATCCGGCCCAGAACCAGGCCCCGCGCTCACCGATGACCGAACCCGGCCGTCCCCCCACCTCGTCCATAACTGCGCGCCTAAGCCGCTTTGAGCCCGGCATCAATGGCGCGCGGAAGTGCGAGAGCGCTACCCTACCAGTCCACCGGCTCCTGCGGGTGGTGGGGAACGAGGATCAGCGTGTTGTCTTCCACGCGCCAGGACTGGAGGCGCGAGAGCAGGTTCATGCCGATCACGCTGGTTTCGCCGAGGTTCGGGGCGATTACCGCGTCGAGTCCGCGGGCCGCGACGTTGCCGAAGCGCAGGTCGTCGATCGTGGTAATGTCGGCCGAGATCGTACCGTTGGCGGTGTTGAGCCGCACGGGAATGCCGCCGGTGCGCGGCTCGAGGCCGACGCGGTCGGCGACTTGCGTGGACACCGCCGTCAGCGTCGCACCCGTGTCCACCATGAAGGCGACCGGCTCTCCGTTCACTTCGGCGCGGAGCCAGAAATGGCCGTCGGGCGCGAGGGGAATGCGGGTCTCGCCGCCCTCCACCACCTGTTCGGGCAAGCCGATCTGCGGCACGGCGAGCTCGATCCGCGGATCGAAGCGCGAAAGCTGGAGCACGAGCACGACCAGGATGCCGCCCAGTGCGAGCGTGCTCAGGCGCCGGATGAACAGCCCGAACGGCACGTCGCGCCGCGCCATGATCGAACCGGCCCAGCCGGCGAGGAGCGCGGCAACGGTCGCCAGCAGGAGGCCGGAACGCGGAACTTCCGCGATCACTCCGGCGACGGCATTGAAAAGGGCGTCGAGATCCACGTCGGGGATATAGGGGTTCACCGCCGCCGGTTCCATGCCGAACGTTCGAGGCGATGTGGAAGCAGTCGGCCGGGCAGGATCAGGGCGCGCTGCGCGGAATGGTCGCTTCGGCGAGGATCAGGGAAAAGCGCTCTCCGCCGTCGGTCCAGCGGGATACCGGGGTCCACTGGCCGGCCAGCAGCAGGGCGTTGGCGCTGCGCCGGGAGAACTTGTGGCTGTTCTCCGTATGGATCGTCTCGCCCTTCGCGAGCGAGAACGTCTCGCCGGCGGCCTCGAAGGTCATGTCGCGCTGCGCCTCCAGGTGCATCTCGATCCGCGCGAAATCGTCGTTCCAGCGCGCGACGTGGCGCAAGTCGTCGACCGGGATCGTGCCGCCGAGCTCCCGATTGATCCGCCGTGCGAGGTTGAGGTTGAACTCGGCCGTCACGCCGGCGGCATCGTCGTAGGCGGCTTCGAGCACCGCCGGGTCCTTGATCAGGTCCATGCCGATCAGCAGCTTCGCGCCGGCCCCCAGCGTCGCCCGCATCGTGCGCAGGAGGTCGACTGCCGTGCGCGGAACCATGTTGCCGATCGTCGAGCCGGGGAAGAAGCCGAGCTTGGGCATCGCCTCCACCGCTTCGGGCAGGGCGACCTTCCGCATGAAGTCGGCCTCCACCGGGTACACCGGCAGGCCGGGAAACTTGGCCGCAAGTTCGCCCGCCGCCATGCGCAGGAAGTCGCCCGCAATGTCGAGCGGCACGTATGCGGCAGGCTCGATCGCGCGCAGCAGCAGCGGCGTCTTGACCGAACTGCCGCTGCCGAATTCGACGACCGCGCGGCCGGGGCCGATCTCCCTTGCGAACTCCGCACTGCGCGTGGTCAGTATCTCGGTCTCGGCGCGGGTCGGGTAGTATTCCTCCAGCCGCGTGATGTCCTCGAACAGCTGCGATCCGGCTTGGTCGTAGAGCCAGCGCGCGGGCACCGCCTTCTGCGGCTGCCGCAGCCCGGCGAGAACGTCGGTGCCGAACGCCCGGTCGACCCCGTCTCCGTCGAAATCGACGAGCGTCATCCCCTCCTGTGCGGCCATCAAATATCCCTAGCGAGCCGCAAGCCGGTGAACTGCCAGCGCTGGTGCGGATAGAAGAAGTTTCGGTAGCTGGCGCGCGAATGGCCGCGCACGGTGGCGCAGCTCGCGCCTTTCAGGACGAACTGACCGCTCATGAACTTGCCGTTGTATTCGCCGACCGCGCCCGCCGCCGGTGCGAAGCGCGGATAGGGCAGATAGGCCGAGCGGGTGAACTGCCAGCAGTCGCCGAACAGCTCGGTTCCGCCGATGGGGAGCGGCGGGGCGGCCCACGAAGCGGGATCGTCGAGCTGGTGGCCGCCGGCCGAATCGTGCGCGGGCGCATCGCCTTCGTGCTGGCCGCGAGCGATCGCTTCCCACTCGAACTCGGTCGGCAGGCGCGCGCCGGCCCAGGTGGCGAAGGCATCCGCCTCGTAGTAGGAGATGTGGGTGACCGGCGTCTCCGGGTCGCGCGGCTGCCAGCCGGCATGGGTGAACTGCTCCCCCTCGCGCCAGTAGAGCGGCGCCTCCACCGCGTGCCGGTTGACCCAGGCCCATCCGTCGGAGAGCCACAGCCGCGCCTCGCGGTAGCCGCCGTCGGCGATGAATTCGTCCCATTCGCGGTTGGTGACGAGGCGGCGGGCGAGCGCGAAGGGTTCGAGCAGGACGCGGTGGCGCGGGCCCTCGTTGTCGAAGGCGAAGCCCTCTCCGTCATGGCCGATCAGCGCGACGCCGCCGGGGTGGGTGCGCCAGCCGGAACCGTCGTCCGCGGGCTGCCTGAGATCCTCGCCTGCGCGGGGACTGGGTGAGGTCGGCCACATCGCTGGGCCGAGCGGGTTCTGGAACAGCGCGTGCTTGATGTCCGTCAGCAGCAGTTCCTGATGCTGCTGCTCGTGCGCGATTCCGAGCGCGATCAGCGGGGCGCAATCGGGATCGTCGAGCAGACCCTCCATCGCCGCGTCGACATGCGCACGCCATTCAAGGATCTCGGTGGTCGTCGGGCGCGAAAGCATTCCGCGCCGGCCGCGTGCCACCCGCTCGCCTTCCGCCTCGTAGTAGGAGTTGAACAGGTAAGGCCAATCCTCGCGATAGAGCCGGTAACCCGAACCATGATCGCGCAGAAGGAACGTCTCCCAGAACCAGGTCGTGTGCGCGAGGTGCCACTTGGCCGGCGAGGCATCTTCCATCGACTGGATCGTCGCATCGGCGTCCGACAGGGGCGCGGCAAGCGCTTCGGTCAGCGTGCGCGTACAGCGGAAATCGCCGGCCAGGTTCGACGCGTTCTCCGCTCGAGGGGCCGCTTCGGGCTGGGGCACGGAACTCTCCTGTCGCTACCAGTCCGCAGCGATGATGACGCAAATGGCCGGCGAATGAAAGGGTCGGGATGACAGCCATTGTGGTGAAGTCGGGATAGCGAAACTTCGCCGGCAGACGCGCGAAATCGTCCATCCACGACGGAGGAGTCGGAGAGGTATTCACCCGACGGCCCTTTGCCATTATCGTCGCTTTGGGGAAATTGGGGGGGTTCAATGAAATATCTGATCGCATTCCTATTTGCGTTGGGCGCGAGCGCTCCGGCTCTTGCCCATTGGCACGAGGCGCAATCGGAACACTTCGTCGTCTATGCCGACGACAGCGCCGAGGACGTGAAGAAATTCGCCGAGATGCTCGAGCGTTACCATTCGGCCTTGCGTGTCCTGATCCAGCGCGACACCCCTCCGCCGAGCCCGTCGAACCGGCTCACGATCTTTGCCGTCGGCAGCGAGCGCGATGTGCGCAAGCTCGTCGGAGAGGACGCGCGCAACGTGGCGGGGTTCTATATTCCGCGCGCCGGCGGGTCACGCGCCTTCGTGCCGGACGTGCGCATTTCGCACGGAGACCCGCATTTCTCGTTTATCGTGCTCCTTCACGAGTACGCGCACCATTTTCTGATCGGCAGTTCGCGCTACGCAATGCCGCGCTGGCTGAGCGAAGGCGCGGCGGAATTCTTCGCGTCGAGCCGATTCCCGCGGGACGGTTCGATCCAGATCGGGCGCCCCGCCTACCACCGCGCGGGCGAGTTGTATTATGCTGCGGACGTCACCGTCGAGGAGCTTCTCGATCACGAGCTTTACGAACAGAACCGCGGCAAGGGCTACGACGCATTCTACGGCCGCGCCTGGGCGCTTTACCATTACCTGACTTTCTCGGAGGAACGGAGAGGCCAGTTGACGCAATACTGGCAAAGGATCGCCGACGGCACTGCTGCGAGAGCGGCAGGCGAACAGGTCTTTGGAGATCTCGACGCGCTGGAGCGCGAACTCGACTCCTACTTGCGGCAACGGCGGATCCACACGTTCAACCTGAAGCCGGAGCTGGTTCCTATCGGAACCGTCACGGTACGCCGGCTGAGCGACGGTATGGACAAGGCGATGCCGCTGCGCATTCGCTCGCAGCGCGGGGTGACGCGCGAAAAGGCGCTGGAACTGTTGCCGGACGCGCGCGAGGTGGCCGCGCGCTATCCCGACGACGCCGGCGTCCTCGCCATGCTGGCGGAGGCGGAGCATGACGCGGGCAACGACGCGGAAGCGATCGCCGCCGCCGACCGCGCGATCGCAATCGATCCGGCGATCGAGAACGCCTACGTGCAGAAGGGGCTGTCGCTGTTCCGCATCGCCAGCGAGGCGGACGACCCCGACGCCGCCTATGCGGCCGCGATGGTGCCGTTCAGCGAGCTGAACAAGCTCGAGAACGATCATCCTTTGCCGCTGATCTATTACTATCGCAGCTTTCTTGAGCGCGGCGAGACGCCGACCGAGACCGCGAAGCATGCGCTCGAACGGGCTGCCGAGCTCGCGCCGTTCGATCGCGACTTGGCGCTGAATGCCGCGGTCATGCAGATGGGCGAAGGCAAGATCGAGCTCGCCCGCTACAACCTCAAGCCGGTCGCCTCCGATCCGCACGCCGGCGGCATGGCAGACCAGGCGCGCGCTCTGTTGGAGAAGCTCGACGGCGTGGAAGAGGGGACCGCATTACTGGGCGGCGAGCTGTGGAGCGATCCAGAGACGGCCGCGAGCGATATGCCCGCGGAACCTGCCGAAGAGGCACTGCGAAACTAAGCGCGCAAGGCCGGCGACGGCGCCTCATTCTGCGTCGCCCCGCGGGTGCGGGAATCGTCTGAGGGCAGCTAGGCCGCGTCGGCCTGGCGGCCGCCTGCCTCCAGCCGGATCATGTCGGCGAGGAGGAAGGCGAGTTCCAGCGACTGTGCGGCGTTGAGGCGCGGGTCACAGTGGGTGTGGTAGCGGTCGCCCAGCGCCTCGTCGGTGATCGCAATCGCGCCGCCGGTGCATTCGGTCACGTCCTGCCCGGTCATCTCGATGTGGATGCCGCCCGCGTGGGTGCCCTCGGCGCGGTGGACCGCGAAAAAGCCCTTCACTTCGGTCAGGATGCGGTCGAACGGCCGCGTCTTGAAGCCGCTGTCCGACTTCACGACGTTGCCGTGCATCGGATCGCAGCTCCACACCACCGGATGCCCTTCCCGCGTGATCGCACGGATGAGGCGCGGCAGGCCGGCTTCGACCTTGTCATGCCCGAAGCGGCTGATCAGCGTGATCCGCCCCGGCTCGCGCGCGGGGTTGAGCGTGTCAAGCAGGGTCAGCAGGTCGTCCGGCTCCAGGCTCGGCCCGCACTTGAGGCCGAGCGGGTTGCCGATGCCCCGCGCGAATTCGATGTGGGCGCTGCCGGGGAACCGTGTCCGGTCGCCGATCCAGACCATGTGCGCGCTGGTGTCGTACCAGTCGCCGGTCAGCGAGTCCTGCCGCGACATCGCCTGCTCGTAGGGCAGCAGCAGCGCCTCGTGGCTGGTGTAGAAGCTCGTGCCCTTGAGCTGCGGCACGGTCGCCGGATCGATCCCGCAGGCCTCCATGAAATCGAGCGCCTCGCCGATCCGGTCGGCGGTCTCGGCGAACTTCTGTGCCCATGGACTGCGACCCATGAAATCGAGCGTCCACTGGTGGACCTGGCGCAGGTTGGCGTAACCGCCGCCCGCAAAGGCGCGCAGCAGGTTCAGCGTCGCCGCGGCCTGCGAATAGGCGCGCACCATGCGCTGCGGATCGTTGCGGCGGCTTTCGGGGTTGAACTCGATGCCGTTGACGTTGTCGCCAAGGTAGCTCGGCAGCGTCAACCCGTCCTTGGTTTCGGTCGGCGCGCTGCGCGGCTTGGCGAACTGGCCCGCCATCCGGCCGACCTTCACCACCGGCAGCTTGCCGGCGAACGTCAGCACGACCGCCATCTGCAGCAGCACGCGGAACGTGTCGCGAATATTGTTCGGGTGGAACTCGGCGAAGCTCTCGGCACAGTCGCCGCCCTGGATCAGGAAGCCCTCGCCCCGCGCGACCCCGGCAAGCTCGTCCTTGAGCGCGCGCGCCTCACCCGCGAACACGAGCGGCGGGTAGGTGCCGAGCGTAGCTTCCGCATCCGCGAGCGCCTGCGCGTCCTCGTAGTGCGGCAGGTGCCGTGCTTCGTGCGCCTTCCAGCTATCGGGATTCCAGTTGCGAGCCACGTGCCGATCTTTCCGTATTTGCAAGGCCGCGCATTGAAAGCCAATGCACGGCGTGCCGCAAGGGCAATTAACTTACAGCCGCTGATGGCTGCGCTATGCGCGGATCAGCGACCGGCGGCCGGCGCTTCCGCGGGAGGCGCAGCGCGGACCAGTTCCTGCCCCTGGGGAATGACCGCGAGGCGGAAACCCGGGCGGGCGGCAAGGTGCCGCTGGGCAAGCTGCTGCATCGCCTGCGGAGTGGTCACCGTATAGTCGTTGAGCAGCGAACGCACCAGTTGCACCCGGCGCGGATCGCGGGTCGATCCTTCGAGCTGGTACATCCAGAACATGTTGCCGGTCGAGGCACGATTGATGAGCTGGCGCAGCGGTTCGGTGACACGGGCAAGCTCGTCCTCGCTCGGCGGATTGGCGGCCAGATCGGCCGCGATCTCGTCCGCCGCCGCGAAGAAGGCGGGCACGTCCTCCGGCCGAAGCTGCGCGATCGCGGTAAGCCGCCCGCCCTCCTGCAAGTCTACCGGCCATGTGTTCATGACCTGCGGCGCGTAGCTGGCGCCCGCCCGCTCGCGCATGGCGTCAATGAGCCGGTTGCTGAACAGATTGGCGAGGATTTCGAGCTGGCGCGATTCGGGCAGCCGCTCGACACCGCCCCCCGTAGGCCAGGCGATGACCGCAGCTGCCTGGTTGGCGTCGCCGCGGTGATGCAGCACCACCGTGTCGGCTGAAGGCGCAGGGAAGTCTGGCGTGCGCGCGGCGACTTCGGCCGGGATCGGCGTGCGGGCGGGCAACGCGCCGAAGGTATTGCGCAGGGCCTCCAGCGCAGCGGCGCGGTCGAACTCGCCGAAGATCGCGACCTCGATCGGACCCTGCTTGAGCAGCGGCTCCCAGACTTCGCGGAAACCTTCGGGTGTCACACCCTCCAGCATGGCGAGGTCAGGCGTCGCATAGCGCGGGTCGCGATCGCGCAGGTAATATTCAAGGTCGCGGTTGAGCACCGAGCTCGGGCTGGTGGAGTAGCTTTCGTAGGCGAGACGTGCGGCCGCCTTGGCGCGCAGCACCGGGTTCTCGTCCCACCGCGGCATCGCGAGCTTCGCGGCGAACAGATAGAGCTGGTCCGCAAGGTCGGCGTTGCGCGTTTGCGCGGCGAAGGTGAAAGTCGAATCCTCCACACCGAAATCGAAGCCGAGCTTGCGCCCGGTGGAGATGCGGTCGAGCTCTTCCTGGCCGAGATCGCCCAGCCCGGACTGGACCAGCGCCGCCTCGCCCAACGCACGGTAGACGGCATCGCTCTCGTCGAACGCCCTGTGACCCGCGCCGAAGCGCACGCGCACGGCCACGCGGCCGGGTTCGGCATCGTTCGCCCACAGAATGGCGGTAACGCCGTTGGCGAGTTCGATCCGCTCGATCCCGAGCAGGCCGAGCGGTCCCTCGCTGGCGACCTGACCGGGCTCGCCGATCGCGGGAAGGTCCGCGAAGGAGATCGGGTCGCCCTCCAGCCGCGCGCTGGGGTCGGGGGCTACTTCCGCTTCCAGCGCCGCCTTGAGCGCTGCGGCGTCGGCTTCCCCGGTGGCGGGCGTGACATAGACCGAGCGCACCACATCGCCGGAGAACAGCGTGCGGGTATGCTCGAGCACGGCCGCGGGGGTGAACTTGTCCTTCATTCCGCGAAACACGGAGAGCACCGTTTCGGGAGAAGCCACCGTTTCGCGGATGTCGACTGCGTTGACGATGTCGTCGGCCAGCTTCGACCCAGCCATGACGGCGCGCTGTTCGACCATGCTGGCGAAGACGACGTCGAACTCGGCCATCTCGCGCGCGATCTCTTCCTGCGACGGCGGCGTCGCCAGCGCGTCGGCGATCACCGCCCGCACATCGGTCAGGGCTGCTTCCCAGTCCTCGCCGAGCGGCGCGAGCGTGACGAACGTGGCGTCGGTCGAACGGCTGACGTCATCCTGCTGGACCTGGGCGTAAAGATACGAGCCACCCGCCCGTGCGCGGGCCTCCAGCCGGCGGTTGATCAGCGCCTGCGAGAGCGAGTCGAGCAGCAGACCCTCGTTGTATACGATCGTATCGTCGACCTTCCGCCACGGGCGCATGATCGCGTAAGTCAGCGAGCGCGGCATGTCGGGTTCGACCAGGACGGCCGTTTTGCCGACCGGGTTCTCGCCCGTCGCACCGGGCGGCGGCACGGGGTCGCCGAAATCCGGCGCTTCGACGTGCGAGCCCTTGCCCTGCCAGTCGCCGAACCATTGTTCGACCAGTTGCGCGAGCCGCACCGGATCGATGTCGCCCGCGGCAACGATCACCGTGTTCTCGGGTCGGTACCAGCGGTCGTGGAAGGCCTGCACGGCCTGCGCGGTGGCGCCCTTCAGCGTCTCCTCGGTGCCGATCGGCATGCGCTCGGCGAGCGGTTGCCCGGCGAACAGCGTCGTGCGCGTGCCTTCGACCACGCGTTCCGCCGCGCCGCCGCGCTCGCGCTTCTCGGCGAGGACGATCGGCACTTCGGCGGCGAGGTTGGTCTCGTTGAGCACCGGCTCGCGGATCATGCCCGAAAGCAGCTTGAAGCTCTCCTCCAGCGCCTGCGGCGTCGCGTTGGGAAGGTCGAGCTTGTAGACCGTGTGCGTGGGCGTCGTCTCGGCATTGGTGTCGCTGCCGAAGGTCGCGCCGAGCCGTTGCCAGGTCGGGATCGCCATGGCGGGGCCGAGGTACTTGCTCTCGCGGAAACTCAGGTGCTCCATCAAATGCGCGAAGCCGCGCTCGTCGTCCTGTTCGTGCAGCGACCCGGCGTCGATGCGGATGCGGATCGAGACCTGGCGCGGGGGAACGCCGTTCTTGCGCACGGCGTAGCGCAGGCCATTGTCCATCTCTCCGAACAGCCATTCCTTGTCGCGCGGAACATCGCTTCCGCGATAGATCCACGGCACCTCGTCGCCGGTCTGGAGCGACTCGGGCGCGCCCGCGGGCAGGGCCTGCTGCGCCGTCGCGGAAGGCGTCAGGAGCGCAAGGGGAAGGAGGAGCGCGAGGCGCCGGACGGCGCGCGGGAGAAGAGTCATGCATGCAGTTATAGGGAGCCCCGCGATGAAGGGATAGTGAATGCGTGCGGCCCTTGCCCGGCGTGCCCGCCGACCCTACATCTCTGGCATGTTCATCGAGACCGAAACGACGCCGAACCCCGCGAGCCTGAAGTTCCTGCCCGGGCGGCAGGTGATGCCCTCCGGCACGCGTGAATTCGCCAGCCCCGAAGCGGCCGAGGCGAGCCCGCTGGCGCAGGCGATCTTCGACACCGGCGAAGTCACCAACGTGTTCTTCGGCGCGGACTTCGTGTCGGTCACCGCGGCGCCGGGCGTGGAGTGGTCTTCGCTCAAGCCGCAGGTCGTCTCCATCCTGCTCGACCATTTCATCTCCGAAGCACCCCTGTTCGCGGGCGGCGATGCGAGCGGTATCGCGGTGCCGGGCGAAAGCGAGATGCTGGTGGAGGAAGACCCGGAAGACGCAGACATCGTGGCGCAGATCAACGATCTGCTCGAAACCCGCGTGCGCCCTGCGGTCGCCGGCGACGGCGGCGACATCCAGTACCGCGGCTTCCGCGACGGCGTCGTCTATCTCCAGCTCCAGGGCGCCTGTTCCGGCTGCCCGAGCTCGACCGCGACGCTCAAGCACGGGATCGAGGGCCTTCTGAAGCACTACGTGCCCGAGGTCGTCGAAGTCCGCGCGGCCTGATTTTCCAACTTCGGTGGAGTTTCGATGACCAAGCAGTTTCACGACAACGTCCTGTCGGCCGACGCGCTCGACCAGCTTTTTCACGAGGCGCGCAGCTATAACGGCTGGCTCGACAAGCCGGTGTCGGACGAACAGATCCATGCGATCTACGAGCTGATGAAGATGGGGCCGACCTCGGCCAACATGCAGCCCGCGCGGATCGTCTGGGCGAAGTCCGCCGAAGCGAAGCAGAAGCTTTCCGACCTGGCGATGGACGGAAACAAGAAGAAGATCGAAACCGCACCGGTCGTCGCGATCATCGGCTACGACCTCGATTTCCATGAACATCTGCCGTGGCTCTTCCCCCACACCGATGCGAAGAGCTGGTTCGAAGGCGACGAGGCCGGGCGCAAGGAAGGCGCGTTCCGCAATTCCTCGTTGCAGGGTGCCTATCTGATGTTCGCGGCCCGCGCCCTCGGGCTCGACTGCGGGCCGATGTCGGGGTTCGACAACGCAGCGGTCGACAAGGCATTCTTCGCCGATCAGCCGCGCGTGCGCAGCAACTTCATCTGCGGCATCGGCTATGGCGATGCCTCGACGATCTTCGACCGCAGCCCGCGGCCCGACTTCGACAGGTTCAACGTCATCGCCTGATTTTCGCTCGTCAGCGCCCTCCGCGCTTGACGGCTCCTCCCGTCATTGCGAACCCGCAGCCTGAAGCCGCGCGGACAGGTCGCCCGCGGTGACGGGAAGGATTGAGCGCGAAACATGCGGACGCTGGCGATCGAATGCGCGACCGAGGCCTGCTCGGTCGCGCTGTTCGAGGACGAGAAACCGGTAGCGCACGATCACCGCGTGCTCGGCCGCGGCCATGCCGAGCGGCTGGTGCCGATGATCGCCGCGCTGCCCGATCGCGGGCGCGCCGGCCGCATTCTCGTCTCACTCGGCCCGGGCAGCTTTACCGGCGTACGCATCGGTCTCGCGACCGCCCGCGCGCTCGGCTACGCTTGGCGCGCGCAGGTCACCGGCTATCCGACGCTCGCGCTGATCGCAGCCGTGATGCAGGCCGAGCATGCCGGGGAACCGGTCGGCGTCTGCACCACGGGCGGGCACGGCGAGTGGTTCGTGCAGCCGTTCGGCCGCGACGGGCTGCCCGAAGCCGACGTCCGCTCGCTCCCGCCCGATGAAGCCGTGCGCGCGATCGGCGCATCGTTGGTCGGCGGGACCCAGGCGGAAGCGCTCGTGGCCCGGCGCGGAAACGGCCGCGCGCTTCCGCTCCATCCCGACGCGCGCCTTGCACTGCACGTCCCCGCCTCCCTCCTCTCTGCAGATCCGCGGCCGATCTACGGGCGCCCTCCCGATGCGAGACCTTCCGCATGAAGGACGATCTCGACCGGATCATGGAAGTCATGGATGTCGCATTCGACCCGGCCTGGGCGGAAGCATGGAACCGCCGCCAGGTGTCGGATTCCCTGACACTGCCGCATACGCATTATCTCCTTGCGGGCGCAGATGGCGAACCGCTCGAGGCGGAAAGCGACGCGGCAGGTTTTGCGTTGACCCGCTTCGCCCCCGGGGAAGAGGAACTGCTGCTGATCGGGGTGCGGCCTCACCTGCGAGGAGGCGGCATCGGCCGTGCGCTCCTCACGCGGGCCTTCGCCGAGGCGCGGGGCCGGGGCGCCGAGCGCATGTTTCTGGAAATGCGCGATAATAACCCGGCCGCTTCGCTTTATCGCCGGATGGGCTTCGAACCGATCGGCCTTCGCAAGGCGTATTACCGCTTGCCGTCGGGACAGTTCCTCGATGCTATTACGTTTGCGCGCGATTTATAGGACGAAGGCTGAAGCGCTTGCGCTCGGCGATACGTGCGCAATTCATCAGTATTGAAATATTTATATTTCTCGTCCATGAATCGCGCAGTGGGCATCGGCTCGCGATTAATCACATTTACATCAATGACAAAATGTCGCCACCGAGGTAAAATGGAACAACAAGAATTCGATATGACCGAGACGTTGATCACGTTGACGTCCGACATTGTCGCGGCTCACGTGAGCAACAACAGCGTGGCCGTCGACGAAGTGTCGACGCTCATCGGCAACGTTTACGGTGCGCTCGCAGGCCTCGGTGTCGATGCCGCCCAAGAAGAACCCACGCCGGAACCTGCGGTTTCGCTTCGCTCGTCGGTCAAGAAGGACCACATCGTCTGCCTCGACTGCGGCAAGAAGATGAAGATGCTCAAACGCCACCTGATGACCGAGCACGGCATGTCGGTGGACGAGTATCGCCAGCGCTGGAACCTCGGTGCCGACTATCCGATGGTCGCGCCCGATTACGCTGAGACTCGCCGCGATCTCGCCAAGAAGATCGGCCTCGGCCGCAAGCCCGGTCAGAAGCGCGGGCGCCGCAAGAAGACCGACTGAGCGCGGCACCTCACGCTTGAGCAGAACGCCCTGCCCCGTTAAGGGTGCGGGGCGTTTCTACTATTAAGGTGCCCTCTTGTCCCAGCGGATCGATCTCGAGCAACTCTGCGCCGACCGCGGCCTGCGCATCACCGAGCAACGGCGCGTGATCGCCCGCGTCCTGTCGGAGAGCGAGGATCACCCCGACGTGGAGCAGCTCCATCATCGCGCCTCCGCGATCGATCCCAAGATCTCGATCGCCACGGTCTACCGCACCGTGCGCTTGTTCGAGGAAGCGGGCATCCTCGACCGCCACGACTTCGGCGACGGCCGCGCCCGTTACGAAGCGGCACCCGAGGCGCATCACGATCACCTGATCGACGTCGAGAGCGGCAACGTGGTCGAATTCGTCGACCCGGAGCTGGAGGCGCTGCAGAAAGTGATTGCCGAGCGCCTGGGCTATCGCCTGGTCGATCACCGGATGGAACTCTACGGCGTCAGGCTCGATCGCGGCGACAAGCCGGGCTGATGGATCCGGCGCTGCGCGAGGCCGTGGCGCGCGGGGAAAGTGCGCCGCTGTCCTTCGCAGGTCACCTTCGGCTGGCCTTTCGTGCCCTTGTGATCCTCCTGCTCCTCGCAGCCTTCCTCCCGCTGCATTTCCTCTATCGCCTCTTCGCTTACGGCTCGCCCTTCCCGATGTGGTTCCTCGGGCTCGCCGCGCGCATCGCGGGCGCGCGGGTGGAGAGGATCGGCGTGCCGCTGCGCCGCGACGTTTTCTTCATCGCCAACCATGTCTCCTGGCTCGACATCCTCTCGCTCGCGGGCGCGAGCGGCACGGCGTTCGTCGCCAAGCATGAGCTCAGCGAAGTGCCGGCGGTCGGCTGGCTGTGCCGGCTCAACCGCACGGTCTTCGTCAAGCGCGAGAACCGCCTCGGCGTGGCGGAGCAGATCAACGCCCTGCGCGAGGCGCTGCAGGACAACTGGTCCGTGACTGTCTTTCCCGAGGGGACCACGACCGACGGCCAGTCGCTCCTCCCGTTCAAGACCAGCATGCTGAGCGTGCTCGAACCGCCGCCTCCCGGCGTGCTCGTCCAACCTGTGCTCGTCGACTATGGCGCCGTGGCCGAGGAGATCGGCTGGATCGGCGAGGAAAGCGGCCTGCACAACGCACGCCGCATCCTCGCGCGCAAGGGCAGCTTCCGCGTGCGCCTGCATTTCCTCGAGCCGTTCAGCCCCGAGGAGTTTCGCGGCCGCAAGGCGATCGGCGCGCGGGCCCGCGCCGCGATCGAGGCGGCGCTGCTGACCACGCTTGGCAAGCCGCTGCGCGAATTCCGCCACGACGTCGTGCCCGTGCGCTACAACGCGCCGGTCGATAGCTGACCGGACTCATGAGTTCCAAACCGCGCGCGCGTCCGCTATAGGCGCGCGCCATGCGACAGAGTGCCCCTCCGAAGACCTACCGGGTCAAGAGCTTCGGCTGCCAGATGAACGTCTACGATGGCGAGCGCATGGCCGAACTGCTGGCCGACAAGGGCATCGTGCCCGCCCCGGACGGCGAGGACGCGGACCTCGTCGTGCTCAACACCTGCCACATTCGCGAGAAGGCGGCGGAGAAGGTCTATTCGGACATCGGCCGTCTGGTGAAGTCGGGCGAGCAGGCGGGCAAGAAGCCGCTGATCGCGGTCGCCGGCTGTGTCGCGCAGGCGGAAGGCGAGGAGATCATGGCCCGCGCCCCGGCGGTGTCGATGGTCGTCGGTCCCCAGGCCTATCACCGCCTGCCGGAAATGCTCGATAAGGCCGTGCGCGGCGAGCGCGCGACCGATACGGACATGCCCCCGATCGCCAAGTTCGACGCCCTGCCCCAGCGCCGCAAGAGCCCGCCGGCGGCCTTCCTCACGGTGCAGGAAGGATGCGACAAGTTCTGCACCTACTGCGTCGTGCCCTATACCCGCGGCGCCGAAATTTCCCGCCCTTACAGCGACCTGGTGGCCGAAGCGCAGCGGCTGGTCGAGGCCGGCGCGCGCGAGATCACCCTGCTCGGCCAGAACGTTTCGGCCTGGAGCGGCGAAGACCGCCGGAGCCGCGCGATCGGACTCGCAGGCCTGATCCGCGACCTCGCGGACATCGATGGGCTGGCTCGCATCCGCTATACCACCAGCCATCCGGCCGACATGGACGACGCGCTGGTCGCGGCGCATGGCGAGATCGACAAGCTGATGCCGTTCCTGCACCTGCCAGTGCAGTCGGGCAGCGACCGCGTGCTCAAGGCGATGAACCGCAGCCACACGGCGGACAGCTACCTGCGCTTGCTCGAGCGTTTCCGCCAGGCGCGGCCGGACATTGCGCTGTCGGGCGATTTCATCGTCGGCTTCCCGGGCGAGACCGAGGCGGAGTTCGAGGACACCCTCGCCCTTGTCGACGCGGTCGGTTACGCGCAGGCGTTCAGCTTCAAGTATTCCCCCCGCCCCGGCACGCCGGCCGCGGCAATGGACGGCCAGATCCCGCGCGAGATCATGGACGAACGCCTCCAGCGCCTCCAGGCCGCGCTCAACCGCCACCAGCTCGCGTTCAACCAGGCCTCGGTCGGCCGGACCTGCGAAGTGCTGGTGGAGCGCAGGGGCAAGCACGCCGGCCAGTGGCTCGGCAAGTCGCCCTGGCTGCAATCGGTCTGGTTCGACGGCGATGCGGCGGTCGGCGACCTGGTCCAGGCCGAGCTCGTCGAAGCCGGCCCCAACTCGCTCGCGGGCAGGCTGCGCGAACCTGCGCTCGCCTGACGCGCGCGGCGCCTCGGCTCGTTGCAGTTCGATAACAATCCACCGCTGCGTTCAGGCACCAAGCTTGCCTCCCGCGCGTTGCGTTCTAGATTCGGCCCCGCACCACGAAAGGATTGCATGGGACGCAGACCGAACAGCGCCGATCCGGCCATCTCGCCGCCGCCAAGCCCGCAGCGCGAGACCAGGCGCGCCAGGGCCGAGCTGAGTTTCGACGACCAGTCGCTGCTCGTGCCACTGTTCGGCCAGTTCGACGCGAATCTCGTGCAGGTGGAGAACCGCCTCGGCGTGTTCATCTCGGCGCGCGGTGACAAGGTGCTCCTCGAAGGGCCGGAGGATTCGGTCGCCCGCGCGCGCGACGTGCTTCAGGCGATGTACGGCCGGCTGGCGCGCGGGGAAGAACTCGATTCGGGCGCAATCGAATCGCTGATCGCCATGTCGAACGAACCGACGCTGGAAGGAATCATCTCGGGCGAGAGCGACGGCCCGCCGGTCATGATCCGCACCCGGCGCAAGACGATCGTGCCCCGCAGCGCCGGGCAGATACCCTATATGCGCCAGCTCGCCCGCGACGAGCTCATCTTCGCGCTCGGCCCTGCAGGCACGGGCAAGACCTACCTCGCCGTTGCGCAGGCGGTGAGCCAGCTCATCACCGGCAGCGTCCAGCGCCTGATCCTCAGCCGCCCCGCGGTCGAGGCGGGGGAGAAGATCGGCTTCCTGCCCGGCGACATGAAGGAGAAGGTCGATCCCTACCTGCGCCCGCTCTACGACGCGCTCTACGACTGCATGCCGCCCGAACAGGTCGAGCGGCACCTGATCTCGGGCGTGATCGAGGTCGCCCCGATCGCCTTCATGCGCGGGCGGACGCTGGCCGACGCGTTCGTCATCCTCGACGAAGCGCAGAACACCACGCGCGAGCAGATGAAGATGTTTCTGACCCGCTTCGGGCAGAACAGCCGCATGGTCGTGTGCGGGGATCCGAAGCAGGTCGACATCCCCGGCGGCGGCACGATGAGCGGCCTTGCCGATGCCGTCGGACGGCTCGAAGGACTCGAGGGGATCGCCGTCAGCCGTTTCACCTCCGCCGACGTCGTGCGCCATCCGATTGTGGGGCGGATCGTCGAGGCTTACGAGGGGAAAGACGCATGAACGCGCAAAATCCTCTCCTCTTCAGAGGAGGGGCAGCGAGACTTGGCGAGCCACCGGCAAGCCTAGTCGCAGCGAGGCGGTGCCAGAGGCACGCGCACCGCTCTGCGGCGGGCCACCACTTCCCGTCACTCTCCTCTGAAGAGGAACGGGCGTGATGGAGCTCGATATCGAAATCGACGGCTGGCCGAGCTCCTACGACTGGGCCGATCTCGCCTATCGCGCGACCGAGGCGGCAGAGAAAGTTGCACCCGAGCTTGCCAACGGCCGGCTGACGGCCAGCGTGCTGTTCACCGTCGACGAGGAAGTCCGCACGCTCAACCGCGAATGGCGCACGAAGGACAAGCCGACGAACGTGCTCTCGTTCCCCATGCTGACGCGCGAGGAACTGCTCGGGCTCACCCCGGACGGGGGCCCGGAGATGCTCGGCGATCTCGCGCTCGCGTGGGAAACATGCATGCGGGAAGCGGCGGAAAAAGGCATCCCGCTAGAGAACCACGCGCTTCACCTGCTGGTCCATGGCCTGCTCCATCTCGCCGGATACGATCACGAGATTTCGGAGCAGGATGCCGAGGCAATGGAGGCCATGGAGATAAAGGCGCTTGCGCTTCTCGGCCTGCCGGACCCATATGGCGATCGAGACAACCAGGAGTGACATCCAGGGCCATGCCCGATTCCGATAACTCTGCCGGAGACGCGGACAGTAGACGCGGGCTTTGGCTCGCCATTCGCAGATTCTTCGACGGCGAAAGCGACCGGTCGCTGCGCGAGCAGCTCGAAGAAGCGATCGACGAGCACGAGGATGAACAGTCCGCCAACGGAAAGGAGGCCGGGCCCGGCGACGATCTTTCGTCCGTCGAACGGCAGATGCTCCGCAACATCCTCCATTTCCGGGAGCACGATGCGGACGACATCGCGGTTCCCCGCGGCGAGATCATCGCGATCGATGCGTCGCGGAGCTGGGACGAGCTCGTCTCCAGTTTCTCGGAGAACGGCCATTCTCGCATGCCGGTCTATCGCGACACGCTCGACGACGTGATCGGCATGATCCACATCAAGGACGTGTTCCCCTTCCTCGCGCAAGGCAAGCCGCCGCCGGACGACTGGACCGTGCTGATGCGCCAGCCGCTCTATGTGCCGCAGGCGCGCGGCGCGCTCGACGTGCTCGCCGACATGCGCGCGCAGCGCACGCACCTCGCGGTCGTGCTCGACGAGTTCTCGGGCACCGACGGGATCATCACGATCGAGGATCTGGTGGAAGAGATCGTCGGCGAGATCGAGGACGAGCATGACGAGATGCCCGAGCAATGGATCGTCCCGATCGGCGAAGGCATGTGGGACTGCGATGCGCGCGCCGAGCTCGACGATGTGGCCAAGCAGGTCGACCCGCGCCTTGCAGAAGTCGAGGAGTCGGTCGATACGCTGGGCGGTCTGACGTTCATCCTGGCCGAGCAAGTGCCGCCGGTCGGCACGGTGGTCAGGCACCCGAGCGGCTGGTGCATCGAGGTTACCGCCGGCGATGCGAGGCATGTCACACGGCTGCGCCTCCACCCGCCCGAGGAAGCGCCGGCAGTCGACTAATGGCAAAACCGACCCGTCGCCTTCCGCCCCTGCGCGCGCTGGAAGCGTTCATGCGCACCGTCCGCCTCGGCTCCGCCCGCGCGGCGGCCGACGAGATCGGCCTCAGCCCCTCCGCGCTCTCGCGCCGGATCGGCAATCTCGAGGAATTCGTCGGCAAGAAGCTGTTCACCCGCGCACGGCAGGCGATGCAGCTCACCGACGAGGGGCACCACTTTTACGAGGCGGTGAGCCCCCATTTCGAAGCGCTGGCGCGTGCGGTGGAGGGGCAGTCGGAAAACCTCTCTCTGCTGCGCCTCCACCTCGGCGTGCTGCCGCTGTTCGGCAGCCAGCGGCTGTTCCCGCGCCTGGCCGAGCTGCGCGAGCTGCACCCGCGGCTGCACATCGACATCGACACCGGGCCGCATCTGGAATCGCGCGTCGGCGACACGCTCGACGCTGCGATCATCCTTTCGCGCGGGCCGGACCGGTCGCTCCATGCGGTGCGGCTCGACTACAACAAGGTTCACGCGATCTGCCGCGTGGAGGTCGCCGAGGCGCTGGGCGAAACGCCCGATGCGGATCTGCTCTCGAAACAGACCTTCCTGATCCACACCGAACTGCCCGCCAGCTTTGAGGCGTGGAAGCGCGCGCACGGGCTCGACGATCTCGAACCGGCCGCGATCGATCATTTCGATTCGGGCCAGTTGATCCTGGAAGCCGCCGCGCAGGGCCTCGGTATCGCGATCATGCACGACGACCACTTCCGCCGCGCGTCCGACCGCCGCCTGACCAACCTCTACGACGTCGAGGTCGAAAGCCCCTACAGCTACTGGTTCGTGTGCAAGCCCACTGCGCTGGAGGAACGCCCGGTGCGCCTGTTCCACGACTGGTTGGTGAAGGCGAAGCTCTAGGGCGGCCCCAGGTCAGTCCTCTTCGATGCGCGTGTTGTGGCGGCAGAGGCCTTCCGGCGGGGTCGCGCCGGGATGCCGCTTGTCGGGCGGGCCGCATTCGACCGCGGGCTTCGGAATAGCATTTTCGCGGATCGAATCGAGCGCCTCGGGATTGCCGTAGGCGGCGATCCAGGTGAGGCATTCGGCGAGCTTGCGGACCGAGTGGTCCTTCCACGGGGCGCCGTTCGGGCGGCAGTTGACGACCAGCCGGTCCTGCAGGAACACGGCGTCGCCGGTCGGCAGGCCCCGCAGCGCCTCGCCGCGTTCCGAAACGGTGACGCGCCGGCTGCGGGTCGGTTGCTCCGGCGTCGAGAAGCGCGGCGACTGGTTGAAGGCGTAGGACGTGGCGCGCGGCTCGCGCAGAGCCACGTAAGCCGCGATCGCGCCGCCGAGCGAGTGGCCGGTCAGCCTTAGCGGCACCGCGTCGAGTCCCTGCTCGTCCAGCATCTTGCGATGGGTTGCGTAAGTATCCCACCCGCGGTCGTTGTGAAGCTCGCCGATATTGCCGAGCACCCAGTCGGCAACGCTGTCCATCTCGGTGCCGCGGAAGGCGATCACGCGTTCGGCCAGCTTCGGCTCTCCGGTCTCGCCGCCCGGCTCGTAGCGGTCGTAGATGACGTAGGCGTAGCCCGATTCGAGCTCATGCGGCTCGCCCGCCTGCACGAAGTCGCCCGGCGGATGGGCGAACTCCTCCTCGTCCTTGTAGCTGTTGTTGGAGAGCTGCGCGTATTGCCAGCTCTCCTCCGCCAGCTCGCGCGTGAAGCCGCACCAGCCGCCCGGCTCGTAGAGGCAGGGGCTGCGCGCCTGGGTCAGGTCGGTGGCGCAGGCGGAGAGCAGCAGCGCTGCCCCCGCCCCGACACAGGCCCGCAATGCACGGGCCATGGCAATCAGGCGACGGTCGCCTTGACGATCTTGCCCGGCTCGCGCGGCGGCTCGCCCTTGGGCAGCGCGTCGACGTGCTCCATGCCGCTCTCGACCTGGCCCCAGACGGTGTACTGCCCGTCGAGGAAATGGGCGTCGTCGAAGCAGATGAAGAACTGGCTGTTGGCGCTGTCGGGCACCTGGGTGCGGGCCATCGAGCACGTGCCGCGCACGTGCGGCTCGGAATTGAACTCGGCCTTGAGGTCGGGCTTGTCGCTGCCGCTCATGCCGGTGCCGGTCGGGTCGCCGCCCTGCGCCATGAAGCCGGGGATCACGCGGTGGAACACGACGCCATCGTAGAAGCCCTCCCTGGCGAGCTCCGTGATCCGCTCGACATGGCCGGGCGCGAGATCGGGCCGCAGCTTGATCACGACGTCGCCACCCTCCCCATTACCGGTCTCGAGTGTGAGGGTGAGCGTCTGGTCGGCCATGGAATCGTGTCTCCTAATTCGTGTTCGCGCCGGTATAGGCACTCAAGACGCAAAGTCACCCCGCGCGCGCTTGCTTTTGCGCGCTCGGGCCGTAGAGCGGGCGCATGGCGGACGAGACGCGCGAGGACGAGATCAGGCCGACCGATCCGCCGCTTGCTGGCGGCTCGGGGGAAGACGGCGCGCGCCCCGACGACCGCCTCGATGACGAACGCCACGACGAGGAAAACCGGCTGAAGCCGGACTATATCCGCTCGGTGCGCGACGCGCTGGAGGACGGCGACAAGGGCGCGGTCTACGACCTCGTCGAGCCGCTTCACCCCGCCGACATCGCCGACCTTCTCGAGCTGCTGGAGCGCGACGAACGGCGCGAGCTTACCGCCGCGATCACCGACCTGATGAGCTCGGAAGTCATCGCCGAGCTCAACGACTACGTCCGCGACGACATGCTGGAGGCGCTGCCCGCGGGCGCGGTCGCCGCCATCGCCGAACAGCTCGAGACCGACGACGCGGTCCAGCTCATTGAGGACCTGGGGCCTGAGGAGCAGCGCGCCGTCCTCGCCGCGATGGATGCGGAGGACCGCGCCGCGATCGAAAGCGCGCTCTCCTATCCGGAGGAGACCGCCGGGCGCCTGATGAGCCGCGATTTCGTGGCGGTGCCCGAGCACATGACCGTCGGCGATCTGATCGACTTCCTGCGCGAGGAAGGCGACCTGACGAACGATTTCTGGGAAGTCTACGTGGTCGACCACGCGCACCATCCGGTCGGCACCTGCGCTCTGAGCTGGATCCTGCGCACCCCGCGCAGCGTGGCGCTGACCGACGTGATGAAGCGCGACCAGACGTTGATCCCGGTCACGATGGATCAGGAAGAAGTCGCGCTGATGTTCCAGAAATACGCGCTGATCTCGGCCGCGGTGGTCGACGAGAACGGGCGGCTGGTTGGGCAGATGACGGTGGACGACGTGGTCCACATCATCTCCGAAGAAGCGGGCGAGGACGTGCTGCTGCTCTCCGGCGCGGGCGACGGCGACATCAACGAACCGATCCGCGACGCCTATACCGCGCGCGTGCGCTGGCTGATCGCCAATCTCGGCACGGCGCTGATCGCGAGCCTGATCATCGCCATGTTCGGCGCCGCGATCGAGCAGCTCGTCGCGCTGGCCGTGCTCATGCCGATCGTCGCCAGCATCGGCGGCAATGCGGGCACGCAGACGATGGCGGTGGCCGTGCGCGCGATCGCGATGAACCAGCTCACCCAGGCCAACACCGGCCGCATCCTGTGGCGCGAAATGCGCGTCGCCGTGCTCAACGGGGTGACGATCGCGGTATTGATCGGGATCGCCACCGGGATCATCTTCATGCCCATGCTCGGCGTGGTGATCGCCGCGGCGATGGTGATCAACATCGTCGTGGCGGGGCTCGCGGGGGTGCTGGTGCCGGTGATCTTCGACCGGCTGAAGCAGGACCCGGCGGTGGCGAGTTCCGTCTTCGTCACGATGATTACCGATTCGATGGGCTTCTTCGCCTTCCTCGGTCTTGCGGTGTGGAGCGGACTGGTCGGCTGAGTTGCGCGGGCGGCAATTGCGCCTATCTCCATTGCCATGCCGCTCCACATGACCAAGATCGCCTACCGCTCGAAGAGCCTCGACAGCTTGCGCGAGTGGGTCGAGCACGGTGCGGAGGCGCACATGACCACGCGTTATCTGCCCAAGCGGCACGAGGAGATGGTCGGCGGCTCGCTCTTCTGGATCATGGACCACGCGCTGGTCGCGCGCAGCGAGATCCTCGGCTTCGAGAAGCGCGAGGACGACGGGCGCTGGACGATCCGACTCGCGCCGAAGCTGATCCGGGTCGACCCGCGCCCCAAACGCGCCCATCAGGGCTGGCGCTATCTCGCCGATGCCGATGCGCCGCGGGACCTCCCCGAAGGCGAGGATGCCGGCGACGTGCTGCCGGGCAAGATGATGAACCGGCTGATCCGGCTCGGGCTGGTCTGACCGATTAGTTAACGCCGGCGTCACACTGCGGAAAAGATCGCCGTCCATCCGCCCCGCTCCGGCCGCATCGGCTGGTCGCACAGGGGGACGTCAGTTTGCTCGAAACCACCGGTCGCTGGACTGCGGACGCAGGCCGCAAGCGCCTGCCCGCCTTCGACGGCCCACGCGCGTTATGGGCCCGCGCTACCGGCACGATCGCGGGGCGCATCCGCCTGTTCGCGCTGTTCTTCGTCGCCCTGCTGCTGGCGCTCGGCGTGGTGCTCGGCGCAGCCTTCTACCAGTTGACGGTCCGCAACGACGAGGCCTCCGTCTTCGCCGGCGGGTCGCTAGCCGCATCGGAGCTCACCACCGCGATCGCGGAAAGCCGCTACTACTCGTCGCGCTATGCCGTCACCGGCGATCCGAGCGAGATCGCCCGCGCCCGCGAGACTCTGGCCGGCGCGCGCCACCGCCTCGCCGAAACGCGCGACGGCGCGGCCGACATCGATCCCGAGAGCATGGAAGCGATCGCCTGGCTCGACGTGCAGGTCGACGGGTTCGAGGCCGAGCTCGACGCGCTGGAGAGCTCGATCGCCGCTTACGGCCCTTCGCCCAGCGCGGTCGCGCTCGCGGATGCGATCGACGTGAGCGGCGAACTGCTGGCCGGGCAGGCACGCGAGGTCGAGGCGACGCTCGCCGCCCGGACGCGCGATGCGCGCGCCGATCTAGCGGAACTCAACCGCACCCTCTCGGCCGTAATCGTCGGCCTGATCGCCGGCTGCGTCGTGCTCGCACTGATCGGCGCGGGCTTCATGGTGCGGCAGGTCGCGGCCGCGATCCGCGAGATCACCGCCTCGATGACAGCGCTCGCCGCCGGCGACCAGTCGGTCACCATCCCCGGCACCGCACGCAGCGACGAGATCGGCGAAATGGCGCGCGCGCTCACGGTGTTCCGGCAGAGCGCCCGCGAACTCGCCAAGCTGCAGGAGGATGCCGCGCGCCGCTCGGAAGAGAAGCTCGCCGCCCGCGACCGCCAAGCGGCCCTGCTGCGCGACCTCGCGACACGTTTCGAGCAGACCGTCGGCGAAGTCGTCGGCGGAATCGGCGCCGCGTCCAAGCAGCTCCAGACGACCGCCGGCGAAATGGCACAGTCCGCCGAACAGGCCGCGGCGCACGTGGACCAGGTCGCCGGCTCGATGGACGAGACCAACCGCGGCGTCGCCATGGCCGCTGCGACCGGCGACCAGTTCGCATCCTCGGTCCGCGAGATCGGTAATCAGGCCGCGAGTTCCGCCGAGCGGGCGCGCCATTCGCTCGCCTCGGTCGAGGCGGTCGACGCGACCACGGACGAACTCGCCGGCGCCGCGACGCAGATCGGCGAGATCGTGAGCCTGATCCACGCGATCGCGGAGCAGACCAACATTCTCGCGCTCAACGCCACGATCGAGGCGAGCCGCGCCGGGCCGGTCGGCGCCGGGTTCGCGGTCGTCGCCAACGAGATCAAGGAGCTCGCCAAGCGGACCCGCGAATCGACCGAGGAAATCGAAGGCCAGATCGCGGCCGTCCAGCGCGCCAGCCACGCCAACATCCTCGCCCTGCTCGGG
>JAPSJS010000078.1 GCA_031178065.1 Altererythrobacter sp.
GGAACTTTTAGCCGATACGTTCTCGACAGGCGCACAGTCGGCCGCGATAAGGGCCGCGGCCGCCGTCACGTCTTTCATGGAAGAGAACTCGTCATTCAGCACGAAACGAGCCTGAAACCGGCGCGGCTCGACGGCCAGCGCATCTGGGTCATGGCGAAAGGCTATGCTGCCGAAGAAGGCGGCATGCAGACCTACGCCGAAGGCGTGGCCGAAGCCTATGCCGAAGCCGGCGCAGACGTGACGGTGTTCACACAGACGGCGCTGGGCCCGCGGCGCATGCGCGTCGGACCGGTCGCGCTGGTCGACGTCGGCCGACCCAAGTCGCCGCTGATGCCACTTCGCCTGCGCGCAGCCATGCGGCACGAAAGGGCCCGGAACGGCGCGCCTTTCCTGGTGCACGGCACCACCTGGCGCACCTCGATCCTGCCGATGCTGACCGGCCTTCCCTACGTCACCACCTTCCACGGCCGCGAGTTCATGTACGGCGGCACGCGTACGAAGCAGCTCATGCGCATGGTCGCACGCCGCGCGCGCGCGATCGTGACCGTCAGCGGCTACAGCGCGGCGAAGCTCCGCGCGCGGCTGGGCGAGGGTCTGCCGGAGCCGGTCGTCGCCTGGAACGGGCTCGGAGACAGCCCAGGCGATTGCGCCACGCATGGATCGGTGGCCGAGAACGATCCGCCGCTGATCTTCTCGCTGTGCCGCCTGGAGCCGCGCAAGAACATCGCCGCATGCGTTCGCGCCCTGGCCGAACTGCGCGATCAGGGGCTGCCGTTCCGCTACATCATCGGCGGTCGGGGTCCGGCCCTGGCCGAAGTGCAGCAGCTCGTCGAGGATTTCGCGCTCGGCGACATGGTGGAAGTGGCGGGCTTCATGCCGGCCGAGCGGGTTGCGGCGCTCTACGCCCAGGCCGACATCTTCCTCCATCCGCAGATCGAGATTGACGACGGACGTGATTTCGAGGGGTTCGGCATCGCCATCGCCGATGCCATGGCGGCGGAAACCGCCGTCGTTCTCGGAAAGGCGGGCGGCGCGATCGAGCTGATCGAATGCGATGTCAGCGGCATTGCGGTCGACGGCACCGACCACGGCGAGCTGCGCAGCGCCCTGCACCGCCTGCTCTCGGGCCCGGACGAACGCCGCGCGATGGCCGGCGCCGCGCGCCTTTATGCGGAGCGCACGTTCCGCTGGGACCGCCACATCGCACTAGTCCTGCGCGATCTGACGGCGGAAAGCTCAGCGAGTGAAGTCGACCGGGCGCCAGCCCCTCCGCTCGGCACGCCCGGCGCTCTTGGGTCGCGCGGTCACGAACCAGCCCTCGTCGGCCCAGTCGAGTAGCGGCGCATCGGCGAAGCTGTCGCTGACGAACCGCAGGTGCAGATCCTCACGCGCAATGCCGCGCTCCGCCAGCCACGCCTGCACCCGCGCCAGCTTCTCCGGCCCGTAGCAGTTGGGCTGCATCTCGCCTTCGAGCGCCCAGTGGCTGGCGATGATCTCCTCCACCTCGAGCAGCCGAGCGATGTGCTCGGCGTAGAGCAGGTAGGCGGCGGTCGCGATCACGACACGGCGTCCCTCGCGCACGTCGGCTTCCATGGCTCGCCGCGCACCTGGATGCAGCCGTGCAACGCGCGCCTCGGCGAAGGTCTGCGCCGCCTTGGCGAGCTGCTGCGGCTGTGGACGTCCCAGCATCACCCGCATTCCGCGATGCTTGAGCGCGGTCCGGCCGATCAGCCCGAGCTTGTGTCCGATCATCAGCGCCACCCAGACCGGCAGCAGCAGGAGCCGCCACGTCGCGAGTCGCCGTGCGCCGGAGATCAGGAAAGGTGTGAAAGTCGAACCGGACAGCAGCGTGCCGTCCAGATCGTAGATCGTCATGCGCAACTTGGCGCTCCCGCTTTGCCATGTTTGTGCGCCCACTAGCGCAATCTTCGCGGAAGATCGCGCCCTTTCAACTTTGCCCTGCGCTCCCGCTTCACCTTGCTCTTGTCGCCGAACCGGTTAGATAGGCCGCGAAACGCAGCAGGACAGCGGACGCAATGGCGACCTTCACCCTCCCGAAGAATTCGAAGATCAGCGGCAAGGGCCGCGCCCACCGTGCCGAGGGCGCCAACCGGGTCCAGAAGTTCAAGATCTACCGCTACGATCCCGACAGCGGCGAGAATCCGCGCTACGACACGTTCGAGCTCGACCTCGACGATTGCGGCCCGATGGTCCTCGACGCGCTGATCAAGATCAAGAACGAGATCGATCCGACGCTGACCTTCCGCCGCTCGTGCCGCGAGGGGATCTGCGGTTCCTGCTCGATGAACCTCAATGGCAAGAACGGCCTCGCCTGCACCACCGCGATCGAGGATCTGAAGGGCGAGATCCGCATCACGCCGCTGCCGCACATGGACGTGGTCAAGGACCTCGTCCCCGACTTCACGCACTTCTACGCGCAGTACGCCTCGATCCGGCCCTGGCTGCAGACCGTCTCGACCACGCCGAGCGGCAAGGAGCGGCTGCAGAGCCCCGAGCAGCGCGAGAAGCTCGACGGCCTCTACGAATGCATCCTCTGCGCCTGCTGCTCGACCGCGTGCCCCAGCTACTGGTGGAATTCGGACAAGTTCCTGGGCCCGGCGATCCTGCTCCAGGCATATCGCTGGCTCGCCGACAGCCGCGACGAGATGACCGGCGAACGCCTCGACCAGCTCGAGGATCCGTTCCGGCTCTATCGCTGCCACACGATCATGAACTGCGCGAACGTGTGCCCCAAGGGCCTCAACCCGGCCAAGGCGATCGCCGAGACCAAGAAGATGCTGGCCGAGCGCCAGATCTGATCCGGGCGTGGAAGCGGAAGAGCCGGTCTTCGACTATCGGGAGCATCCCGATCATCCCGGCTGGCATACCTGGAACCTGCGCGATCAAACGCGCTTCAACCCTGTGGTCATGGGCGAGATGCTCGTGCGCACCGAGGGCAGCAAATGCCGCCTGCGCATGTTTCCCGAGCGCAAGCACACCAACCTGCAGGAGATGATCCACGGCGCGGTCACGCTGTCGCTGATCGATATTTCGCTGTTTGCCGCGATGCGGGCGCTGACCGACGGCGATGCCGGCCCGGCGGTGACGCTCGAACTTTCGACCCAGTTCATCGGCGCCGGCAAGCCGGACCAGCCGCTGGATGCCGTAGTCGAGGTTCTGCGCGAAACGGGGCGCCTGCTGTTCCTGCGCGGCGAGGTCGTGCAGGGCGACCATCTCGTGGCAGGCTTCACCGGGCTAGTGCGCAAGGCCAGCCGCAAGTGAGCGGCATGCTTGCGCGCTACGAAGCGCTGGTCACCGCGGGCGAGCTGCGCCCCGATGCCGAGCAGCGCACTGCCGCAATAGCGCTCGACCGGCTGCAGAGCGCCCTCGAAACCGAACAGAACGTCGGCTTCCTCGGCCGTCTCCTCGGCCGCAAGCCCTCGCCTCCGCGCGGGATCTACATGTGGGGCGGCGTCGGGCGCGGCAAGTCGATGCTGATGGACCTGTTCGTCGAGACACTGGGGATCGCGGAAAAGCGCCGGGTCCACTTCCATGCCTTCATGCTCGAAGTCGACAAGCTGATCCGCGAGGAACGGGCGAAGGAGAGCGGCGACCCGGTCGCCCCGGCGGCCGCGCGCATCGCCCGCGAAGTCCGCTGCCTCGCATTCGACGAAATGGTGGTCAACAACACCGCCGATGCCGCGATCATGAGCCGCCTGTTCACCGCGCTGATGCGCGACGAGGGCGTCACCGTGGTCACCACCAGTAACCGGCCACCGCGCGACCTCTACAAGGACGGGCTCAACCGCTCGCTGTTCCTTCCCTTCATCGATCTGGTCGAGGCGGAGCTGGACGTGGTCCCGCTCAATGGCCCGGTCGATTACCGGCTCGATCGACTGGGCGGGATCGACAATTGGCACACGCCACTCGGCCCCGAGGCGACCGCGCAAGTACGCGAGGCTTTCTTCCGCCTGACCGACTACAAGCCTGAAGATGCCGCGCACGTACCGAGCGCCGAGCTCGATCTCGGGGGCGGGCGCACGCTGCATGTGCCCAAGAGCCTCAAGGGCGTCGCCGTGTTCAGCTTCAAGCGCCTGTGTGGGGAAAACCGCGGCGCGGCCGACTACCTCGCGATCGCGCGCGCCTATCACACAGTGATCGTGGTCGGCATTCCGATCATGGGGCCCGACCGCCGCAACGAGGCGATCCGCTTCACCAAGCTCGTCGACGCGCTTTACGAGCTCAAGGTCAAGCTCTTCGCAACCGCCGATGCTGAGCCGGAGGGCCTCTACCCCGCGGGGGACGGCAGCTTCGAATTCGCCCGCACGGTCAGCCGGCTCGAGGAAATGCAGAGCGCCGACTACATGGCGCTGGGCCACGGCAGCGAGGGTTGAAAGGCTGCGGGCGAGCCCCACTTATCGACTATTCCGGCGACAACATCCCGCCGAGGTGAGAATATCGATGATCGACGTGAGACCTTTCGCCACGCTGGGCGCGGCCGACCACGGCTGGCTCGATGCACGCCATCATTTCAGTTTCGCCAGCTACCATGATCCCGACCGCATGGGCTGGGGCGCGATCCGCGTGTGGAACGACGATACCATCGCGGCAAAGAACGGCTTCCCGCCGCACCCGCACAACGACATGGAGATCGTGACGTTCGTGCGCACCGGCGCGATCACCCACAAGGACAGCCTGGGCAACCAGGGCCGCACCGCCGCAGGTGACGTCCAGGTGATGAGCGCCGGCACCGGCATCACCCACGCCGAGTACAACCTTGAGGACGAGGAGACCACGCTGTTCCAGATCTGGATCGTCCCGGACCGGCGCGGCGAGCAGCCCTCATGGGGCCAGCGCGAGTTCCCCAAGGCTGCGCGCGAGGGCGGGTTCGAAATCGTTGCCAGCGGCACGCCCGAAGCGGATGACGCCCTGTCGATCCGCACGGACGCCAAAGTGGCCGCTGCGACCCTCGCCGCGGGGCAGTCGGCGACATGGCGCACTTCGGGCGAGCGGCACCAGTACCTCGTCGCCCCCGACGGCCGCATCCGCGTGAACGGCGTCGAAGCCGCTCCGCGCGACGGCATTGCCGTGACCGGCGAGGAGGAGATCGTCGTCGAGGCGATCGACGACGCGCAGGTCGTGCTGGTCGACGCCCGCTAGCTGGGTTCACATCCGCTCTCTCCCCTTCAGGGGAGAGATACGCAGGCTTGCGAGCTTGCTCGCTAGCCGGAGTTGAGAGGGGAAGCAGGATAGGTCGGGACGGAATGTCTCACCACGCCCCTCTCCCAACCCTCTCCCCAAAAGGGGAGAGGGGCTATCAGGCCGCCTTGGCGAGCCGTGCTTGCGCGGCCACGAGGCGGCCCATGACTTTCAGGTCCTGCTCGCGCAACTGGAGCGCGGAATCCGCCCATAGCTCGGTGATGCGGTTCAGCTCCGCCAGTTCGAGATTCCAGGCGACCTTCATCGCCCGCCGCGAATTGACCAGCCCGGCGTGGCGGCGGTCCGACTTCTTGATGAATTCGCGACAGGCGGCGAGGCCCTGTCCGTTCTCGGCGAGGTGATGCACCAGGCCGATCTCGTACATCTGCTCCGCGGTATAAGTCTCGTTCGAGACGATCAGCCGGTCGGCCATCGCGCTGCCGACCTTGCGGCTCAGCAGTGCGTGCGCCCCCATACCCGGGAACAGGCCGAACATGATCTCCGGCAAGCCGAATGTCGCGCCGCGTTCGGCCACGATGTAGTCGAACGACAGCAGCGCCTCGAACCCGCCGCCGAGCGCCGCGCCCTCGACCAGCCCGATGGTCAGCATCGGCAGGTCGAGCGAGGCGATGTTGCGGTGGAGGATCTTGCAGCAGCGATGGCCGTAGCGCACCAGCCCGGCGCGATTGCGCTCGCGGATCAGACGCTGGAAGAGGTCGAGGTCGCCGCCGAAGCAGAACACGCCCGGCGCCCGGCTGCCGAGCACGAGGAAGCGCAGCGGCACTTTCTCCGGGCCGAAGCCCTGCTCGATATAGACCTGCCAGTTCTCGAAATCGCCGAGCATGGTGGGTGTGAAGCTCGGTCGTCCTTCGGGGTTCATGTAGGTCCAGAGGGTCTGCGTTTCGTCCTCGTAGAAGACGTCGAGCTCGTGAAGCTGGAACAGGCCTTCAGGGATCGCCGCGTGCCGCGCGCTTTCCGCGACCAGCGCCTCGTCGCCTGCGCCAAGCGGAATAGCTGGCTGATCCGAGCCCGTTTCGGGTTCGGCTTTCTCTATTCCGGAACTCACACGATCCATAAGGATCCCCCCGCTTTTCTGCGGCATCCCCCCGATTTCGGGAAGCGTAATCGACACGCGAGTCAATTGGCAAACAATTAATTAACTTTGCTGACAGCCGGTCCCGATCCGGGGCACGCCCGAAAAATCGCGCGACGCTAACCCGATATACCGAGCCGATCGAGCGAGCGGTCGAGCATCAGGAGCTGCCACAAGAGCCGCGAATGGTCCGAGCGGCCGGCGATATGCGCCTCGGCGATCGTGCCGAGCCGGATCTCGTCGAACCAGCCGGTGCGGGCCAGCCGCGCACCGCTCGCGATCGCGCGCGCTTCGCCGGCGAGCGGGCCGCGCAGCCACTGCGCGATAGGCGTGACGAAGCCCTGCTTGGGGCGGAAGAGCACGTCATCGGGCAGGTAGCGGCGCATCGTGTGCTTGAGCAGCCACTTGCCCTGGCGCCCTCTGATCCGCTCGCGCTGCGGCAACTGGGCGGCGAACTCGATCAGTCGGTGGTCGAGCAGCGGCTCGCGCGCTTCGAGACCAACGTTCATGCTCGTGCGGTCGACCTTGGTCAGGATGTCGCCGGGCAGCCAGAACTTGAGATCGGCATACTGCGCACGGTCGAGCCCGCTGCGGGCCGGCGCCGAGCGCATCATCTCCACCAGCGGATCTTCGGCACGGTAGCCGCCGATCTCGCGTGCAAAGCGGTCCGTATAGAGTGTCGCGCGGAGCTCCGGCGGAACCATGCCGAGCGCGCGGGCGTATCCCGCTGCCCCGTCGTCGGCGAGCGACTGGAAGGTCGTCTTGGCGCGGAGCGGGCGCGGCGCCCAGTCGGCCTTGGGCCAGATCGCGCCGAGGCCGCCGAACACCGGGCGCCGCAGTGCGGCGGGGAGCACAGCGCGCGCCTGCTCCTCGCGGGCATGGAAGATCTGGCGGCGGTAGCCGGCGAAAGCTTCGTCGGCTCCGTCGCCGGAAAGCGCCACTGTCACCTTCTCGCGCGCAAGTTGACACACGCGCCAGGTCGGCAGCGCGGAGGCGTCGGCGAAGGGCTCATCGAACATGCCGGCGAGCCGGTCGACGGCGGAAAAGTCGTTGGGATCGACCATGCGGCTGCGGTGGTCGGTACCGAAGCGCAGCGCGACCTGCTCGGCATAGGCCGTCTCGTCGAGCGCCGCGACGTCGAAGCCGATCGAACAGGTCTTCACCGGATCGCGGCTCGATTCCGCCATCAGCGCGACCACAGAGGACGAATCCACTCCACCGGACAGAAAGGCACCTAGCGGCACATCAGCGACCATGCGCGATGTCACCGCCTCTCGCATGTGGTGCAGAAGTTCGGCGGAAAGATCCGCGGTCGAGCCCGACCGGCGGCGGGTGAAATCGACATCCCACCACTGCACCGGCGGCGGCGGGGAAGTCTCGTGCCGAAGCACGCGGTAGTGGCCGGCCGGCAGCTTCTCGACACCCTTCAGGATCGAGCGGTGGTCGGGGACGTAGCCCCAGGCGAGATAGTCCTCGACCGCCAGCGGATCGGCCTCCCGCCGCAGCAGCGGGTGCGCGAGCAGGCCCTTGAGCTCCGAGGCGAAGGCGAGGCTTCCGTCGCTCAGGTGCGCCATGAACAGCGGCTTCACCCCCAGGCGGTCGCGCGCGAGCAGCAGTTCGCGCCGGCGTGCGTCGTAAAGCACGAAGGCGAACATGCCGTGGAGGCGCGGCAGGCACTCGACGCCCCAGCGGGCCCAGGCGGCGAGGATCACTTCGGTGTCGCCGTCGGTGCGGAACTGCGCGCCTTCACTCGCGAGCTCGCGCCGCAGCTCGCGGTAGTTGTAGATTTCGCCGTTGAAGACGATCGTCGCGCGCCCGTCGGCCGAATGCATCGGCTGCGGCGAACCCGCGACATCGATGATCGAGAGGCGGCGATGGCCTAGCCCGACGCCCGGTCCGGTCCAGATTCCCGACCCGTCAGGCCCGCGGTGCGCGAGCGCGTCGGACATGCGGCCGACCCGCTCCGGATCGACCGGCTTGGGAATGCCGCAATGAAAGATCCCGGCGATGCCGCACATGCGCGGCCTCTATCGCAGGCCGGCGACGCGGTCCATCCATGCGCCGCGCTCGCCGATCGCGGCGGTGAACCGATCGATGACCTGCGTGGCCTCGGCTGCCGGACGGCCCTCGACCGAGAGGATCAGCGTCGCGGTCGGGCGCCGGCGCAGCAGCAGCCGGTCGCGCATGGTCGCGAGCTTGAGCCGCGCCGCGCTGCCGGTGGTGAGATCGCCCTTGCGATAGCTCGTCTCGGCAACCCGGACGAGTCGCCCGTAGGCGAGAAGGACATCGCCCGCCGCCTCGGCCGAACTCCGCCCCGGCTCCAGCCAGCGCCACGGCGTTTCGGGCACGAGCGCGCCCTCCCCGTAAGCCGAGGCGTCGCGCCTGTCGTCCTGCGCCGGGTAGAGCGCGTAGAACACGTCGATCTCGTCCCCGGCGGCGTTGCGGTAGCGGCCGATCAGCCGGTGCGCCGCACCGCTTGCGCGCGGCTGCCAGGCGACCTCAGGTGCATAGGCGAGCTGCTGCCAACCCGCGACCTCGGGCAAGGCGATCGCCGGCGGCACCTGCGCCTCGACTCGCGAGGCGAGCGTGGCCCAGAGGGCGAAGCCGAGCGCCAGCCCAACGATCGCGCCAAGCGCCGTGTTAGCGCCGAGCGAGGCGCGCTCCAGCATGCCGAGGAACGGCGAGCAGCGGAGCGCTTCGGGATCGATCGCCGGCTCGTCCGGCTCGCGGTCGAACCAGCGCCATGACACGGCGAGCAGCACGGCGACGACGAAGGCGAAGAAGACCCAGCCGTAGACGATGTGGTCGAACCCTTCGGCGAATGCGATCCCCTGCGACTGCGCGATGTAGATCGTCCCCCAGGCGCGCACGCCGTTGGCGAGGATCGGCAGCGCCAGCGCGAAGGCAAGGAACGCCGTGCGGCGCGGCCAGCTCCGGAAGCAGGTCTGCGCGATCAGCACGCCGAGCGCGAGCATGGCGACAAGGAACTGCACGCCCGAGCAGGCTTCGGCCACTTCGAACAGGCCGACCGGCGTGTCGATGAAGACGCCCTCGATCACCGCGGGAATCCCGCTGGCATGCGTGAGCCAGATGACGATGTCGGCGGTCACCATCTGCAGGGTCGGCACGAGCTCGTCGCCGAACGGCACGAGGAACAGCATGTAGGCGAGCGGGAACACCAGCCCCGCCGCGACCCGCGGTCCGAGCAGCGCGATCACGGCCGAAGGAAGCGCGAGGACCGCGCCGAGCTGGCTCGCGCTGTTGAGCCCCGCGAGCGTGCCGAGCAGCCAGAGGAACAGCGATCCCGCGACCAGCGCCAGCCCGGGCCACCAGGCGCGCGGCGTCAGCTCCGCCAGTTCGCGGCGGCGGTTCCACACCAGCCATCCGACGATCGGGGGGACGAACAGGACGTGGTTGTAAGTCGAGACGTTCCACCACTTGTCGGCCATCGCCAGCCAGTCGCGGCCGGTGAGGAGCACGAGCGCGAGCCAGGCGGCGGCGAGACGGGCCAGCGGGCCGCGCCACGCGGCCGGAACCCG
>JAPSJS010000033.1 GCA_031178065.1 Altererythrobacter sp.
CACGACCCGGCGTGGGCGGCTCATGGTTTCCCCCCTCCCGCTTGCGGGAGGGGTCGGGGGTGGGGATGGGCGGCAAGGCCCACCCCGCTGCGACTAGGCGGCTGGCGCCGCCAAGTCTCGCGCCCCTCCCGCAAGCGAGAGGGGGCAGCAAGGCGCGCGGCGATCACAGGTCGCTCGCCTTCATCTGGAAGATCGGGGTGTGCGGTCGGTAAGCGGCCATCCGGTCCAGCAGCGCGGGCAGAGTCGGTTCGGCGATGACGATACCCTGATGCGCGGGCCGGACGAAACCCACTTCGGCCATGTGCCGGTTGAACGCGATCAGATGATCGTAGAACCCGAAGGCGTTGAGCAGGCCCACGGGCTTGGTGTGATAGCCGAGCTGCGCCCAGCTCACTGCTTCCCACAGCTCGTCCATCGTTCCAACGCCGCCCGGGATGGTGACGAACCCGTCGGAAAGGTCGGTGAAGCGCTGCTTGCGCTCGTGCATGCCGGTGACGGTGTGGAGCTCGGTGCAATCGGTATTGGCCACCTCGCTGCCGGCGAGCGCATCCGGGATCACCCCGATCACCTCGCCCCCGGCATCGAGCGCGCCGCTCGCCACCGCTCCCATCAGCCCGAGCCGCCCGCCGCCATAGACGACCCCGATCCCCCGCTCCGCCAAGGTGCGCCCGACCTCACGGGCCAGCTCGATGTAACGCGGATCGGCGGGCGTCGCGGACCCGCAATAGACGGCAAGGCGGTTCATGCCGCGCTCTTTGGCCCGGCGCGGCCCATTGGGCAATGATTCACGCAGACGCTCTATCCCTGCCGGCGAGACCGCTGCCGGAGGATCATCCGGCCAGGTCTCCGATCATCAGTCCCGCCGTGGCCTTGGCGCTGGCGACGACGCCGGGGATGCCGGCGCCCGGGTGCGTGCCGGCGCCGACGAGGTAGAAGTTGCCGATCTCGTCGTCGCGGTTATGGGCGCGGAAATATGCGCTCTGGGTCAGGATCGGCTCGAGGCTGAAGGCGCTGCCGAGGTGCGCATTGAGATCGAGCGCGAAATCGCGCGGGGCGTAGTGGAACTTGGTCACGATCCGGTCGTGGATGTCGGGGATCAGCCGCCGGCCGACTTCATCGAGCACGCGCTTCTCCAGCACCGGGCCCATCTGCTCCCAGTCTATCGCCAGCTTGCCGAGATGCGCCACCGGGATCAGCGCGTAGAAGGTCGAGCGGCCCGGCGGCGCGAGGCCCGGGTCGGTCACAGTCGGGTGGTGGAGATAGATCGAGAAGTCCGCCGGCAGCACGCCGTGCTCGTAGATGTCGGCCAGCAGGCCGCGGTAGCGCGGGCCGAACAGGATCGTGTGGTGCGGGATGCCCGGCCAGGTCCCCTCGAGCCCGAAGTGGACCACGAACAGGCTCGGCGAGAACCGCTTGCGCGCGAGCTTGCGGGCATAGTGCGCGCCGCGCCGGGTGCCGCGCAGCAGGTCGCGGTAGGTGTGCATCACATCGGCATTGCTGGCCACCGCGTCGAAGCTCTCGCGCCAGCCGCAGCCCGTCTCGACCTCGGTCGCGCGGTTGCCGATCGTGTGCACGCGGGTGACCGCATCGCCCAGCCGCACGGTCCCGCCGAGCCGCTCGAAGTGCCGTACCATGCCCGCGACGAGCCGGTTGGTGCCGCCGCGCGCCCACCACACGCCGCCGTCCTTCTCCAGCTTGTGGATCAGCGCGTAGATCGCGCTCGCGGTCATCGGATTGCCGCCGACCAGAAGCGTGTGGAAGCTGAATGCCTCGCGCAGCTTCTCGTCCTCGATGAAGCGCGAGACCATCGAATAGACCGAGCGCCAGGCCTGGTGCTGGATCAGCGTCGGCGCGGCCTTGAGCATCGACTTGAAGTCGAGGAACGGCACGGCGCCGAACCGCTGATAACCGTCGCGATAGACGCCCGCCGAATAGGCGAGAAATTCCTGGTAGCCGGCGACGTCGGCGGCGTTGACCTTGGCGATCTCCGCGTTGAGGCTCGCCTCGTCGTTCGAATAGTCGAAGGTCACCCCGTCGGGCCAGTTGAGGCGGTAGAAGGGGGCAACTTTCAGCAGCTCGACGTCTTCGGCCATGTCGTGGCCCGACAGTGTCCATAGCTCGCGCAGGCTGGCCGGATCGGTAATGACGGTCGGCCCCGCGTCGAACGTGAAGCCCTCGCGCTCCCACACGTAGGCGCGCCCCCCGGGCTTGTCGCGCGCCTCGACCACGGTGGTCGCGATCCCCGCCGACTGCAGCCGGATGGCGAGCGCCAGTCCGCCAAAGCCCGACCCGATCACGCAGGCGCGCTTGCTTCCCATCGGGGCGGGCGCGGCCTGCACTTCTTCCCCGGAAAGCTCCGGAAGGAACGAAGGCTGGGTTTCGGATTCGCTCATCTGCGGGGACCTTGCAGCGGCGCACCCCTGCGTGCAAGCGCGGCTATTGCACGGCTCACCGGAACCGGCGGACGGCCGAGCAGCACGCGCGCCTTGTCGGCCGCGGTCGACCGGGCGGCGTAGAAGCGCTCGACCAGCCCCTCGGGCAGGTGGTAGAAGCGCTCGAACACGCGGTAGCGTGCCTCCGGCCGGGCGGCTCCGAACAGCATCGAACCGAGGCGGCGGTAGAAGCGCGTGCGGCGCCACAGACGCCGCGCGCGGGCGTCGATCAGGGCGGCGAGTTGGTCGCCCGGCAGCCGCGCCTCCGCGGCCACGGCAAGCGCGGTCTCGACCGCAAAGGGCAGCGTGTAGCTCGTCAGCGGATGGAGGAACCCGCCTCGCGCGCCGGCGCGGGCGACGCCCGCCACGGCCGCCTCGCGCTGCCAGGCGGCGAAGTCGCCCCCGGTGATCACCGGCAGCACACCGGTCTCGCCGCCGAGGATCTCGCCCTCGAACCCGTGCTGCAGGCAATAGCGGTCGATGCGGGAGGACAGCGCGCCGCGGTCGAGCTCGGGCCTGTCCTGGTAATAGGTATCCTCGATAAACAGCTCGTCGGCGCCGAGCGGGAGGACGTAGACGAAGCGGTAGCCGCCGCGCTGTTCGACCGTGGCATCCATCACGATCGGGCGGGCAATCCCGTGGGGCCGCGCGGTGCGCAGATGGCGGCCCATGAAGACCTGCCACCCGCCGCACAGCTGCGCGCTGGGCACGAAACCGCGGCAGTCGATCACCGCGCGCGCCGCGATCCGCTCGCCGCTCGCCAGTGTCACGCCCTCGGCATCGAGCGCCGCGACCGCACGCCCGCTCAGCATCGCACCCTCGGGCAGCTCCCGCCGCAGCCCGGCGTCGAACTCGGCGGAGGAAAGCGAGCTGTACCGCGTGCGCAGTGCGCGCACGTAGGAGGGAAAGCGCACCTCGTAGCCGTCCCAGGCAGTCGTGCGGAACCGTGCGAGCAGCGCCGCGCCCTCCGCGTCGAGATCGCTGGCGAACCAGCTCCACCGGTGGTTGCCGCCCAGCACCTCGCCCTGCTCGATCAGCAGCACCGGCATGCCGGGATCCCGGCGATGCAGCGCCAGCGCGATCAGCCCCCCGGCGAGCCCGCCGCCGACGATCGCAATGTCCACCCTGCGCCCGCTCATGCCCTTGGCCTAGGGCGCTTTCGCAAGCCGGGCAATCGCCGCGTCCGCCGACCACGCACCGGCGCCGAGCGGTGCGGCAGTGGCAGGGCGCGGCGTAAGGCCCTAGGAACGCGCCGCACGGTTGCACGTTGCAACTTCAACGATAGCGGGGATTTGCATTACAATGAGAATCACATTTCTGGCCGCAGGCGGCGCGCTTGCCGTGCTCGCCTGCCCGGCCCTGGCGCAGGAGAGCGAGGGGCCGCCGCCCTCGGAGCAGACTACCGTCTACGACGGCGACTGGGTGACCGTGGGTGCAGGCGCGGTGTACGCGCCGAGCTACGACGGGTCGGACGACTATGTGATCTTCCCGGTGCCCATGGTCATGGGGCAGATCGGGCCCGTCGGTATCAGTCCGCGCGGCGGCGGCGTGGCGCTCGACTTTATCCCGGATCCGGACGAAGGCGTGGCCTTCGATCTGGGCGTAGCGGTGGGCCTCAACTCCAATCGCGCCGACAAGATCAAGGACCCGGTGGTCGAGGCTGCGGGCGAACTCGATCGCGCGATCGAGATCGGGCCGAGCGCGGGGATCAGCATCCCGGGCGTGCTCAATCCCTACGACAGCCTCTCGTTCAATCTCGACGCGCGATGGGACGTGGCCGGCGCGCACGAGGGCATGGTGATGAGCCCCGGCGTATCCTACTTCACGCCGCTCAGCCGCGGCATGGCCGGCGCGCTCGCGCTCAGCGCCGAGTACGTCGACGACAGCTACGCCGATTACTACTACTCAGTTTCGCCCACGCAGAGCGCTGCCAGCGGTCTGCCGCTCTATCAGGCGGAGGGCGGCTTCACCAAGGCGGGCGCGACGGCGCTGCTCGCGGTGGATCTCGACGGCAATCTCGCGAACGGCGGTATCTCGCTATTCGGCGTCGGCGGCTATTCGCGGATGCTCGGCGACGCCAAGCGCACGCCGTACACCAGCCTGCGCGGCGACGCGGACCAGTTCTTCGCCGCACTCGGCGTCGGCTACACGTTCTAAACGAAGGAAAAGGGGCGCGGCCGAAACCGCGCCCCTTCCATCACTTCTCCGCCGTCTCGATCGCCAGCTCCGGCCGCGGGGCGGGGAGCGGGGCGTCGCGGTCGCCGGTCTTCAGGTAGGTGTCGAACCACTCCATCATCCGCACGTTGTAGTCGTAGCGCGCGGCGGCCTTTGAGTTGCCGTGGCCTTCGCCCGGATAGAGCACCAGCCGCACCGGCGTATCGGGCTTGCGCGTCTTGATGTGGCGGTAGAGCTCATAGCTCTGCGTCGGCGAGACGCGCGTGTCGCTGTCGCCGTGCATGATCAGCAGCGGGGTCTCCGCCTTGTCGACGTGATAGATCGGGCTGCGCTCGAGCAGGTGATCCCATTCCTCCCACGGCCACTTGCGCTCGTGCACGAGGTACATCTCGTTCGGAATGTCGGTCGTGCCGAACTTGCTGATGTTGTTGGAAATGCCGACGAACATGACCCCCGCAGCGAATTCCTGCGAGTAGTAGGTCGAGCCCCAGGCGGTGGCGAACCCGCCGTAGGAGCCGCCGGTGATGCCCACCCGGTCGGGATCGGCGATCCCGGCTTCGACCAGCGCGCGCTTGCCGTCGACGAGGTCGTCGAACTCCTTGCCCGCATAGTCGGCCTGGTGCTGCTTGGCGAAGGCGACGCCGTAGCCGGTCGACCCGCGGTAGTTCGGGATGAACACCGCGTAGCCCTGGCCCGCCGCGACCTGGCCGGGCGAGCTGTAATGCGTCTGCCAGCCGTTCGTTTCGTGCGCTTCGGGCCCGCCGTGGACGTCGAAGATCACCGGCGATCCGCCGCGCGCGGGGCCGCCGACCGGCTCGATCAGCACGCCTTCGATCGCCTGCCCGTCGCGCGCGGTGTAGGTGAAGGTGCGCTGTTCGCCCATGTCGATCTCGGCCAGCCACGGGTTGTGCCGGGTCCAGCGGGTGAACCGGCCGTCGGCCACCACGAACAGCTCGGGTGGATGCTCGGGGGAGTGACCCTCGACCGCGATCGTGTTCCCGCCGACTTCCAGATCGCTCAGGATCAGCGCGCCCGGATCGTGCTCCTCCAGCAGCGCTCCGTCGGCCGAATAGATGCGCAGCACGCTCTGCGTGCCCACGTCGACGATCGCGGCGAGCCGCCCGTCGGGCAGGAATTCAGCATCGTTCGCCGCCTCGGCAGCCCCCGCGTTGAGCGCGCGGTATTCGCCGGTCGCGACGTCTGCGAGGTGCAGCGTGGTCGTCGCCGGATCGTGCGCGTCGACCCCGGCGATCAGCGCGATGCGCCGGCCGTCAGGCGAAATCTCGACGTCGCCCAGCTTGCCCGGCGTTTCGACCACTTCGATCACGCGCCCGCTGGCGAGGTCGATCACGTGCACCCGCTTGGAGGTGTAGCTGTCGTCGACCCGCGGGGAGGGCGCGCTTTCGACGATCGCGGTCTTGCCGCCCGGCGCGACCTGGATCGCGCTGACGTGACCCGGCACGGCAATTGCCTTCGGTGCCGCGTCGGGCTCCGCGCCGACGCGCGCTGCGAACAGGCGGTTGAGCTTGGCTTCCTCTTCGTAGACGACCGCGTCGAACCCGGCTTCCTTGCGCTTGTCGAGCGCCTCGTCGGGCGCGGCCGCGGCGAGCAGGTAGAGCATCGTGCCGTCGGGCGACCAGGCGTAGTCGCGCACGTCGGCCTCGGCGACTTCGGCCAGCTTGCGGTGCCCGCCGCCGTCGACCGGCATTCCCCAGACCGCGCGCTTCTCGTCCTCGGCGGTGTAGAGGAAGCTGATCATCGTTCCGTCGGGCGAGAAGCGGACGGTCGATACGTTCATGTCGGCGGGCAGGAAGGCGCGCACGCTGTCGGGGCCATAGGCGAGCTTGAGCTGCTGCCGGGTCGTCCCGTTCTCCTCGCCTTCGGTCACGTCGGGCAGGCGCGCGGTGGTGAAGGCGACGCGGCTGCCGTCGGGCGAGACCGTCAACTCGCCCAGGCTCTCCATCTTCGCCACGTCCTCGGGCGTCATCGGCCGCGCGGCGGCGGTGGCGGCGATCGAGGCGGAACCGAGCAGGGCGGCAAGGGCAAGCAGCTTGCGGGGCATGCGGGGAAATTCCTTTCAACTGAAACCGGCTGCCCCCGGTCATACAGTCTCTCGCGCCGAGGGCAACGGCAGGCCGTGCCGCTCTTGCGCCCGGGCGCGTGGGCGGGCATCAGGCCGGGAAAGGGAGAGGACGCCATATGAAAATCAAAGCCCTGCTTGCCGCCGCCGGTGCGCTGGTCGCCACGCCCGCGCTGGCCGAGACCGTCGTGATCCATGCAGGCGCCGTCGTCACCGATGCCGCGAGCGAGCCGCGCGGCCCGTCCACCATCACGGTGACCGACGGCCGCATCGTCTCGATCGCCGACGGCATCCAGCCGGCGCCCGCCGGGGTCGAAGTCGTTGCGCTGACCGACAAGACCGTGCTGCCGGGCCTGATCGACCTCCACGTCCATCTCACCGGCGACCCGGGCGGCGACTTCTGGAAGGAAGCGGTCGAACCGGAAGAGTGGGGCGTGGTCGTAGGGGCCAAGAACGCGCGGCTGACCGCGCTCGCCGGCTTCACCACCGTGCGCGAGGCGGGGAGCAGCCAGCACTCCGGCTTCTCGCTGCGCCGCGGGACGGAGGAAGGCATGATCACCGGTCCGCGGATCGTCGCCGCCGGACCGGCGCTCGCGATCGTCGGCGGGCATGGCGACGTCACCGGCTTCCGGCCCGAGATCAACCAGATCCTCGCTTCCGGCTACGCCTGCACCGGCGCGGTCGAATGCGCGGAGAAAGTCCGCCGCGCCAGCCAGAACGGGGCCGACTGGATCAAGATCACCGCCACCGGCGGGGTGCTCAGCCAGCAGGGCCGCGGCCTCGGCGCGCACTTCACCAGCGAGGAGATGGAGGCGATCGCGGACACCGCCCACTCGCTCGGTCTCAAGGTCATGGCCCACGCCCACGGCGCGCGCGGGATCGAGGCGGCGAGCGTGGCGGGCATCGATACGATCGAGCACGGAACCTACGTCGACGACGGCGCGATCCGGGCGATGAAGGAAAACGGCACCGTGCTCGTGCCCACGCTGATGGCGTTCCAGGGCATTTCCGAACGGCTCGGCACCGGCACCTACACTCCGGTGGTGGAGGAGAAGGTCCGCGCCGTGGCCGAGGCCGCCAAGGTCTTCATGGGCAAGGCGCGCGATGCCGGGGTGACGATCGCCTTCGGCACCGACTCGGGCGTGTTCGAGCACGGCCGCAACGCGCAGGAATTCCGCCTGATGATGGGCCAGGGCATGTCGAGCCGCGAGGCGCTCGCCAGCGCGACCACCGTGGCCGCCGAAGTGCTCGAGATGGAGAACGAGATCGGCCGCCTCGCCCCCGGCTACTCGGCCGACATCATCGCGGTCGCCGGCAACCCGCTGGAGGACGCGACCGTGCTCGAGAACGTCGACTGGGTCATGGTCCGCGGCCGGGTGATCGAATAACCGCTCGTCGACCGGCGGGCCCCGCTCATCGAAGCGCGCCCGCCATCATGGCGCAGCCGTCCTAACGCTGGCCACATAAGAACGATTCAGGGGAGATCTCGCATGACCAAGCTTCGCCTCGCGCTCGCCGCGACCACCGCGCTTTCGCTCGCCGCCGCCGTGCCCGCCGCACCGGCTTTCGCCCAGAGCGATACGCCGCCCGCACCTGCCGCGAGCAATGCCCAGTCGGAGCACGACCGGCTCTTCGCCCTGTTCGCCGCGGCAGACGAAAAGCATCTCAAGCTCAACCCGATCTTCGCGCTGTTCCGCGGCGACATGCGCTACGCCGACCGGATCGGCGGCTTCCTGACCGACGAATACAACGCGCAGACCGTCGCCCATGCGCGCGAGAACCTCGCCGCGCTGAGGCAGATCGACCGCGCGGCGCTGAACGAGACCGACCGCATCGCCTACGACGTGTTCGCATACAACCAGCAGGAAACGCTCAAGGGCTACACGCCGGAGATTCTCGCGCTCACCGAGACGCGGCCGATCAACCACTTCTCCGGCTTCCACACGTTCTACCCGACCTTCGCCAGCGGGCAGGGCGCGGCGCCGTTCAAGACGCTGGAGGACTACGAGAACAACCTCAAGCGCCACGCCGAGTACGTGGAGCTGATCGACCGCTCGATCGCCAAGTTCCGCGAAGGCCAGGCGGCCGGCGTCTACGAGACCAAGCTGACCATCGGCAACGTGATCGAGCAGCTCGATACCCAGCTCGCCATGCCGCTCGAGGAATCGCCGCTCTGGGGGCCGGTCACGATGTTCCCCGAGGGGATCTCCGATGCCGACAAGGCGCGGCTGACCGAGGAGTACCGCACCTCGGTCGGGGCGATCAACGCCGTCCACACGCGCCTGCGCGACTACTTGCGCGACGAATACCTCCCGCAGGCGCGCGACAGCGTCGGCCTCAGCCAAATGAAGGGCGGGGCCAAGCTCTACGAGCACATGATCGAGAGCACGACCACGCTGCCGCTAACCGCCGACTACGTCCACAACCTCGGCCTCAGCGAGGTCGAGCGGATCAAGACCGGGATGGAGCAGATCAAGGCCGAAGTCGGCTTCGAAGGAACGCTCAACGAATTCTTCGACCACGTCCGCACCGATCCGCAGTTCAAGCCGGAGAGCCGCGAGGCGCTGACGCAGAGCTATTACGACATCGGCAAGCAGGTCGACACGAAGATCGGCGACTACTTCTCGCTCGTCCCCAAGACCCCGCTCGAGATCAAACCCTACGAGCCGTTCCGCGAGAAGTTCGAAGCCGGCGGATCGTACATGCCCGGCGCCCCCGACGGCTCGCGGCCCGGCACGTTCTACTTCAACGCCTACGACCTGCCGAGCCGGCTGACGACGGGCAACGTCACGCTCTATCTGCACGAGGGCGCGCCGGGGCATCACTTCCAGATCAGCCTCGCGCAGGAGAACCAGGCGCTGCCCGCCTTCATGCGCTTCGGCGGCTACACCGCCTATAGCGAGGGCTGGGGCCTCTACGCCGAGACGCTCGGTTACGAGATGGGCTTCTTCGACGATCCCTGGAACCGTTACGGCACGCTGCAGGACGAACAGCTTCGCGCCATGCGGCTGGTGGTCGACAGCGGCATCCACGCCAAGGGCTGGACCCGCGATCAGGCGATCGCATTCATGCTCGAGAATTCGGGCATGACCCGCACCGAAGTCGTGGCCGAGGTCGAGCGCTACATCGCGATCCCGAGCCAGGCGCTCGCCTACAAGATCGGCGCGCTCAAGATCCAGGAACTGCGCGAGAAGGCCGAAACCGCGCTGGGCGACAACTTCGACATCAAGGCATTCCACGCCCAGGTGCTCGGGACCGGCCCGCTGCCGATGCCGGTGCTGGAGAAGAAGATCGACGACTGGATCGCCGCGGGCGGGGCCTGACGCAAGATCCGGCGCCGGCCGCCCCACACCAGCGGGGCGGCCGGCGCTTTCAGACCCGCGTGATCACCCGCACGTCGCCTTCGCGCTTGCGGACGTCGACCAGCACCTTGTTCCCCGACCGGTGCAGCATGATGTCCGCGCGGCCTTCGCCGACGGTCAGATTGCGCAGAAGGACATCGTCGAGGAATTCGGGGAGATGGGGCTCGTCGAACGCGATCTGCCCTGCGGCGCCGTCGAGCGACAGGCCCAGGCTCGACTGGATCAGGAACAGCGGCGCCGCCGCCGCCCAGGCCTGCGGAATGCACGACACCGGATAGAAGGTGGGTCCCTGCGCCGGCCTGCGGGCGAAGCCGCAGAACAGCTCCGGCAGGCGCCGCAGGTCGACGTAGGTCGAGGCGGCGAACAGCCCTTCGAACACCGCCGTGGCCTCTCTGCGGAAGCCGTAACGCGACAGCCCGGCGGCGATGATCGCGTTCTCGTGCGGCCAGATCGATCCGTTGTGGTAGCTCATCGGGTTGTAGCGCGGCTGCCCCGCGGCGATCGTGCGGATGCCCCAGCCGGAGAACGATGCCGGTTCCATCAGGGTGCGCGCCGTCTGCAGCGCGCGTTCGGGGAAGGCCAGGCCGGTGAACAGCACGTGGCCCGCGTTCGACGACTTGACACGGCACGGCTGTTTGCGTCCGTCGAGCGCAAGGACGTAGGTGCCCAGCTCCTCGTCGAAGAAGTCGCGGTCGAAACGGTCGCGCAGCGCCTCCGCCTTCATGCGGTAGACTGCCGCGCCCTCGATGTTGCCGAGGCTCGACAGTATGCTCGCGGCAGCCTGCCAGGCGCCGTAGACGTAGGCCTGCACTTCGGCGAGGGCGATGGGACCGGCCGCGAGCGATCCGTCCGCGTGGAAGATCGAATCGTGGCTGTCCTTCCAGCCCTGATTGATCAGGCCTTCGTCCGTATGGCGGCCGTATTCGACATAACCGTCGCTATCCCGGTCGCCGTGCTGTTCGATCCAGTTCAGCGCCGCCTCGATATTCGGCCATAGCGTCTCGAGCAGCGCGGTATCGCCCGTCCGCTCGAGATAGGCGCCGGCGGTCATCACGAACAGCGGCGTGGAATCGATGCTGCCGTAATAGTGGCGGAACGGAACCTCGCCCAGTTCCGCCATTTCCCCCTGGCGGACTTCGTGCAGGATCTTTCCCGGCTCGGCATCGGCGACCGGATCGAACTCGCGTGCCTGGTGCACCGCGAGATAGCGCAGCACGCCGCGGGCGATCTCGGGATCGAGCCACATCGTCTCGAGCGCGGTGATCAGCGCGTCGCGCCCGAAGACCGTGCTGAACCACGGGATGCCGGCGTAGGGATAGGGCCCATACGGCGTCTCCGTGATCAGCATGTAGGTGTCCGCCACGGAACGCTGGGCCGAGCGGTTGAATACCTCGTTCGACGACAGGATCGAAGCGGCGCGGGAGGAGGAATTACGCAGGTTCCGGCGGGCGCTGCGATAGGCGCGGATCAGCTCCCGGCGGAGCGATGCGCCTTCCTCGACCTCGCCGCAGCTTATCCGCACGATCAGCGTCTTGCGCGAACGCGGTTCGAGGTCGAGGCGGAACTGCGCCCGGTTGGCGGCGATCGAGTACGGCTCGGGCTCGAAGCGGATGACGGTTGCCCGATGGACGCCGTCGAGCCCGTCGTAGGCCAGCCGAACCCGGTCGGCTTCGACCGTCGGCTCGTGGAGCGTCCCGCGCCGTTCGCGCTTGCTGCCGCGCACCTCGAACAGGTCGGCGAAGTCGCTTTCGAAATAGAGCTCGAGCGACAGGCTGTGCGCTACGCTGTCGTAGTTTCCGACGGTCAGGCGTTCGTACATTGCGCCTTGCCACAGGAACCGCACGCGGCGGATGTGGATCAGGTCGTTGCTGAGCACTGTCTTCCCGTGCTCGTCGGACAGGTCCGGATTGCTGAGATCGCAGAGGAGCGCGATGTTGTCGTCGCGCAGCGACGAGCTCAGCAGGATCGGCCGCGCTCCGCTGAGCGTGAGGTGCAGGTGCGACAGGTGCCGGGTGTCGCGGTGATAGATGCCCTCGGGGCTGCCGGGGCCGGCGATCGCGTCGCCGCTGTGGTCGAACACGGCGAACGTGTCGCCGTGCTTCAACGTGCGTGGGCGCCGCTCGTGCAGCGAGGCGGCGGCTGGTATCGCGAACCGTTCGGGGCTCGCGCCCGCGTCCTCGTCCTCGATGGTAGCGTCCACCCCGCGGGGGGTCGCAGATGCGTCCATCCCGTAATCACTCCCGTTACTTGGTTCGTGTGTTTTCGCCGATCAGGCCATGATCGGCAAATCGACCTTGTCCGCGCCGAGGCGCATGGGCGCGATCTCGGCCGGCATGCCGGCAAGCTGCCGATAGATCGCGAGATAGTCGTCGACCATGCGCTCGGCCGTAAAACGGCGGTTGAACGTCTGGCGCACGCGCCGGCGGTCGAGGTGATCGAGCTGCGCGACCGCTTCGACCGCTTCCTCGACGTTGTCGACGATGAAGCCCGATTCGCCTTCATCGATCACTTCGGGGACGGAGCCGCAGCGGAAGGCGATCGTCGGGGTCGCGCAGGCCATCGCCTCGATCATGACCAGGCCGAACGGTTCGGGCCAGTCGATCGGAAACAGCAGCGCGCGCGCGTTGCCGAGGAACTCGACCTTCTGCGCCTCGCCGATTTCGCCGACGAACTCGATATCGGGATAGGCGCGGACCATCGGGGCGATCACCTCGTCCCAGTAGAGCTGGTCCGCCTTGTCGATCTTGGCCGCGATCTTGAGCTTCATGCCCGCCGCCGCGGCAATCGCGATGGCCCGGTCGGGCCGCTTCTCGGGCGAGATCCGGCCGAGGAAGGCGAGGTAGTCCCCCTTCGGCGCGAAGGTCGGCGCCAGCACGTCGCGGGGAAGGCCGTGGTGGACCGTTCCCGCCCAGTTGACCGGCGGCAGCGGCCGCCGCTGGTCGTTCGAGATCGACACCAGCGGCAAGTCGCCGAAGGTTCGATAATAGGGCTGCAGGTCGGGCAGGTCGAGCCGGCCGTGCAGCGTCGTCACCGTGGGAACGCCCAGGGTCCTGACCAGCGGACCGTGGACCAGGTCGATATGGAAATGGAGGACGTCGAACTCCGCCGCCCGCCTCTGGACCTCGTCGAGCAGGGCGAGGTGGTGGGGGAGCGGATCGCGCACTTGCGGGTCGAGCCGCAGGGCCGTCTCGCAAATGGGGACGAGTTCGGCCGAAGTCGTCGAGTCGGCGCTGGCGAACAGCGTGACCTCGTGGCCCTGCCGCACGAGTTCTTCGGTGATGTAGGCTACGATACGTTCGGTACCGCCATAGAGCTTGGGCGGCACGCTTTCCATCAAGGGTGCGATCTGTGCGATCTTCATTCTGCCATGGCTCCTGAGAACAGAGGCCGGAAGGGTGGACGAAGACGCAACCCTCCGGTCGCTCGGTCACACAATGCGTGCGGGCCCACTCCGTTCCTCGCGGATTCGATGACCTGCACGCACGGCTGGACGGGCTGCGACCGATCGCCTAGGTTGCGCCGCATCCCCGGGGAGCCTGACGCGCGAACGCAGGTTGAGAGCGGAATATGCCGCGACCCGTCGAACCTGATCCCGGTAATACGGGCGGAGGGAGGGAACGGCTTTCGCTCCAGGAATCCGTGGCCTCGCTCCGATTGAACGGAGAGCGAGTTTCCATGGCCGACATCAATTCCCAGTTCGAAATCGGCGTCACCACCGGCCCGATCCGCGGCTCGAAGAAGATCCACGTCGGCCCGCGCCGCGTCGCCATGCGCGAGATTGCGCTGGAGGGCGGGGAGGAACCGGTGCGGGTCTATGACACATCGGGCCCCTACACCGACCCCGAGGCGCAGATCGACATCCGCAAGGGCCTCCCGCCGCTGCGCCGCGACTGGCAGCTCGCCCGCGGAGACGTCGAGGAATACGAACCGCGCGAAGTGAAGCCGGAAGACAACGGCCAACTCGGCCCCGACCGCTCCGGCGGCGTGCCCCCGTTCCCGACCGCGCTCCGCCGCCCCCTCCGGGCAAAGGCAGGCGGCAACATCAGCCAGATGCATTACGCCCGCCGCGGCATCATCACGCCCGAGATGGAATATGTCGCCGAGCGCGAGAATCTCGGCCGCGCGCAGATCGCGCACCAACGCGACGGGCAGGACTGGGGCGCCGAGATCCCCGACTACGTCACCCCCGAATTCGTCCGTGACGAGGTCGCCCGCGGCCGCGCGATCATCCCCTCCAACGTCAACCACCCGGAAGCCGAGCCGATGGCCATCGGCCGCAACTTCCTGGTCAAGATCAACGCCAACATCGGCAATTCCGCCGTGGCCAGCGACGTCGCATCCGAAGTGGACAAGATGGTCTGGTCGATCCGCTGGGGCGCCGACACCGTCATGGACCTCAGCACGGGGCGCAACATCCACGACACCCGCGAATGGATCATCCGCAACAGCCCCGTCCCCATCGGCACCGTGCCCATCTATCAGGCGCTCGAGAAAGTCGGCGGCATTGCCGAAGACCTCACCTGGGAGATCTTCCGCGACACGCTGATCGAACAGGCCGAGCAGGGCGTCGACTACTTCACCATCCACGCCGGCGTGCGCCTGCCCTACGTCCCGATGACGGCGAAGCGCGTCACCGGCATCGTCAGCCGCGGCGGCTCGATCATGGCCAAGTGGTGCCTCGCGCATCACAAGGAATCGTTCCTCTACGAACGCTTCGACGAGATCACCGACATCATGAAGGCCTACGACATCGCCTACTCGCTCGGCGACGGCCTGCGCCCCGGCTCGATCGCCGACGCCAACGACGAGGCCCAGTTCGCCGAACTCTACACCCTCGGCGAGCTCACCAAGCGCGCCTGGGCGCAGGACGTCCAGGTGATGATCGAGGGCCCCGGCCATGTGCCGATGCACAAGATCAAGGAGAACATGGACAAGCAGCTCGAGGCCTGCGGAGAGGCGCCGTTCTACACCCTCGGCCCGCTCGTCACCGACATCGCGCCGGGCTACGACCACATCACCAGCGGCATCGGCGCGGCGCAGATCGGCTGGTACGGCACGGCGATGCTCTGCTACGTCACCCCCAAGGAGCACCTCGGCCTGCCCGACCGCGACGACGTCAAGGTCGGCGTCGTCACCTACAAGCTCGCCGCCCACGCGGCCGACCTCGCCAAGGGCCACCCGGCCGCCAAGGTCCGCGACGACGCGCTCAGCAAGGCCCGCTTCGAATTCCGCTGGCGCGACCAGTTCAACCTCAGCCTCGACCCCGACACCGCCGAGCAATACCACGACCAGACCCTCCCCGCGGAAGGCGCCAAGACCGCCCACTTCTGCTCGATGTGCGGGCCGAAGTTCTGCTCGATGAAGATCACGCAGGAGGTGCGGGACTTCGCGGCGAAGCAGAACTCGGAGAGCTATCTTGCGGCGACGGCGCCGGTTGAGGGGGCTGAGGAGGGGATGGACGGAGTCGGAGCGTCCAACATGGACGCGGAGACGGGCATGGCCCAAATGAGCCGCGTCTACAACGAAGGCGGTCGTGAGCTATACATCGGCGCGGGAGGGCGCGAACACGATTGACCGTTCGTTCGCTTCTCGTAAGTACAAGTCAGTCAGGGAGGAGCTCGAGATGTACGGCAATGTCGTTACCAACCGCCAGCTGCGAGCATTGATCGAGAGCAACTGCCTCTCGATCAATCCGTTCGAGGAGCGAAATCTTAAAGCCGCCGCGTATACTCTCAGTCCCGGTAGAATTCTCAGGCGAGGCGACGACGGCGATTACGAGGTCGTCCACACGTTTTCGTCGAAGAAAAGCGCCTTCCAATTGAAGGCAAACGAATACGTCATTGTTGAGCCCAAACAAACAATCATAATAAGCAGGCCGGGCATCATAGGAACTTTTATCACCGCGTCTACAAATGTAGAAAATGGACTTCTTATTTTGGCTGGACAAATTGACAGCTTGTATGGAACAAGTGGGGAGGCTTTACGGTTTGGGCTGAAAAACTTGTTGTCCGAACCTAACGAAGTGACCTCCTCCACACGCCTTGTTCATATGCAGTTGATCGATATGCGCGGAAGTGCGACGGACGAAGTGCGTCTCACTAAAGCGGCAAAGGATGTCTGGGAAGATCGGAGACGAGAGCAAGACTGGGCGGAACACCACGCTGTGAACTATGGAGCAGCTCACGAATAGGAATGGCAACGTGGTAGACTGCGCAATATGCCTCTCTCGCGATGGATACGATAGCCAAGCATCGCGATACGAAAATCGCGACGCTGATCTTTTTGATTGTCCAGTATGCGGTAGGTTTGCTGCATCACGAAATGCGCTTATCGAAAGCTTGAGCCCCGAAAATCCGCGACTTTCCAGGTTACTAAGAGCAGTGCTTTCTCATCGTAATCGATTGAAGAATTCACGAACCCGCAATATCGACGTAATAATGACTTATGATGTCGAAAAGCTGATAGAAGATTCGCCCTCGTTACCCTCACCCGCACAGCAAGCGGTAAATGCTATCAGGTTTATTGGCGAGCAGATTCAACAGAATTTCCAACCTTTGGGATCACTCCCTGCGAGCTTTCAAGCCTTCGTGGGTGCGCCCACTAGACAATATGCGTTGAAATTGGTCCGTGAACTATCGGACCGCGGACTTCTTAGTTTTGTCGACAGTTCGACGCTCAGCAATCGTTATGATGTGAGCCAAGTCGACTTGACGCTTGGTGGTTGGGAGCGATTTGAGGGCGAGAAGAGGGGAGAGTTTGCTTCGAACGTCGGGTTCATTGCGCTCAAATTTGGAGACACAGTGCTCGACCCGTTCGTTACGGATATAATCAAGCCGGGTATTGCTGAGATAGGGTATGAGCTTATCGATTTGCGAGACGTTTCAAGAGCTGGGGTGATTGACAACATCCTGCGGGCGCAGATCCGAGATGCCGCATTCGTTATTGTCGACCTAACGCATGACAATTCAGGAGCATATTGGGAGGCCGGCTACGCTGAAGGCTTAGGGAAGCCGGTAATTTATATCTGCGAGAGACAAAAGTTCGACGAGCGGAAAACCCACTTTGACACCAACCATTGTACAACGGTTCTTTGGAGTTTGGATGATGGTAGGGGTTTCATCAAGGAGTTGAATGCAACCGTCCGGCGGTCGCTTGCAATCTAAGTGATTAAGAAGTCTATTTCGGCACCAACCTCTCCACCAGCGCCCTTAGCTCGCTCGGCGTCGTGTGCCCCGCGACCACCTCGTGATAGCCGATTCCCGCCTTGCGCAGGGCTTCCTTCTTTACCGCGTCGCGCGCGGCGGCGCAGTCGCTCGTATGGCCCGACCCCTGGTATTCGAGCGCGTGGACCACGCGGCAGTTCTCGTCCATCAGCGCGAAATCGACGCGTTTGGAATTGACCGCGAAATAGGCGTCCTTGTCGGGGCTGGCGAGGAACTCTCCCAGCGAGACCTGTGCCATCACCTGCCAGCCGGGATTGCGCGCGATCACCGCCTTGTCGAGCGCCTCGAACACCTTCGCCTCCGACCGGTTGAGTAGCGAGCGCGAGGTAAAGCTGGCCTTGCTCACCAGCTTGAGCTGGTCGGCGGCCATGTCAGCACCGGAGGCCTGCCTTCGCTCTGCCGCCTCGATGGTCTTGAGGTTCGGGCCCTTCTTGCCGAACCGCCCCGCGTTGCGCCCGCGCCAGTAGGCCTTGCGCTTTTCGCGATCCGCCTTTTGCACGAGGCGTTCCACCGCCACGCCGATAAAGGCGCCGATCGCCAGCACGATAAGCAAGGCGACTGGCCGGTCGAGCAAGAAGTTCACCGTCTCCATGACGAACAGCATCGCAGCAATACTTTGACGATTGGTGAAGCGTGATGTGCAGCCCCCTCTTGCCCCAAGGCCGCCTTCGTTTCACATGGCCCGATGACCTACGCCCGCAACGCCACCGGCCCCTTTTACCACGGCACCCGCGCCGATCTCGCGCCGGGGGACCTGCTCGCGCCCGGCTTCACCTCGAACTACGCGGATCGCAAGCTGTCGTGGATCTACTTCTCCGGCACGCTCGACGCGGCGGTCTGGGGGTGCGAGCTGGCCAAGGGAGAGGGCCGGGAGCGCATCTATGTCGTCGAGCCGACCGGCGCGTTCGAGGATGATCCGAACCTCACCGACAAACGCTTCCCCGGCAACCCGACCGAGGCCTACCGCTCGCGCGAACCGCTCAAGGTCGTCGGCGAGGTCGAGCGGTGGGAGCCGCATCCGCCCGAGCGGCTGGCGGAGATGAAGGCCGCCCTCGCGCGGATGGAGGCCGAGGGCGGGGCCGAGATCATCGACTGAGGTCTTTCCTCGCCAGCTCCACCAGCACCCGGTCCAGCGCCTGCAGGAACCGCGAGCGGTCCGCCTTGGCGAACGGTGCCGGCCCGCCGCCGATTCCATCCATCCCGGCGCGCAGGTCGGCCATGATCGCGCGGGTGGCGATGGCGGTGCCGATGCTGGCGGCGTCGAACGGCTTGCCGTTATGGGCGAGGACCCTCGCGCCCGCCCTCAGGCAGCGCTCGGCCAGCAGAATGTCGCCCGTCACCACCACGCAGCGCGGGGCGGTGCGCGCCGCCTCGTCCGCGATCCAGTCGTCCGCCGCGTCGAACGCGTCCGACACCACCACGCGCCGGACCAGCGGGCCCTGCGGCACGCGGAAGGGCGCGTTGCTGACCACCACGACCTGCGCCTTGAAGCGCGCGGCGACGCGGTAGATCTCCTCCTTCACCGGGCAGGCGTCGGCGTCGACGAGGATGGTGAGGGGCGTGCGGTCGCTGTCCATGGTCGGAAGGCGCTCTAGCGGCCCGGCCGCGCAAAGTCATTCGCCCGCGCCGCCCCCTCCGTCCGCCGCGCCGGCACTGGCCATTCCCCGCCGCCGCGCCCATAGGCGCCGCGAAAGGAGGCTCCGATGGCCGATCTCTATCTCAAGGCGATGCAGTCCGAGCGCAAGGCGCTGTGGGCGACCTGCCGGCTCAAGGGGCTGGCCAGGGACACCCCCGAACGCCGCCGGATCGCCGAACTCGACGAAGCGATCGCGGCCCACGCCCGCAAGCAGGGACGCGAGAGCGGCGATCAGGGCGGCAAGGGGTGACTCGAGGTGGCGGGCCGCGCGTCAGCCGTTCTTCATATTCTCCAGCCCCTTGATCCCGCCAGGCTTGAGGCTGGGATTGGAGGCGTTCTGCTTCGGTCCCTTGTCCGCCTTGGGTTTTCGGATTTCCTTGTTCGACTTGCGTTGGCCCTTGGCCATGGTCTTTTCCAATCGGGGCGGCATGCCCCTGCGCGCGAGGATACGCCCTTTGCCGCAACACCTTGCATGAAATCGTCCGCCCCCCGGCGAAGAGCGCGCCCGCCTAGTCCTCGAACCGGGTTCCGCTCTCGCGGTCGCGCGCGTACTGCCTGGCGCCCGGGACCGGCGGCAACCAGGGCTCGCGGCGGATCGTCCAGCTTTCGTAGGTCGGGGTGAACTGCCCGGGCGCATCGAGGGTGCCGAGGTGGACTTCGATCTCGTCCTCGAAGCTGGCGAAGACGGAGGAGCCGCAGCGTTGGCAGAAGTGCCGCCCCTGCCAGTCGCGGGTCTCGCCCTCGATCGTCACCGCATCCTCGGGAAAGATCGCGGCGGCGAAGAACGGCGCGCCGTGATGGCGGCGGCAATCGAGGCAATGGCACAGGCCCACGCGGTAGGGGCGCCCGGTCGCCGCGAGCCGGACGTCGCCGCACAAGCAGCCGCCGGTAAACTGGTCCATTTCGTCTCTCCTTTCGGGCCCGCCCCCAAATAATTAGGTGATTCGGCAGCGTTGTGTTACAAGGCCCTTGCTGACGTCGAATTTTGCGACGGACTTCGCTTTTTGACGACCGCCGCTTGCTCTAAGAGCCCCCGGCGCAAACCAGACGACGACTTCCTTTCATTTGACGATTTGACGCACGGCCCAACGGCAATTTCGCCGGCGGGCAACACGTTTCTTGAAAGGAAACATCATGGCCAAAGTTGGCACCGTAAAATTCTTCAACCTCGACAAGGGCTATGGCTTCATCCAGCCCGACGACGGCTCGGCCGACAGCTTCGTGCACATCACTGCCGTTCAGGCGGCCGGTATGCAGTCGCTCGATAAGGACCAGCGCCTCAACTACGACGTTGAGCATGGCCGTAACGGCAAGGAAAGCGCCATCAACCTCTCGCAGGCGGGCTAACCCGCAGCGAGTGATAGCCCTCTCCCCTGGCGGGGGGAGGGCCACCAGAGGGGGCCGTGGCACCAGCGCAAGCTGGCGCCGCCGGCCCCCTTTTTTGCGTGCCGGGGCCGGAAAGCTTCGCTGCCGGGCGGGCGGTTCAGCCGATATCGTATCCGCCTTCCTTGGCCTCGGCCATGACTTCGGCGCCGGTCTTCCGGGTGCCCTGGGCCGCGAGTTCGGCATAAGGCGGCATCTCGTCGACGAAGATCTGCTCGTCGATCCCCCAGTCCGCGGGCAGCGCGAACAGCCCGGCGGTGAACGAGAACGTGCCGGCGGGGACGAAGCGATACCACAGGTTGCTGCCGCATTCGGTGCAGCTCGCGCGCTCGGCCCATTCGGAGGAGCGGTAGCTGCGCACCGCGCCTTCGCCCTCCAGCGTGAAGTCGTCCTTCGTCACCCCGTGCAGCGAGAACAGCGGCCCGCCCGTCCATTGCCGGCACATGTCGCAGTGGCACACGTCGACGCCCGGCTTCGCGCGCTCGAGGCGGATGGTCACGGCGCCGCACAGGCACTGGCCCTTGAGCGGCGGGTCGAGGGAAACGGGATCGGCCATCGGTCACTCCTTCTGCGGATCGGGATAGCGCGGGCGCGCGGGCCGAAAAAGACTTTCCTACATGCCGGCACTTGTGCCTTAGAATACCCGATGACGCACGATTCGATCCCTCCGTCCGCCGCCGCTGCGCCCCGCGCCGGCTCTCGCGCCGCTTCCCGTTCGGGCCGCCGCGCCAATTCCGACTACCGCTGGACCCCGCGCAAGGCGATCGCCTTCCTCGACCTGCTTGCCGCCGGCGAGAGCGTCGCCGCCGCCGCGCGCATGGTCGGGATGAGCCGCCAGTCCGCCTACCGCCTGCGCGCTCGGGCCGGCGACCGCTTCGCGCAAGGCTGGGAGCTCGCCCAGCGCGCCGGCCACGTGCGGCGGGCGGTGGCGCGGGAGCGGCTCGGGGACGGCGCAAGGTGACAGGCCGGCGGGGCGCAAGGTGACAGGTTTCGCCGCAAGGTGACACTGAACCCTGGAACCGTGTCGCATCTGTCAACACCCCCATCGCCTTGCCGCCGGAACGCCCCGCCCGCCGCGCGGGTTGGGAGGGGCGAGAGGAGACCGCCATGTTCGTCGCCGCCTACTGGTGGAAGGTCCATCCGGGGAAGGAAGAGCAGTTCCGCGCCGCCTGGCGCCGCGGGACCGAGCTCATCACCGAGAAGTACGGCTCCCTCGGCTCGCGCCTCCACTGGGACGAGCGGGAGCACCGCTTCGTCGGCGTCGCCGAATGGCCCGACCGCGCGACCTGGCAGGCGGCCTACGATGCGAAGATGGTCTACGACGATCCCGCAACCCGCGCCGCCTTCGTCGACGCCATCGCCGACACCGCGGACGAGCCGCTGCTGCTGATGGAGGTCACCGACGACCTGCTGGAGCGCGGTTCCTAACGCAGGTTAAAACCTTGCTGTAGGATGAAAAATTCCTCTTTTCGGGCGGAACATCCCCCGGTGCTCCGGATTGATCCCCGACTCTGGAGAAGGAGGATCGAGATGAAGACACACACTGCATTCCTCGCGCTCGCCGGCGCGCTTACCCTGACCGCCTGCGGCGATGCCGCCGACGAGACGACGACCGACCCCAACGCCGACATGGCCGTGAACGACACCGCCAACACCGACGCCGCGACCCCGCCCGCCGGCCAGGCCGCCATGCCCGCCAGCCCGCAGGAGTTCGTCGACATGGCCGCGGCCAGCGACATGTTCGAGATCGAGTCCGCCAGGCTGGCCCAGGAGATGGGCTCCTCGCAGACGGTCAAGGACTTCGCGGCGATGATGATCGAGGATCACACGACCTCGAGCAACAACCTGAAGTCCGCCGCGGCCGAGGCGGAGCCGGCGCTGAACGTCGCGCCCAAGCTCACCGCGGACCAGCAGGCCCAGCTCGACGAGCTGCGCCAGGCCGGGGATCAGTTCGACGCGGTCTACAAGCAGCAGCAAGTCGCCGCGCACGAGAAGGCGCTGGCGTTGCTGCAGGGCTACGCCAACAGCGGCGGGCCGGAAGCGCTCACCAGCTTTGCGGGCGAGACGGCCACGGTGGTCGAGGGGCACCTCGATCACGCGCGCGGCCTCTCGGCCGGCTAGGCCGCACCTGCTTCGTGGCGGTGGAGCACGGCGTCGAGCACGCTCGCGCCGCCGCTCCCCGCCCGGTTCCAGGCGCGCTCGTGGAAGAAGAACACGACCGCGTTCACCAGCGGCTCGACCAGCGCGATCCCGCCCGCCAGCGCGAGCGAGCCGGTGAACAGATAGGCCACCGTGAAGCCCACCCCGAGATGGAGGGCGAGGAAGCTCAGGGTCTTGGTCAGATCGCGGGACATGAAGGGGGAGGTAAGGCTGGCGGCCGATTGATTGAAGCGATCAATCGTGCATAGAGTAATCGAGCAGACGCGCGATAACCGCGCCCGATCAAGGTGCGGCGGGGACGGCACCGTCTACCAAGTGCATCTGTCGGAGAAGGAGGCGCCTGTGATTAAGCCCTTTTCAGCCCTGATCGCCCTGTCCGCAGCGCTCGCCGCCTGCGCCCCGGTGGACGACACTGCGCCCGGCGCATCCACCGCCGCCGCATCCGAAGGCCGCGAGTGCTTCTTCGCCCGCTCGGTCACCGGCTACCGCGACGCCCCCGATGCGGAGAACGGGGCGGAGCAGATCTACGTCGACGTCGGCGCGCGCGACACCTACCTGTTCGAAACCTTCGGCGGCTGTCCGGATCTCGACTTCTCCTGGCGCATCGGGCTGCGCGACCGCGGGATCGGGCAGATCTGCCGAGGGATCAACGTCGATCTCGTCATCCCCGACCCGACCTTCGGCCCCCGCACCTGTCCCGTGCGGATGATCCGCAAGGTCGCCGACGGCGAAGAGGGGAGCCGGAGGGCCCGCGATTAGGTGTTTGGGCCGGGCCGTGCTATAAGGACGCCGCTGACGTCGAAAATTGCGACGGACTTCGGCTTTTGACGACCGCCGCTTGCCCTTGAGGCCCCGGCGCAAACCAGACGACGACTTCCTTTCATTTGACGACCCGACGCACGACCCCAACGGCACCTTAGCCCGCGGACAACATCGTTCTTTGAAAGGAACACTCATGGCCAAGACTGGCACCGTAAAATTCTTCAACACCGACAAGGGCTACGGTTTCATCCAGCCCGACGACGGTTCGGGCGACAGCTTCGTGCACATCTCCGCCGTGCAGGCGGCGGGCATGCAGACGCTCGATAAGGACCAGCGCCTCAACTACGAGCTCGAGCGCGGTCGCAACGGCAAGGAAAGCGCGATCAACCTTTCCGCCGCCGATTGATCCGTTCGCCGGGCGCGCCCTCTTTGCGGCGCGCCCGGCGGCATCGCCTCATTTCCTTCAACCGGGTGGACCGCCGATGAGCCAGACGTTCGAATTCTACGACGCACGCGCGAATGAATCCGCCGCCGAGGCCAAGGTCGCGGTGCTCGAGAACGTGCGCGAACGCGCTCGCCGCTCCGAAGCCACCTGGCGCTCACTCGCGAATCAGGCCCGGGCGGTGGCCGAAGAGCGCGCCAAGGTCGAGCAGCAGAAAGCCGCCCGCCGCGAGCAAGAGGCGCTCGACGTCGCGCCCGAGTTCTAGTCGCTTCCCCACTCCTCGATCTGGCGCCGCGGCCCGTCTACGAGGACCAGCGTGCCGCCTCGATGCGCAGTTCCGGCGCATCTTCCACCGGCTCCCACCCTCGTGCGGCGATCACATCGTTGCTCTCGTGCGCTTCGCGGCCATCGGCGAGCGACCAGGTGACGTGGTAAGTCCCGCCGGTCGGACGGTCGGTCGTCCCCGCCAGTTGCACCACCATCGCCTCGACACCGGCGTCGTCATCCGCCCGGCCGACGATCCTCGCGCGATCGGTATCGGGAAGGGGAGGCGCGCCCTCCGCACGGCCGAAGGTGATGTGGTCGGCGATGGTTTCCGCATAGCGCGGCGGAAAGCGCGCGAGCAGGTCGGCCCGGTCGGACCGGTCGAGCTTCCAGCCGAGCCAGGTTTCCTGCGCCACGCTCCCTCCGTTCAACCGTCTTCCGGTTCGCGCCCGAACAGCTTGCGCAGCTCGTCCTTCGCATCCTCGAGCACTTGCTTCTGTTTCGCGTCGAGCCCCTTGCCGGCGCGGTTGATGTAGAACGTCAGCATCGACATCGCCGAAGCGTAGGGGTCGGCCTTGCGCAGCTTGCTCCGCTCTGCCGAGCGCTTGAGCGATTTCGCGACCTCCTTCGGATCGCCCTTTGTGAAGACGCCTTCCTCCAGATCGAGCGCATCCGAATGCTCGGTAACGTCCTGCGACCATCTCTCCGCCATCGGCGTTCTCCTGCCGCCGGTCCGGGGCGGGTGCGAAAGCCGCGCCCCGGGCCTCGATAGAGCCTACTGCACCGGCGTAGTCGCCGCACCGGTCGCGGCAGTGCCGGGCTGCCCCATGTCGGCATCGGGCAGGTCGGCGAGCTGAGCTGCCGTCATGGTCGTCGCAAGGTCGACATCGTCGCCCGTGGTCTTGGGTGTCAGGCCGTCGATCGGCACCACGACAAAACGGTCCGGATTGCTGTCCTCGATCTCGACCAGAAGACCCTCGACTGCGCCCGCCGAATCGCGGCGCACCTGCTCGACGTCGCCCAGATCGGTGCCATCGGCGGTAACGAGGTCGGCTTCGAGCAGTTGCGCTTCGGTGAGGCCGAGCGCCGCCACCGCGTTGCCGGCGGCAACCGCGCTGGCTTCGGCCTGCTGTTCGACCTGATCCTCCACCTGGTCGGCCTCGCGCTCGGCCTGCGAATCGCAGGCGGCAAGCGCCGCAAGGGCGAGCGGGAGCGCGGCGTATGCGGCAAGCTTCATGGTGATGTCCCTCTTCGTAATGATGATCCACCCGATCAATCCGCCGCGCGCGCACCGGTTCCGGCGCCGAGGCGTGAGCCGTGGGTGCTGGCAATCGCCGGTCTTCGGGTATAGTCAGGGCGGATGACCCGTCCGCTTCTTCTCGCCGCCGCTCTCGCTCTCCCGCTTGCCGCCTGCCAGCCCGGGCCGGAGGGGCCGAACGGCACCACCCGCGACACCGCGGGGCAGGCCTTCTCCGCCATCGGGCCGGAGGAGACCGTGCAGTTCACCGGCACCGAGCCGTTCTGGGGCGGCAAAGTGGCCGGCAGCACGCTGACTTATTCGACGCCCGAGAACGTCGACGGCGTGACGATCACGGTCGAGCGGTTCGCGGGCAACAACGGCCTCGGCTACTCGGGTACGCTCGAAGGGCAGTCGTTCGATATGGCGATAACGCCGGGCGAATGCTCGGACGGGATGAGCGACCGCACCTACCCGTTCACGGTGACGCTGGAGATCGGAGAGGAGCAGCGCAGCGGCTGCGCCTGGACGGAGAAGACGCCCTTTACCGGGCCCGAGCACCCGTAACCCCGGCCTTTTCGAGCTCCGGCCCGAGCCGGCCGGTCAGCCAGAGCCACCACATCCGGAAGTCCGCCGCGAGGCTCCACAGCGGGTAGGTGAAGGTCGCGGGGCGGTTCTTCTCGACCCCGAAGTGCGCGACCCAGGCGAAGAAATATCCCGCCACCGGCAGTGCGAGCAGCCACCACCAGCGCCCGGTGAAAACCGCAAACGCCGCGATCATCACGACCAGCGTCGTGCCGACGTAATGCAGCGCCCGCGTTTTCGGCTTCGAATGCTCGCGCAGGTAGAACGGCCAGAACGCGGCGAAAGTGGTGTAGGCGCGCGCCATGCCGGCAATCATGCCACGCGTCCGATCGCCAGGCAACGCGGCAGCGGCCGCCGCCGGATCAGAACAGGCCCGGCACTTCGCGCTGCGCCGGCGTCGGAGCCTGCGGCTGGAGCACTTCGCGGCGCGAGGTGATCGGCCGGGCCGTCGGGTCCCGGCGCATCGCCGTCGCGTCGGTCCCGCTGATCGGGCTGCACACCGCCGCGCCGCCGCGCAGGAATGCGAGCGCCTGCGCGACCGAGGCTTCGTTCGGGTCGCCGAGCTGGGTAAATATGTCGTCGCTGGCGCGGCAGGTAACCGGCACCACGTCCGCCAGGCCGGTGAAGTATTCGCCCTGATGATCGGCGTTCTCGGTCTTGAAAGTGACCACGCGGAGGCGGTCGTCGCACTCTTCCTTGTCGAACCCGTATTGCCCCACCGGCTTGCCGTAGGTGTTGGTTCCGACCAGCGCCATGTTCGTGCCGAGGTAGGGCACGAAGGCGTTGGTCACGAGCTCGCTGGCCGACGCCGTGCCGCCGGTGCCGATGAAGGCGATCTTGGTCGGAGCGATGGCCTGCGCCTGGCTGCCGAACAGGTCGGTCTCGTTCCTGTCCGACTTTGACGGGCGCAGGGTCGTGTGACTGAAGACCTGGCCGACTTGGGCGCGCCCCATCAGATCGCCCATCAGCTCGGCGATCGCGACCAGCCCGCCGCCGTTGTAGCGAAAGTCGACAATGATCTCGGTCACGCCCTGCACGCGAAAGTCCTCGAACGCGGCGCGCAGATCGGGATCGGCCGGATCGATGAAGGTCCGCAGATTGAGGTAGCCGACCTTCTTTCCCCCGTCGTCGATGATCTTCGCACCGTAGCGGTCGGACACCGGATCGAGCGGAAACTCGGCCTTGGTCACGGTGATCTGCCGCTCGGCGCCACTGGTCTCGCGAATGCGGAAGACGCGCTGCAGGCCGGGGTCGGAAGGGCCGAGCGCGTTGATGACGGCCTGTGGCCCTCCGCTCGCCATCAATGTCGAGATGCTCTGCATCGAGGAGGCGCTGGGGCCCACCGCTAGCAGTTCGACGCCGCGGTCTAGGCCTTGAGGCAGGCCGGGGCCGTCCTCGAACCCCTCGATCACGAACACGCGGTTGCTCGACGTGTCATAGCCGAGCCGCACACCGAAGCCTGCGCTGGAGCCGGATTCGTAGAACGCTTCCTCTTCCGCGATCGAGGTGATGTAGGTGAAGTAGCGATCCTTCGCCTCCGCCCGGGCCGGGGCGACCAGCGCGTCGATGTAGGATTGCAGATCGTTGTAGCTGCTCTTGTTGACGTTCGTGCTCAGCAGATCGGGGAACAGGTACCATTCGTTGAGCACGGCGCGCACGAAGTCCTGCCGGGCGGAGAGCGAACATGCGGAGGAGGTCGGGCTGGGCGTCGGCGTCCCGCCGATCGGCGTTCCGCCACTATTGTTGCCCCCCGAATTGCTTCCTCCGCCGCCGCAGGCGGCGAGCGATCCCGCCAGTACGATGCTGAGCGCGGTGCGACCTCTGTCCACGATATCCCCTCCCGATTCTGCCCTTGGCCTGCCCGATTTCGGGTCTCGACCGTGCGCGGAGGATGCCGCGGTGTGCCGCCGCAGGCAAGAACGACGGAGCCGTGGCGTGAAAATGCATGATTTTCAGGCCGAAATGCGGCGAAAAGGGCGTCTGATCGGTGGAAAACCCTCCTTTTGCCCTATGCCGCCCTCGCGGGTGGGGCACATTCGCCCTAGATTGCCCCGCCGATGACAACAGGAGCCCAGATGTCGAATGCCGCCCCTACCTGGCTAGCCGAAGCGATCGAAGGCTCGGGTGCAGGTGACGGAAAGCTGACGATCGCGCGCCTCGTCGACGAGCGCGGGCTCGGGCGCGGCGGGTTCGCGCTGTCGAGCCCGGCTTTCATGGACGGGGGCGAACTCGATCCTTCCTTCACCGCCGACGAGGAAGATGCCGTGGCGCCGCCGCTCGAGTGGACCGCGCCGCCGCCCGGCACGATGGAACTCGCGCTGGTGGTCGAGGATGCCGACGCGCCGGGAGACGAGGCGCCGTGCCACTGGCTGGTGTGGGGCATCGCCGGCCAGCGCGGCAAGCTGCTCGAGGGCGAGGTGCCGCCGCGCGTGGGCAAGAACGCGCACCGCAATTCCGAGTGGCTCCTGCCGGAGCCGCCGCGCGAGGACGGCGCGCACCGTTACGTATTTCAGCTCTTCGCGCTGGACCTGCCGCTCACGCTCATGCCTGGTGCAGGGCGGGACGAACTGGTCGCGGCGATGGAGGGTCATGTGGTTGCGGCAGCCGTGCTGACGGGCAAGTACAAGCGCCAGTCAGAGGGTGCCGGGGGCGAGCCCTGGGACGACGATTTCGTGTAACCTGCAACAAGCCAAGAACAGGAAAGGACCTAAGATGGCTGGCAAGAACAATGCACTGCAGAAGCCGGTGAACCTCTCATCGGATCTCGAGAATGTCGTGGGCAAGGGGCCGATGACCCGCGCTCAGGTCACCTCGAAGGTGTGGGACTACATCAAGGCCAACGGTCTTCAGGATTCCAAGGACAAGCGGATGATCAATCCCGATGCCAAGCTGGGCGCGGTGATCGGGAAGGATCAGATCTCGATGTTCAAGATGACGGCTGCGGTTTCCAAGCACCTCACCTAATCTTACCTCGCCGGCGGTGCGGTGGCTGGTCCGCCGTGCCGCCGGCACACAGCTTTCCACCGGCGGATTGGCCGAACCCGTTCGTCTGGCATGGGGAATGGAATGACGATCCGGACTGGAATCGGCGGCTGGACCTACCCCGATTGGCGCGGGGGAACCTTCTATCCGGAAGGGCTGCGCCAGGCCGATGAGCTCGCCTATGCCTCGCAGCATGTCGGGGCGATCGAGATCAACGGCACGTTCTACCGCCTGCAGAAGGCCGAGAGCTTCGCCAAATGGCGCGACCAGACGCCCGAGGGCTTCGTCTTCAGCCTCAAGGGCTCGCGCTTCGTCACCAATCGCCGGGACTTGTCGGAAGCGGGCGAATCCGTCGCCAAGTTCGTCGGACAGGGGATCGTGGAACTGGGCGACAAGCTCGGCCCGCTGCTCTGGCAACTGGCCAAGACCAAGCGCTTCGACCCCGACGAGATACGCGCCTTCCTCGCCCTGCTGCCCGCCGAGCACGAGGGCGTACGGCTGCGGCATGCGATCGAGGTGGGGCACGAGAGCTTCGCCTGCGCGGAATTCGTGGACCTGGCGCGCGCCGCCTCGGCCGCGATCGTCTGGTCGGAAGACGAGGGCCGGGCCGAGATTGCCGACCGTACGGCCGACTTCGCCTATCTGCGATGTCAGAAGATGCGCTCCGAATGCCCCACCGGCTACGACGAGAATGGACTCGACCGGATAGCGGCCATGTGCCGGGCCTGGGCCCAGGGGCAGGCGCCGCAGGATCTTCCCTACGCCGGCGAACCGGCAACCCGAGAAGCGGGAGGGGATGTTTTTGCTTTCATGATCAACGGCGCGAAGGAACGCGCTCCGGCAGCCGCGATGGCGCTCGCCGAGAAGCTCAGGGGGTCGTAATGAAGGTTGCCTATCTGCTGTCCGCCGCCGCGCTGCTGGCGGCATCGAGCCTTGCGGCGCAATCGCCCGAGGCGGTGGCCGAGGCGGCGCTCGAGGCGGCGCCGGTGTTCGATGGGCACAACGACGTGCCGATCCAGCTTCGCGGGCGCTGGGGGAACATGATCGGCGACTTCGATTTCGTCGACACCACCGATACCGGCCCCGAGCACGCCGAGCACCGCACGATGCACACCGACCTCAACCGATTGCGCGAGGGCAAGGTCGGGGCGCAGTTCTGGTCGGTCTACGTCTCGGCGGCGCTCGAGGAGCCCGAGGCGGTCCAGGCGACGATCGAGCAGATCGACGTGACCCGGCGGCTGATCGACCGCTATCCGGGCGATCTCGCGCTGGCGCTGACCGCCGACGATGTCGAGGCGGCCGTCGCCGGGGGCAAAATCGCCTCGCTGCTCGGCATGGAGGGCGGGTACTCGATCGGGTCGAGCCTCGCCGTGCTGCGCCAGATGTACGCGCTCGGCGCGCGCTACATGACGCTGACGCATTCGCGGAACCTGTCATGGGCCGATTCCGCGACCGATGCCCCGGAACATGGCGGCCTCACCGATTTCGGCCGCAACGTGGTGCGCGAGATGAACCGCCTCGGCATGCTGGTCGATCTCAGCCATGTCAGCGAGCAGACCATGCAGGACGCGCTCGACGTGGCGGTCGCGCCGGTGATCTTCAGCCATTCGGGCGCGCGGGCGATCAACGGCCATGCGCGCAACGTGCCCGACAGCGTGCTCCGGCGGCTGCCCGAGAACGGCGGCATGGTCATGGTCGTGGCGCTGCCCGGCTATGTCAGCGAGGATGCGCGCCAGTGGTACGCCCGCCACCAGGCGGAGGACGCGCGCCTCTCGACGCTATGGCAGGGGCAGCCCGACAAGGCCGAAGCCGCACTTGCCGAATGGGAGCGCGCCAATCCGGAGCCGAAAGCGACCGTCTCGGACATGGCCGATCATATCGACCATATCCGCAAGGTGGCCGGGATCGACCACATCGGGATCGGCGGCGACTACGACGGCATGGACACGGGGCCTGTCGGGATGGAGGACGTCTCCGGCTATCCGGCGCTGTTCGTGGAACTCGCCCGGCGCGGCTACAGCCAGGAAGATCTGGAGAAGATCTCGATGCGCAACGTGCTGCGGGTGATGCGCGCGGCCGAAGCGGTTGCTGCGGCGCAAGCGGATCAGCCGCCTATCGAAACGCCGGTGGGCTGACGGCGCGGGAGTGATCTGGAGGCCGCCGAGGTCGCTCCCCGGCCATCATCCCAGCTTCGCGGGGATGACGAGTACGGCATTGCTCAGTCGTCGGACTTCTTCTCGGGCAAGCCCTTGCGATCCGTGTCCGCCAGTTCCTCGAGCTCGCTCTCGCTCATCGAATCGTACATGCCTTTCGATGCGCCCTTGAGTTCGGAAACCTTGGTGTCTCCGCGCTTGGCGGAGAGGGCCGCGCCGGCGGCTTTCTGCTGTGCTTTCGACTTGGCGGGCATCTTGCGCCTCCTTTCCGGTCTATAGCTTCAGGCGCTCAGGTTCCGACCCGGCCCGGTTCGTCGGCAGGGCTGTTGCCGCCTTCGGGCGCGTCGATCTCGTCCACCCGGTCGTCGACGATGCTGTCGGTTCCGGTATCGGGCTGGGTAGCCTCGATCCGACCTTCCACCGTTCCCTGGCTTTCCACCTCGTCCTGCGTCAGCGCACCGGTGACCCAGATGATGGTGAGGAAGGCGATCGCCAGAAACGTGCCGACGATCAGCACCCAGCGCACGACTCCTTCCTTGGAGCCGCCGCTCGCTTCGGTTTCGTTCACGTGAACTTCGTCGCCCCGACGTTCCATTGCTCTCGCTCCCGCAGACTGTTGCCCGACCCGTTGTGGTTCGGAAGAAACTACGTCTGGCGAGCGCCAATGTTCCTGTCGGGGCGGGCGGCTCAGTCGCGCAGAAGCTCGTTGATTCCGGTTTTCTCGCGGGTCCGCGCATCGACCGTCTTCACGATCACGGCGCAGGCGAGCGAGGGGCCGCCGTTCGGATCGGGCAGCGTGCCGGGCACGACCACCGAGTAAGGCGGGATCTCGCCGCGGGTGATCGCGCCGGTCGCGCGGTCGACGATCTTGGTCGACTGGGTGATGAACACGCCCATCGCGACCACGCTGCCTTCGCCGACGATCACGCCCTCGACGATCTCGGAGCGGGCGCCGATGAAGCAGTTGTCGCCGATGATCGTCGGGTTGGCCTGCAGCGGCTCGAGCACGCCGCCAATCCCGGCGCCGGCGGAGATGTGGCAGTTCCTCCCCACTTGCGCGCAGCTGCCGACCGAGGCCCAGGTGTCGATCATCGTGCCGTCGCCGACGTGCGCGCCGATGTTGACGAAGCTTGGCATCAGCACGACGCCCTTGCCGATATGGCTGCCGCGGCGCACGATCGCGCCGGGCACAACGCGGAAGCCGGCGGCGGCGAAGCGCGCATCGTTCCATCCGGCGAACTTGCTCGGCACCTTGTCGTAGGCGGGGGCGCCGACCGCGCCCTCGATCACCGCATTGTCGCGCAGGCGGAACGAGAGGAGCACGGCCTTCTTGAGCCACTGGTTGACCTTCCAGCCTCCCTGGCCGTCCGGCTCGGCGACGCGCGCCTGGCCGCTGTCGATCAGCTCGATCGCCGCTTCGACCTGTTCGCGGATCTCGGCCGAATGCGGACCGACCTCGGCGCGGTTCTCCCATGCGGCTTCGATGGCGATTTCGAGTTCGGCTGACATGCGGCGCTCCGGTCGGTTGATAAAGGCGCCCGGCTGCTAGCCCGGCGAGGTCGGGGCGGCAAGAAAGCTAATCTAGCCCCGCCGCTTGCGCGAACTGATAGGCGCGCTCGACAAGCGGCTTCACGCGCTCCGACATCTGCTTGGCATGAGCGGAGGAGGCGGTGCCGTCGATCACGCGCTTCTTGATGCCCTGCATGATGCCGGCGAGGCGGAACAGGTTGTAGGCGAAGTACCAGTCCATCGGCGGCACCGGATAGCCGGTGCGCGCGACATAGCGTTCGACCGCTTCCTCCACCGTGGGAATGCCCAGCGCCTCCAGATCGAGCCCCAGAAGCCCCGCGCGCCCATCGGTCGGGTTGTACCAGTTGAGCATGAGATAGGCGAAGTCGGCGATCGGATCGCCGAGCGTCGACAGCTCCCAGTCGAGCACTGCGAGCACGCGGTTCTCGTCGCTCGCGAAGATCATGTTGTCGAGGCGGTAATCGCCGTGAACGACGCTCGATTCGTGCTGCGGCGGGATCGTCTCGGGCAGCCATTCGATCAGCCGGTCCATCTCCGGGATCGTCTCGGTTTCGGAGAGGCGATACTGCTTGGTCCAGCGCGCGATCTGGCGCGCGCAGTAGTCGGTCGGCTTGCCGAAATCGGATAGACCGATGGCGTCCGGATCCTTCAGGTGGAGGTCCGCCATCGTGTCGATCATCGCGTGATAGATCTCGCGGCGCTCGCCGGGCGTATTGTTCGGTAGCGCGCCGTTCCACAAGCTCCGACCGTCAGCGAGGCTCATGACGAAGAACTTCGACCCGATCACCTCGGGGGCCTCGCACAGGCCGTAGGGACGGGGCACGGGAAAGCCGGTCGGGTGGAGCGCCGCCATAGCCCGGTACTCCCGGTCGACGGCATGCGCGCTCGGGAGCAGCTTGCCGAACGGCTGGCGGCGCAGGACGTAGGATGCGCGCGGCGTGTCGACGCGGTAGGTCGGGTTCGACTGCCCGCCCTTGAACTTGGAAAGCGTCAAGGGCCCCTCGAAGCCCTCGACGTTGGCCTTCATCCAGGCGGTCAGCGCCCCCTCGTCGAGCTTGTCGCGATCGGGCACCGCGACGGTGCCGACCATTTCCTTTTCGTAGTCGATCTCGGTCATATGATCAGTCGAACACCACCACGCTGCGCGCGCTGTGGCCGGCGCGCATCTTGTCGAAGCCTTCGTTGATCGCCTCGAGCGGAATGCGCTCCGCGATGATCGTGTCGAGATCGAGCAGGCCGCGCATGTAGAAGTCGACGAGCCGCGGCAGATCGACCGGGAAATGGTTCATCCCCATGATCGCGCCCTGCAGTTTCTTGCCCGAAAGCAGGTCCATCGCGCCGAGGCCGACCTTGCAGTCGAGCGGCATCATGCCGAGGATCGTCGCGGTGCCGCCGCGGCGCAGGACTTTGACCGCGAGGTCGGCGCTCGCCTGCCGCCCGACCGCCTCGATCGCGTGATCGACGCCGCCGTTCGAAATGCGCACGATCTCCTCCACCGCGTTGTCCGCCAGCGCATCGACGGTGTGGGTCGCGCCGAGCACTTTGGCGAGCTCGCGTTTCTCGGGCAGGGGATCGACCGCGATCACCCGGCCCGCGCCGGCGATCCGCGCGGCGTTGACCGTCGCGAGCCCTACGCCGCCGCAGCCGATCACCGCTACCGTCTCGCCCGGCACGACCTTGCAGGCATTGAAGATCGCGCCCGCGCCGGTGGTGACGGCGCAGCCGATCACCGCCGCGCGGTCGAGCGGCATGTCCTTGTCGATCGCGACGCAGGCATGCTCGTGGATCAGCATCTGCTCGCTGAACGCCGAGAGGTTGAGCATCTGGTTGACCGTGCCAGAGCCGCCAGCCCGCGTGATGCGCGGCGCGTCGGTCGGCGCGCGGCGCGTGTCGCCGCCGAGGCAGAGCGCCATGCGGCCGGTGACGCAGAACTCGCAGTGCCCGCAGAAGGCGGAGAGGCAGGTGACGACGTGATCGCCCGGCTTCACCGTCCTGACCTCGCTTCCGACCGCGCGCACCACGCCGGCCGCCTCATGCCCGGGAACGCAGGGCAGCGGATGCGGATAGGCACCGTCGATGAAGTGGAGGTCCGAATGGCACAGGCCGCAGGCCTTGGTGTCGATCAGAACCTCGTGCGGGAGCGGCTCGGCCAGTTCGATCTCGCCGATGACGAGGCCGTTGCCGGGCTGTTCGAGAAGTGCTGCCTTGGCCATCAGCGCGTCGCCCCGATATCGCCCGAGCTCATCGTGTCGCTGCCCGGCTGCGGCGCGTGCTTGGCGAACTCCATCCGCGCGATCGATCGGGCATGGACCTCGTCCGGCCCGTCGGCGAGGCGCAGGGTGCGCTGGTGCGCGTAGGCTTTCGCGAGCCCAAAGTCCTCCGACACGCCGCCGCCGCCGTGCGCCTGGATCGCATCGTCGATGATCTGCAGCGCCATGTTCGGCGCCTGGACCTTGATCATCGCGATTTCCTGCTTGGCGGACTTGTTGCCGACCTTGTCCATCATGTCCGCCGCCTTGAGGCAGAGCAGGCGAGTCATGTCGATGTCGATCCGCGCGCGGGCGACCCGTTCCTCCCACACGGAATGCTTGTAGATCGGCTTGCCGAACGCCTCGCGCTCCTGCAGGCGGCGGCACATCTTCGCCAGTGCTTCCTCGGCGACGCCGATCGTGCGCATGCAGTGATGGATGCGGCCCGGGCCGAGGCGGCCCTGCGCGATCTCGAACCCGCGCCCTTCGCCGAGCAGCAGGTTCTCGGCCGGGACGCGCACGTCCTTCAGCGCGATCTCCATATGGCCGTGCGGCGCGTCGTCGTAGCCGAAGACGGGCAGGTGGCGCTCGATCGTGACGCCTTCGGCATCGAGCGGCATGACGATCATCGACTGCTGCTGGTGCCGTTGGGCGCCGACATCGGTCTTGCCCATGACGATCGCGATCTTGCACCGCGGATCGCCCGCGCCGGACGACCACCACTTGCGCCCGTTGATGACGTAGTGATCGCCGTCACGCTCGATGCGGGTCTCGATATTGGTCGCATCCGAACTGGCGACCTGCGGCTCGGTCATCAGGAAGGCGGAGCGGATCTCGCCCTGCATCAGCGGCCCCAACCACTGCTCCTTCTGCTCGCGGGTGCCGTATCGGTGGAACACTTCCATATTCCCGGTGTCCGGAGCGGAGCAGTTGAACACCTCGCTCGCCCATCCGATGCGGCCCATCTCCTCGGCGCAGAGCGCGTATTCGAGATTGGTCAGGCCCGGCCCGTCGAATTCGAATGTGTCGTCGACGTGGCTGAGCTGGCCCTGGGGCGGCATGAAGAGGTTCCAGATGCCCTGCGCCTTGGCCTTGGCCTTCATGTCCTCGACGATCGGGATGACTTTCCAGCGGTCGCCCTGCGCATCCTGTTCGGCGTAGGTGCCGACGTTCGGGCGGACATTGGCTTCGATGAAGTCGCGTACGCGATCGCGCCAGTACTGCTGCCGTTCGGTGGGTTCGAAGTTCATGGTCCGCTCAATCCTCTTTCGTGTCTCTCGATTCCGTTTCACGGCGAAACTGGCAGAGCCGCATGGCCCCGCCAAGCCGCAATCTGTCAGGGCGCCGTGCCGCTCGCGTCGATGTCGCCGCGGGCCGCTGCGTCCAGTGTGGCGAGGCGCGCTTCGTGATCGGCGCGATCGATCGGGAACCGCGCCAGCCACCAGGCGGAGAACGTGCCCAGAAGCGCGATCATGATGCAGTATTGCACGATGACGCTGTCGATGATCGGCGCCGCGACCCCGCCGGGCGTCGCGTCGGTGGGCAGGCCGGAGATCGAGATGATCAGGCCCGCCAGCAGGATGCCGACGCCGGTGGCGCATTTCTGGACGAACCAGTTGCCGGAATAGAACGCCGCTTCCGCACGGCGCCCGGTCCGCTCCTGAAACGCCTCGACGATTTCGGCGACCATCGAGGAGGCCGAGATGAGCACCATGACGCTCAGGCTGTTGCTCGCCAGGACGAAGGCGAAGAGCAGCGCCGTCGAAGCGGTGCTGCCGACCTCGGGCCATAGACCAAGGAGGCGCAGGCCGTAGGGGATGAGCCAGAAGATCATCGCCAGCACGGTGGTGACGGCCGCCACCCTGATCTTGCCGAACCTCCTGTGGAGCGTGCCCAGTGTGAGGAATGCGACCACCACGCTTGCGAGCAGCACGAAGGGATAGATCGCCAGCGCGCTTTCGGTGAACTCCCACACGAAATAGAACAGGTAGTTGGACAGCGCGAAGGTCATGCCCTGGGTAATGTATGCCGCGACGGCCCCCAGGGCGAAGATGAGGAACGCGCGTTCGGAGAACGATTCGATGATCTCGTCGAACGCGGTCTTCAGGCTGAACGGCGGCGGTTTGGTCTCGGGATAGCGCGCTATGAACTTGTGCTGCCCGAATGCGGAGATCAGCGTCGCCGCGACGATGGTGATCGCCCCGACGAGGCCGTACGTCTCGTATCCCTCCCGATCGAGCAGGCCGTCGCTCAGGAAAACGCTGTAGGTCAGGAACAGCAGCCCCAGCCCCCCGGTCCAGCCGAACAGGTAGCGATAGCGGAACAGCGTCGTGCGCTCGTCGTAATCGCGCGTCAGCTCCGGCACCAGCGCCACCGACGGAACCTCGCAGGCCGAGAGCAGGAGCCGGATCAGCACCGCCATGCCGAGGAGAAGCGTGAAACTCGGCGGCCCATCCACCGGCGGCGACCACAGGACGTACCAGGCGATCCCGAGCGGGATCGCAGCGAGATAGAGCCACGGCAGACGCCTGCCCCAGCGGGTATAGGTCCGGTCCGACAGGTTGCCGAGCAACGGGTCGACGAAGGCATCGACGACCAGCGCGATGACCAGGGCGAGGCTGACCAGCCACGCCTCCATCCCCAGCACGAGATTGTAGAAGGTGAGCAGGAAGACGGAAAAGCCGTTGTCCTTCACCCCGAAGGCGATCGACCCGAATCCATTGGCGAGCTTGATCCGCAGCGGCAGCGGACCCGTGTGGGCAGGCGCCGTCATCGGCGGCCTGTGGACGCGCACGCGAACGGGTGCGTCGCGGGGATATGATACACAGGGCCGCTCGCGGCCGCCGTTCTGCCAGAGATTCGCATGCGGGCCTCTCCTCCCGGAAATTCGCGCGCAGCTTACGGGAACGTAAAGCCCCGTCAACGCGCTCGTGGTGACGCTACGGCATCGCGCGAAAACATGTTCGCGCTTGCGGCGGCGGGCCGAATCACCTTAACCTGCACGTAAACCGGCGGCGTTCGAGCACCGCCGCGATCTTCCCGAGAGGAGCCTGATTCCATGTCTGATCTCGACACGTTCCGCGCGGAAACGCGTGCCTGGCTGGAGGCCAACTGCCCACCCGAAATGCGCGAGCCCGTCCGCGACGACGAGGACGTCTACTGGGGCGGCCGCAACGCCACCTTCAAGAACGACGCGCAGAAAGCCTGGTTCGAGGCGTGCCGCGACAAGGGCTACACCGTCCCCGCCTGGCCCAAGGAATACGGCGGCGCCGGCCTCTCGCCGGCCGAGGCCAAGGTCCTGCGCGAGGAAATGGCGCGGATCGGCGCGCGTCCGCCGCTCTCCAGCTTCGGCATCTGGATGCTCGGCCCGGCCTTGCTCCACTTCGGCACTGAAGAGCAGAAGAAGAAGTATCTCAACGAGATCGCCCGCGGCGAAATCCGCTGGTGCCAAGGCTATTCGGAGCCGGGATCGGGCAGCGATCTCGTCTCGCTGCAGACGTTCGGCGAGGATAAGGGCGATCACTGGGTCGTCAACGGCCAAAAGATTTGGACCAGCTACGCCGACAAGGCCGACTGGATTTTCTGCCTCGTCCGCACCGACAAGAACGACAAGTACCGCGGCATCACCTTCATGCTGTTCGACATGGAAACGCCCGGGGTCTCGACCAAGCCGATCCTGCTGATCAGCGGCAACAGCCCGTTCTGCGAGACCTTCTTCGACGACGTGAAGGTGCCCAAGGACCAGTTCGTCGGCGAGATCAACCGCGGGTGGGACGTCGCCAAATACCTGCTGGGTCACGAGCGGGAGATGATCTCGGGCGCGGACAGCTCGGAACGCGGTGCGGGGATCGGTGCGATGCTCAAGCGCCAGACCGGCGCGCTCGATCCGGTTCTGCGCGCCGAGCTGGCGATGTTCGACGTCGACGCGCTCGCCTTCTCCGCCATGGGCGAGAAGTTCCTCGACGAGGTCAAGGTCGGCAAGGCACACCCCGCGCAGCCGAACATGATGAAGTACGCTGGCACCGAGCTGAACAAGCGCCGCCACGAACTCATCATGGCCGCAGGCGGCTCCACTGCGCTTGAGTGGGAGAGCGAGGATACCGACGGCGGCAAGCCCGCGCGGAGCTGGCTGCGGACCAAGGCCAATTCGATCGAAGGCGGCACCAGCGAGGTAATGCTCAACGTCATTTCCAAGCGCATCCTGGAACTGCCGGGGGCGTAAAAAGCCCTCTCCCCTTCAGGGGAGAGGGTTGGGAGAGGG
>JAPSJS010000002.1 GCA_031178065.1 Altererythrobacter sp.
GTCGACGACACGCTCGCGCTCGCCGACCGCGTCGCGCGGGTTCAGCGGATCGTCCTGCTCGCGCGAATGCCGCGGCACGATCGCGCGGCGGTTGGACGTGACCGCGAGCCGCACGTTGGCCGGCCGCGCTTCGACGCCGCCTTCGAGCCAGCTCCGCAAGTGACGCGGCCCGGCCGAGTCCTCCTCGCCGAAACCGAGATCGTCGATATAGACGAGGAAATTGCGCCCGGCCCCGCGGAGCTGCGCAAACAGGCGCGGGAGCGACGGCAGGGCATCCGCCGCGACCTGCACCAGCGCCAGTCCGCCGGGCACTGCGGCCTGCGCCGCGACGACCGAGGCCCGCACCAGCGCCGATTTGCCCATGCCGCGCGCGCCCCACAGCAGCATGTCGTGGGCGGCGTGGCCCCGGGCGATCCGTGCGACATTGGCCGCGACGGTGTCGCGCTGGGCGTCGATGCCCCGGAGCAGCGCGAGCGGCGGGGCGTCGATCGCGCCGACGGGGCGCGCCGCGTGTCCGTCCCACACATAGGCCGGCGCTGCCTGCCAGTCGGTTGCCGGTGCGGCGTCCCCCGCGAGCCTTTCCAGCGCGTCGGCGATGCGCGCCAGAGGATCGCCTTGATCGGGCGAAGTCCCGCGCGTCATCCCGCGAGTTGCTCGCTCGTGAGCGCGTAGAGCGGCTCTGCGCCCGCCGTTGCCGACGCATTCAGGCCCGCGGCCTCGGGCACGACCCGGTCCAGGAAAAAGCGCACGCTCGCGCGCTTGGCAGCGGCGACGCCCGGCGCTTCGCCACTCTCGACGGCGCGGAGCTGCCGCAGCAACTGCCACCCGGCGACTGCGACGGCGGCCATCGTGCAGAAAGGCACGCTGCCGGCGAGCCGGTCGTCCAGCGAAGCGGTGTCGCGCATCCATTCGCCGATCGCGGTGCAGTCGCTCGCGAGCGCGGCGAGGGCCGGCTCGCCGCCCGCCGCATCGCGCGCGATATCCGCCATCAATGCGGCGAAGACCGCGCCGTTCTCGAGCCCCAGCTTGCGCGTCACCAGGTCGGCGGCCTGAATGCCGTTGGTGCCTTCGTAGATCGGGGCGATGCGCGCGTCGCGGTAATGCTGCGCCGCGCCCGTCTCCTCGATGAAGCCCATGCCGCCGTGGATCTGTACGCCGAGGCTGGCCGCTTCGACGCCCACGTCGGTTCCCCAGGCCTTGATCAGCGGCACGAGAACGTCGCCGCGCCGGTCGGCGGCTTCGTCGCCCAGCGTGCCGCGGTCGACCTGCCCCGCGGTGTAGTAGAGGAGTGCGCGCGCGCCTTCGGTCAGCGCCTTCATCCGCAGCAGCATACGGCGCACGTCGGGATGCTCGACGATCGCGACCGGCGTCCTGTCGGGCGATCCGGCGCGCGCCGATTGCACGCGTTCGCGCGCATAGGCGAGCGCGGCCTGCGTCGCCCGCTCGCCGATCTGCACGCCCTGGTTGCCGACGTTGATCCGCGCGTTGTTCATCATCGTGAACATCGCCATCAGCCCGCGGTTCTCCGCGCCGACGAGTTCGCCGATGCATTCCCCGTTGTCGCCGTAGCTCATCACGCATGTGGGCGAGGCATTGATGCCGAGCTTGTGCTCGAGGCTGACGCACCGCACGTCGTTCTTCGGACCGAGCGAGCCGTCGTCGTTCACGTGATACTTGGGCACAAGGAACAGCGAGATTCCGCGGCTGCCCTCGGGCGCGTCGGGCAGGCGCGCGAGAACGAGGTGGACGATGTTCTCGGCCAGATCGTGCTCGCCGAAGGTGATGAAGATCTTCTGCCCGGCGATGCGGTACTTGCCGGCGCGCTCTCCGCTCTCGATCGGGGTCGCGGTCGTGCGCAGCGCGCCGAGGTCGCTGCCCGCCTGCGGCTCGGTGAGGTTCATCGTGCCCGACCACTGGCCGCTGACCAGCTTCGGCAGGTAGATCGCCTTCTGCGCCTCGCTGCCGTGATGATCGAGCGCCTCGATCGCGCCGACCGAGAGCATCGGCAGCAGGCTGAACGCCATATTCGCGGTGCCGAGGTTCTCGAGCACGTTGCAGGCGAGCGTGAAGGGGAGGCCCTGGCCGCCGAACTCCGCCGGGCCGGCAATCGCGTTCCAGCCCTGCGCGACATAGTCGGCATAGGCCTCGGCGAACCCGTCCGGCAGGCGCACCACGCCGTTCTCGAGCGTCGCGCCTTCCAGGTCGCCCGCGCGGTTCAGCGGCGCCCATTCGCCCGCCGCGAAAGCGCCGATGCCTTCGACGATCGCCTCGACCATGTCGGGTTCGGCCGCGGCAAAGCGTTCGGACGCGGCGAGGTCGGCGATTCCCGCATTGACGCGGATGGCGAGCAGCTGGTCCTGGGTGGCGGGCGAATAGGTCACGTCGTGCGGTTCCCCTTGGCTTTGCGCCGATGCGCATATAGCGCGCGCGTATGGGCGGCAAGAACACGACCGAAACAGTTTTTGCAGATGCGAAAGGAATTGCTCGCGCAGCGAGAATTCTCGCCGGCGGCGGACTGGTCGCCGTGCCGACGGAGACCGTCTACGGCCTCGCCGCGCGGGCCGACAGCGACGAGGCCGTGGCGCGCATCTACCAGGCCAAGGGCCGGCCGAGCTTCAATCCGCTGATCGTGCACGTCCGCGATGCCGCGCAGGCCGCGCAGTACGCGCGGCTGGAGGGCGATGCGGACCGTCTCGCCCGGTCCGTCTGGCCGGGGCCGCTGACACTGGTCCTGCCCCGGCGCGAGGACGCGGGCCTTGCGGCGGCGGTCACTGCCGGCTTGCCGACGGTGGCCCTGCGCGCGCCCGCGCATCCGGCGATGCGGGCATTGCTCGCCGCCTGCGATCTCCCGCTCGCGGCGCCCTCGGCGAACCGCAGCGGCTTCATCAGCCCGACGCGGGCGGAGCACGTCTCCGCTTCGCTCGACGGGCGGATCGACCTCATTCTCGATGCGGGTCCGTGCGAGGAGGGGGTCGAATCGACGATTCTCGCCATACGCGAGGATGGGCGCTGGGACGAGCTGCGCCCCGGACCGGTGGATCTCGACGCGCTCCACTGGCGGCTGTTCGACGGGCCGCGCGAGAGCGGCGGTGCGGGCGACGCGATCGAGGCGCCGGGCCAGCTCGCAAGCCATTACGCCCCGGGAAAGCCGGTTCGCCTCCACGCCGCCGCCGCCGAAGCGGACGAGTTCATGATCGGTTTCGGCGACATTCCGGGTCACTGCACCTTGTCGTCATCGGGCGATCTCGCCCAAGCCGCCGCGCGGCTCTACGCCTGTCTGCACGAGGCGGCGCGATCCGATCTGCCGCGCGTCGCGGTCGCGGCGGTGCCGGAAGCGGGTATCGGCGTCGCGATCAACGACCGCTTGCGCCGCGCCGCGGCCTGAGCCGGCCTAGCGCGGCTCGGGGGCGGCCGGAACGCTGGGCAGCAGGACCTGAATTTCGCCGTAGGTCTGCCTGGCCTTGTCGCAAGCGCGGCGGTCGCCGTCGCTGCAATCGCGCATTTCGTCCGCATAGCGGCGCTCGAGCCGACCGAGCTGCGCCTCGCGCTGACGCAGTTCGCGCCCGCGCTTTTCATCCGCTTCGGATTGGCTCGTGGTGGCGAGGTCGACCGCTCCGCTGGCGACTCTCACCGGCGCAGTGACCACGCCGACCGCGGCCTTGGCAAGGCAGCCGCCGAGCATGAGCGCACCGGGGAGAACGATAGAAGCCAAGACTATGCCGCGCATGGGAAACTCCTCCTGCGCGCAGCATAGCCTGTCAAGAGCGTCGCGGCGATGAACGCGTGCGAATTTATCCCGCTTCGGGCGTCGGGGTCGCCTCTGCCGCGGCATTGCCGCTCGCGCCGGCGGCGGCCGGGGTGCACTTGAGCGTGCCCGAGCCCATCGAGTTGATCGTGCAGGTGGCCGAGCCGGTCACCGACACGTCGCCCGAACCCATGATCGAAGCTTCGACCGTTCCGTCGGAGGCGAACGCCGCATCGCCCGACCCGGCGATGGTGATGTCGGCATTGTCGACCTTGAGCTGTTCCATCTCGGCTTCGCCCGACCCGGCGATGTTGAGCTCGAGCGTCGTCGCCCGCCCGCCCGCGCGATAAGTGCCCGATCCGGCGATGTTCACTTCGAGCACCTCGGCGTCGACCTGCGCGGTGTGCGCCGATCCGCTGCCGGCAATGGTCACTTCGGCATTTCCGTCGATCACGTCCGCCTCGACGGTGCCGGAGCCCGCGACGACCAGCTTCTCCAGCCGGGGCAGGGTGACGCGCACCGTCGCGCGGCCGTCGGTGCTGCTCCAGTTCTCGTTCTCGCGCATGATGCCCAGCGTTTCGTCGTCGAGCGTGAAGCGCAGCGCGTCGACCGCGTCCCGGTCACCACTGACATCGATGGCGAGGGTCTCGCCGCGCGTCACGATCACGCTGTCGGGCCCGGCCGCGACCACTTCGGTCGGGCTCTTGCCAGTCAGATCGAGTTCCGAGAGCGGAACGCCGTCGGAGCCGTTGATGTTGATGCTTCCGTTACAGCCAGTGGCCATCATCAGCGCGACAACCGGGGCTACCCCCTTGAGAATCTTCTGCAGCATGTGAACCCTTCCTCGTGCCGAAATGAACCCAGCCCGTGTTGCCGACATAATACAGCAGCATCGTGCGTTCAACCGGGATACGAAAAAGGCCGCCCAACGGGCGGCCTTTCGTCGGTCGGACACGACGCTTGGTCGAAATCAGGCCTCTTCGGCGTTCTCGTAGTACTGCGGCGCATGTTCGCGCAGGACATTGAGGATCTTCTCGAGCGCAGCCGGCTCGTCGGTCTTCTCCATGGCCGCCAGCTCGCGCGCCAGGCGGCTCGAGGCGGCCTCGAAGATCTGCCGTTCGGAATAGGACTGCTCGGGCTGATCCTCCGGGCGGAACAGGTCGCGCGTCACTTCGGCGATCGAGACGAGGTCGCCCGAGTTGATCTTCGCTTCGTATTCCTGCGCGCGGCGGCTCCACATCGTGCGCTTGACCTTCGGCTTGCCCTTGAGCGTCTCCATCGCTTCCTTCAGCGTCTTGTCGCTCGACAGCTTGCGCATGCCGATCGCCTCGACCTTGTTGGTGGGAACGCGGAGCGTCATCCGCTCCTTCTCGAAGCGGAGCACGTAGAGTTCGAGCTGCATCCCGGCGATTTCTTCGTTCTGCAGCTCAATGACACGGCCGACGCCGTGCTTGGGATAGACGACGTAGTCGCCGACATCGAAGGCGGGAGCCTTGCTAGCCATGCAAAAGTCCTTTCTGCGGTCGGGCCCCGGGAGGCAGAGTCAAATCGCCTTCGCGCCGCGCCGCATGGGCGCGGTCGAAAGGTCGATTGTCCTGTCGCGAGTGGTCCGGACCTTTCTGCTGTCACGCCTGCGACCGGCCACGACCGGTGCAGTTGTTGCATTATATAGCATAACAGCAACAAAATTGCGAGTCCGCAGTGCAGGTGTCCGAATCGGGCCGCCGGGCGCCGCTTTCGGACCGGCTTGTCAGTCGCCTTCGCCGGGCTCCGGCGTGAAGTACTTCTCGAACTTGCCGTCCTCGCCCTTGTGCTCGTCGGCGTCGGCGGGCGGCTCCTTCTGGCTCGTGATGTTCGGCCATTCGGCGGAGTACTTGGTGTTGAGCTCGAGCCACTGTTCGAGGCCGTTCTCGGTGTCGGGCAGGATCGCTTCGGCCGGGCACTCGGGCTCGCACACGCCGCAGTCGATGCATTCGCTGGGGTTGATGACCAGCATGTTCTCGCCCTCGTAGAAACAATCGACCGGGCAGACCTCGACGCAATCGGTGTACTTGCACTTGATGCAGGCGTCGGTGACGACATAGGTCATTGGGAAGCGCTTCCTTTGCGGGCTCGGCCCTGGTTCACGGTTTAGCCGCTGCTATGGCGGTTTGCCCCTCCGGGTCAAGCGCGCGATAGCAGGCCTGCGCTTCGGACGCGGGGCCGCGGCGCGTGGGCAGTTCCAGCAGTTCGATCACGCGCACCGCCTTTCCGATCGGAAAGGTGAGCACGTCGCCGGGGGCGACCGGCTGGCTCGCGCGCATGACCCGCTGGCCGTTGCGCCGCACGTGCCCTGCCTCGACCAGCGTCTGTGCCCGCGCGCGCGTCTTCACGAAGCGCAAGTGGCACAGAAGCCGGTCGATCCGCATCACCGAACGAGGTCCGCCAATGCGGCGAAGGCCCCGTTCGCGGGCGGCTTCCTGTCGGGCTCACGCTCCGCCGGTCGCCGGCGCGAGGGCCGCCATTCCCACTGGTCCGGCGCGGCCGGGCCGAACGCGCCTTCGGCCAGCTTGCGCGCGGGGAAACGGCGGAAGCCCGCGGCGCCGAGCAGCCGGTGCCAGTTCTCGGGCGCCAGGCCGGTGGAGACCGCCAGTGCCTGATCGAGCACGAAGCGCCGCGCCTTCACCTCGCCGCGTGTCTGATGGGCGGCGCGCAGAATCTTCTCGGCCATGTCGACGCGCACTGCCTGCCGGCCCGCCGGGCGGTAGCCGGCGGGGAGCGCCTTTCCGCCGTCGATGACCGGCTGCATCGCTTCCTGCAGCGGCCGCCGGTCGTAATCGAGCGCATGCAGCAGCGCACGGGGCGCGGGCTTGAGCAGGGCAGGAGCGAAGACGTCGAGCGCGCCGAACGTGACGCCGAGGCGGCGCAGGAACGGGCGCATGTCCTTCGGCAGGTGCTCGATCCCGGCTTTCTCGCGGGCGACGAACCCGTGTCCGCCGATCAGACCCAGCAGCAGCGCGCGGGCCTGCGACCCCGCCTCGGGGTTCTTGGCCGCTTCCTCCAGCCGGGCGAGCGGCTCGAGCGGCGCCAGCGCCGCGGCGAGCCAGGCCGCGAGGGCCTGAACCAGCCGCTCGCGCGCGGCCTCGGGCAGGGCGTGGAGCTCGCGCGCGGGCACGACGCGCGGGTGGACGGCGTCCGGGCCCGGCTCCAGCCGCGCCAGCTCCTGCCCCTGCCAGCGGATCGCGCCGCCCATCAACTCCGCGCCTTCCATCTGCGAGGCGATCAGCGCTTCGGCGCGGTCCGACAGGATGCGCGGCAGGGCCTTCTCACCAGCGGCCAGCAGCATCTTGCGATCGCCGTGGCTGGCCGTGTGGTCGACCTTGAAGCGGAAGCCCTCGACATGGCCGATCGGCTCGTCCTCCACCAGCAGCGCGCCGTCTTTCGCCAGGGTGACGGGCAACAGCGCAGGATCGGTGCCCAGGCTCTTCATCAGGATCGTGGTCCTCCGGTTGACGAAACGTTCGGTCAGCCGTGCGTGTAGCGCATCCGACAGCCTTGCTTCCACTGCTCTTGCGCGCGCGGCCATCTCGTCGCGCGCCAGGACCCAGTCGGGCCGCTGGCAGATATAGGCCCAGCTGCGGATCGCCGCGATCCGTCCCTGCAGCGTGTCGATGTCGCCCTGCACCCGGTCGAGCTCCGCGATGCGCGCGGCGACATAGTCGGCGCCGAGGTGCCCTTGCGCCAGATCCTGCCACAGCCGTGCGACGAAGCGCGCGTGGACGTCGGGGCCGAGTTGGCGGAAGTCGGGCAGCGAGCAGGCTTCCCAGAACCGCCGCACCAGCCCCGCACCCTTGACGTCACCGGCGATCGGCTCGTCCGCCAGCCGCTTGAGAACCGCGAGATCGATCGCCTCGGGCGCGGACACGAGCTCAGACTCGGCCGGCGAGGCCTCGAGATCGCCGATGAGCGTGCGAAGGCTGTCGAAGCGCGGTTCGGCCTCGCGCCAGAACAGCTTGGTCAGCGGCGCGAAGCGATGCTCCTCGATCGCATAGACCTCTTCGTCGGTAAACTCGGGGACCGGACCCTTGCCGGCGGCGAGTGTGCCGAAGGTCCCGTCCTTCTGGTGCCGTCCGGCGCGTCCGGCGATCTGCGCCATCTCCGCGGGTGCCAGCCGCCGCTGGCGCACGCCGTCGAACTTGGTCAGCGACGCAAAGGCGACATGGGTGACGTCAAGGTTCAGGCCCATGCCGATCGCGTCGGTCGCGACGATGTAGTCGACCTCGCCCGACTGGAACATCGCAACCTGCTTGTTGCGCGTCTCGGGGCTCAGCGCGCCCATGACCACCGCCGCTCCGCCGCGGAAGCGCCGCAGCATTTCGGCGACGGCGTAGACCTGCTCCACCGAAAAGGCGACGATTGCGCTTCGCGGAGGCAGGCGCGAGAGCTTGCGCGCGCCGGCATGGGTCAGCGTGGAGAAGCGCGGGCGTTCGATGATCTCGGCGCGCGGGATCAGCGAACGGACGACCGGTTCCAGCGTCGCAGCGCCGAGCAGCATGGTCTCCTCCCGTCCGCGGGCATGGAGGAGGCGATCGGTGAAGACGTGCCCGCGCTCGCGGTCGGCGGAAAGCTGCGCCTCGTCGAGCGCGACGAACGCATGGCCGCCGCCGGTCCGCGGCATGGCCTCGGCAGTGCAGCAGAAATAGCGCGCGCTTGCCGGCTCGACCCGTTCCTCGCCGGTGATCAGGGCGACCTGGCTCTCCCCCTTGATCGCGACCACCCGGTCGTAGACCTCGCGCGCGAGCAGGCGGAGGGGAAAGCCGATCGCGCCCGACGAATGGGCGCACATCCGCTCGATCGCCAGATGGGTCTTGCCGGTGTTGGTGGGTCCGAGGACCGCCTTGATGGTACCATCGGTCACCTCGTGAATGTGGCACCGGGGAGGGCGCGCGGCAAGCCGCACCGGCGCCGCGCGGCCGAGTTCCCGCAGGCTGCCGCGCGAACGACTCGGTCCGCCGCAGCTTAATGCGGTCTTTACTTTAATCGGGCAGGGATTGCGGCATAGAGCACGCTCGGGTCGGGTCGCGAGACCATGCATCGCGACCTGTGGAGGAGGCGCGGTGTACAAGCAGGGTTTCGGCGACGGTCACGTCACCGCCGAGTCGGGCGGCGACCTCTGGCGCCCGGCCACGCTTTCGCACTCCCAGATCGTTGCCGATCCGCAGCCGCATGTGATCCAGCGCGCCCGGCGCTTTCCCGAGCGATTCGACGCCTGGCGCGCGGGCGTGTCCGAAGCTTTCGGGAGGATGGATCTCGCGCCGGACCTGGCCGAGGCGATCGGCAGCCGCCGCTGGTTCCGCGGGCTCGGCACCCTGATCGGCCTCTCCGCGCTCGCGCTCACGATGTGGCCCGATTTCGCGCCGGTGGAGGCCGCGCCCGTGATGCGGCTGGACGATCCGGCGCGCGACGAATTCCGCAGCCAGATGATCATGCCGCTCGCGCTCGGGTCCGATAGTGGGCGGCGCATGGGCGCGACGGCGGTGGTCGTACCGCTCAAGTCGGCGCCCGAACGCCCCCGGATCGCATTGCTCGCCACTCTGGCGCGGGGCGACAGCTTCGAGCGCATGCTGCGCCGCGCCGGGGTCGGCACGGCCGATGCGGAGAGAGTCGCCGAGCTCGTCTCCGGTTCGGTTCCGCTGGAGGCGATCGAGCCCGGAACGCAGGTCGACATCACGCTCGGCCGCCGCCCGCAGCCCGGGGAGGCGCGTCCGCTCGACGCGCTCGAGTTCCGCGCCCGCTTCGATCTCGCGCTGGCCGTCACCCGCGATGGCGCCGGCCATCTGTCGCTCACGCGCAAGCCGATCCGCGTCGACGAGACGCCGCTGCGTATCCGCGGCACCGTCGGCAGCAGCCTCTACCGCTCGATGCGCGCCGCGGGCGCGCCGGCCAGCTCGGTGCAGCAGTACCTGAAGGCGCTCAACGAGCAGGTCGATCTCGACCGTGCGGTGCGCTCGAACGACACGTTCGACATGATCGTGCAGTACCGCCGCGCCGCCACCGGCGAGCGCCAGGCCGGGCAACTGCTCTACGCCGGGATCGAGCGCGGCGGGGAGCCGCAGACCCAGCTCATGCGGTGGGGCGAGGAGGGCCGGTTCTACGAAGCGTCGGGCGTGGGCGAACAGCGCAGCGGCCTCGTCGCGCCGGTGCCCGGGCGGATCTCCTCCAGTTTCGGCATGCGCCGCCATCCGATCCTCGGCTACAAGCGCATGCATGCCGGCATGGATTTCCGCGCCAGCTACGGCACGCCGATCGTCGCGGTGACCGACGGCCGCGTCGCCAGCGCCGGGCGCGCGGGCGGCTGCGGCAAGGCGGTGAAGCTCAGCCACGGCGGCGGGCTCTCCACGCGCTATTGCCACATGAGCCGCATCGCCGTGCGCAGCGGCCAGAGCGTGCGCCGCGGCCAGGTGATCGGCTATGTCGGGTCGACCGGCCTATCGACCGGTCCGCACCTGCACTACGAGATGTATCGCGGCGGCCGCGCGGTGAACCCCGCCTCGGTCGACTTCGTCACCCGTGCGCAGCTTTCGGGTGCCGAGCTGCGCCGTTTCCGTGCCGCGCTGGCCACGCTCAAGACGGTCGAGGCCGGCACCGCGCTGGAGGACCTCGCCCCCACCGCAACCGAAGCCGCCGCCGCGGAGCCGGTGCGCGAGATCGACAGGCTCGAGACGCCCAAGCGCGTGGGGTGAGGCAGTCTGAATCCCCGCGCAGGCGGGGATCTCAGGCTGTTTGCGTCGCGCCAGTGGCATGAGGTCCCCGCCTGCGCGGGGACTCGGGTAGATTGCACCCCCTCCACAATTCCGGCAACAGGCGCGGATGACCGCCTCCTATCCTAACCTGCGAATGCGCCGCGCACGCAGTAGTTCGTGGAGCCGCGCCCTTTACCGCGAGACCGTGCTGACGCCGGCCGACCTGATCTGGCCTCTGTTCGTCACCGACGGCGAGGGGGTGGAGGAGCCGGTCGCCAGCCTGCCCGGCGTCTCGCGCTGGTCCGTCGATGGCATCGCCGCCCGTGCGAAGGAGGCCGTCCGGCTCGGCATCCCGTGCCTGGCGCTGTTCCCCAACACCCAGCCCGGCCGCCGCTCCGACGACGGGGCCGAGGCGCTCAGTCCCGACAACCTGATGTGCCGCGCGATCAAGGCGATCAAGGACGCCTGCGGCAACGACATCGGCGTCCTGACCGACGTGGCGCTCGATCCCTACACCAGCCATGGTCAGGACGGGCTGCTCGATTCCGCCGGCTACGTGGTGAACGACGACACGGTCGCGGTTCTGGTGGACCAGGCGCTCAACCAGGCGGAGGCAGGGGCCGACGTCATCGCGCCTTCGGACATGATGGACGGGCGGGTGAAGGCGATCCGCATGGCGCTCGAAATGGGCGGGCACCACAACGTCCAGATCATGAGCTACGCGGCGAAATATGCGAGTGCGTTCTACGGGCCGTTCCGCGACGCGGTGGGCTCGGGCGGGCTGCTCAAGGGGGACAAGAGGTCCTACCAGATGGACCCGGCGAACGGCGAGGAAGCCTTACGCGAAGTGGCGCTCGATCTCGCCGAAGGGGCAGACAGCGTCATGGTCAAGCCGGGACTTCCCTACCTCGACATCGTCCGCCGGGTGAAGGAGCGGTTCGAAGTGCCCGTCTTCGCCTACCAGGTGAGCGGAGAATACGCGATGATCGAGGCCGCGGCGGCTGCCGGCGCGGGGGACCGCGACGCGCTCGTGCTCGAAACGCTCATCGCCTTCAAGCGCGCCGGATGCAGCGGCGTGCTGACCTATCACGCGGCGCACGCCGCCCGGCTGCTGGGGGCATAGACATGACTGAATTCCGGCACGAAACCGATCGGCTCATCCTGCGCGACTGGCGCGAGGAGGACTGGGCCGAGTTCTTCCGCCACACCAACACGCCCGCGGTCATGCGCTGGCTCGGCGGCGAGCTCGACGAGGCGGGCATGGCCGCGCAGCGCGAGCGGGTCGAAGGCAGCGCCCGGCGCAACGGGTTTTGCTTCTGGGCGGTCGAGCGCAAGGCCGATGGGGCGCTGCTCGGCTTCTGCGGGCTGAAGCGCGCCGACGCGCCAGGATCGACGGTGGCCGGAGCGGTCGAGATCGGCTGGCGCCTGCGCGAGGACGCCTGGGGGCAGGGCTATGCCAGGGAAGCCGCGACCGCCGCGCTCGACCTCGCCTTCGGCCGCTTCGGTGCCGAGGAGGTCGTCGCGCTCACGGTCGATGGCAACGCGGGGAGCTGGGGCCTGATGCGCCGCCTCGGCATGCGCCGGCGCGAGGAACTCGACTATCCCGACGAACGCTACGACCCGCCGTGGCGCGACACGATCGTCTATTCGATCGATCGCGCCGCATGGGACGGCCGCAATGGCTGACATCGTCGCCGAGACCGAGCGGCTGGTCCTGCGCACGATCGAGGAGGGCGATGCCGCGCTCCAATATCGCCTGCTCAACACGCCTACGGTCATGGCGCGGCTCGGCGGCGTCAAGGAACTGCACGAGATCGAGGCGAAGCACGCCAAGAGCATGGCGCTCTACGCGCAGGAGGGCTTCAGCTTCCTGTTCATGATCGAGAAGGCGACCGGCGAGATGGTCGGCCATTGCGGCATCAAGCGGGTCGACAACCCGCTGGCGAGGAATCTCGGCGACCACGAGGTGGGCTGGCTCGTGCGCGAGGATCGCTGGCGGCGCGGCTATGCGGAGGAAGCGATGCACGCCGTGCTCGACTGGGCTTTCGGCCGGGTCGGGGCGCCGCATGTCGTTGCGCTGACGAGCGAGGCCAACGTCGGTAGCTGGAGCCTGATGGAAAAGCTGAGCATGGTCCGCCGGCGCGACCTCGATTTCGACGATCCCGCCTATCCGCCGGAGGATCGGCGGACGATCCTCTACAGTCTCACCGCCGAGCAATGGCAGGAGCACAAGGCATGAGCGCAGCCCGTCCCGGAGTCCGGATCATCCCGATCCACGGCCGCAGGCCGAAGATCCACGACAGCGCCTTCGTCGCGCCCGGCTGCGTGCTGATCGGCGACGTCGAGATCGGGGCCGACAGCTCGGTCTGGTACAACTGCGTGCTGCGTGCCGATGTCAGCCGCATCGTCATCGGGCAGCGCTCCAACGTGCAGGACGGGAGCGTGCTGCACTGCGACCCGGAGCGCCCGGGCGATCCCGAAGGCTCGCCGCTGATCGTGGGCGACGACGCGCTGATCGGACACATGGCGATGGTCCACGGCTGCACGATCGAGGACCGCGGCTTCGTCGGTCTCGGCGCGATCGCGATGAACAAGGCGGTGATCGGCACCGATGCCATGCTCGCCGCGGGCGCCATGCTCACCGAAGGCAAGATCATGGGCGCGCGCGAGCTCTGGGGCGGGCGCCCGGCGCGCAAGATGCGTGATCTCGACGATGCCGCGATCGCGGGAATGCGCGCCGGCGTCGCCCACTATGTCCAGAACGCCAAGGCGCACGCAGCGGCGCTCGATGGCACGCCCGAAGGCTGACTTCCTGCCGGCGCCGGCGATCCGCGCGCTCGCTGATGCAGAAGGCCGGCTGGCGCTGCGGGTCACACCCGGCGCGCGGAGCGAGAGCGTCACGATCGAGAATGGCCGCGTGCAGGTGAAAGTGCGCGCGAAACCCACCGATGGCGCGGCCAACGCCGCGGTGCTTGCGCTGCTCGGCAAGGCCCTGGGGATCGGCGCCTCGCGGCTGCAACTGTTGCGCGGCGCAACTTCGCGGGAGAAGCTGATCCAGCTCCCGGACGCGCACCGACCTTAGGTACGGGCGCGTTCGATCTGGCTGGCCGCAAGGCACAGGCCTGCCACCCACGCCAGCGGTATCCACGGCGCAAGGGCTGGCAATGCGATCGTGACCCAGGCGCCCAATACAGCGCCGGCGGCAAGGCTCGCCCAGAGCAGGAGATGCGCCAGGGTGCCCGGGGCCGGCCTGCCCATGAGCCTCGCCGCCAGACCCTGGCCGAAGCGCACGAGGGCGCCCGTCATGTAGGTCACGCCGATGGCAACTTCGCCTTCGCGGCGAAACGCGTTGTTGATTGCGCCCATAGCCAGCGCCGAGGCGCCCACGAACAGCGCGATCAGCCCCAGCGCATGGCTGACCGCGCCCGCGGCGATCAGGATGGTCGAGAGCGTGAGGACTGCCCGCTTCGGCGCCCCGCTGCGCTCCGCCACCACTGCGCCGGCCACGACGCCGCTCACGAAGCACACGATCAGCAGGATCGGCACCAATGCTGCCGGGGATCGGGCCGCAGCTTCGACGCCGAGTCGGGTGGTGTTCCCCGACATGAACGACACGAAGTAGCCGCTGGCTGCGAGAAAGCCCGCCGCGTCTACGAACCCGGCCAGTCCCGCTATGCCATAGGCGAGCGCGCGGCGCGGAAGGTCGTAGCGGTGCATGGCCAATCGGCCTTGCAGGGGGACCGGCGAGATTTCAATCCCGCACCAGCGCGCGCAAGGCGTCGATGCGGTCGGCTTCGTGGGCGGGCTTGTCCCAGCGGATGCGGTGGATGCGGGGGAAGCGCATGGCGAGGCCGGACTTGTGGCGCTTGCTCGCGTGGACCGAGTCGAAGGCGACTTCGAACACCAGGCTCCTGTCCGTCTCGCGTACGGGGCCGAAGCGGTTGACCGTGTGATTGCGGACGTAGCGGTCGATCTTGCGCAGTTCCTCGTCGGTGAAGCCGAAGTAGGCCTTGCCCACGGGCAGCAGATCGGCGCCCGCGTCGGGATCGCCGTCCCAGCAGCCGAAGGTGTAGTCCGAATAGAAGCTGGACCGTTTGCCGCTGCCGCGCTGGGCATACATCAGCACGCAGTCGACCAGCAAAGGATCGCGCTTCCACTTGTACCACAGCCCCGTCTTGCGTCCGGCGATATAGGGGCTGTCCTTGCGCTTGAGCATCAGCCCCTCGATCGCATCCTCGCGCGCGCCCGCACGGATCTCGGTGAGGTGGTCGAAGTGCTCGGCATCGACCACGGGGCTGAGGTCGAAACGATCGTCGGGCAGCCGCCGCATGAGCGCCTCGAGGCGGGCGCGGCGCTGCGTCCACGGCAAGTCGCGCAGATCGTCGTCTTCGAGGATCATGACGTCATAGAGCCGGATGAAGGCGGGGAACTCCGCGAGCATCGCCCTGGACACGGTCTTGCGGCCGAGCCGCTGCTGCAGCGCGTTGAAGCTCGCCGCGCCGCCTCTCTCTCCGCCCTGATGAACGCCGCGCACGAGCAGCTCGCCGTCGAGCACCGCGTCCATGGGCAGGGCGTCGAGGAATTCGGGGAACGTGCCGGAGATATCATCGCCCGAGCGCGAGTAGAGGCGCGTTTCCCCTTGCTCGCCGCCGACGCGCACGAGCTGGACCCGGATGCCATCCCACTTCCATTCGGCCACGTAGTCCTCGAGATCGACGATGGTGTCGTCCAGCGGGTGGGCGAGCATGAACGGGCGGAACAGCGGCAGGCTGCCGGTATCCGGCGGCGGCGCTCCTTCGGCAGCCCAGGCGAAGAGCGCGCGGTAGGGCGGGGCGAGGCCGTGCCAGTACTCCTCGACCTCCTCCACGCCGACATCGAAAGCCTGGGCGAACGCGATCTTGGCGAGCCGGGCCGAAATCCCGATCCGCATCGCGCCGGTGGCGAGCTTCAGCAGTGCGAAACGGCCGGAGGCGTCGAGACGATCGAGCAGGGCCGGCAGTTCGGCGAGGACGCTCCTGCGGGTCATCGCGGTGAGCGCCTCGACCGCTTCCGAGACGCTTGGCGGATCGGGTGGCGATTCGCCGGCCGGCCAGAGCAGGCTTGCGGTCTCGGCGGTATCGCCCACGAAATCGCGGCTCAGGGTCCAGAGGACGGGGTCAACCCGTTCGTGCATCAGGTTGCGGATCGTGCTCGCCTTGACTGCCGGGAAGTCGAGCCCGCCGGTCAAGGCGGCGAGCGCCCACCCGCGGTCGGGATCGGGCGTTGCCTGCAGATAGTCGGCGATCAACTGCAGCTTCTCGTTGCGGCTGCGCGTGTAGACCAGCGCGTCGATCAGGGCGGCGAACGCCTCCATCAATCCTGGCGCCCCTCAGTCATCCTCGTCCTCGTACCCGACCAGCGCCAGCGCGCGGGCGCGGCGTTGGTGGAGCTGGTGCCAGCGCAGCAGCGCCTTCTCGCGGCCGTGGGTGATCCAGGTCTCGTGCGGGTCGACCTCCTCGACCGTGCGGGTGAGCTCGCCCCAGTCGGCGTGGTCGGAAATGATCAGCGGCAGCTCGACGTTGCGCTGGCGGGCGCGCTGGCGCACGCGCATCCAGCCTGACGCCATGGCGGTAACGGGCGAGGGCAGGCGGCGGCTCCAGCGGTCGTTGAGCGCGGCCGGCGGGCAGACGACGACGTGCCCGCGCATGTCCTCCTTCGTCGCGTCGCTGACCAGGCGCAGCTCGCCCAGATCGACGCCCCAGTCCTCGTAGAGCCGGCACATTCGTTCCAGCGCGCCATGGATGTAGATCGGCTGGCTATGGCCGGCGCGGCGCAGCTCCGCGATGACCCGCTGCGCCTTGCCCAGAGCATAGGCGCCGACCAGCACGCAGCGCTCGGGGTGTGCGGCGAGGCGGTCCAGCAGCTTGCCAATCTCGACTTCGATGGGTGGATGGCAAAACACCGGCAGGCCGAAGGTCGCCTCGGTGATGAAGACGTCGCAGGGGGTCACTTCAAAGGGCGGGCAGGTCGGATCGGGGCAGCGCTTGTAGTCGCCGGTGACCACCACCCGCTCGCCCGCATGCTCGAGCAGGATCTGCGCGCTCCCGAGCACGTGCCCGGCGGGAACGAACGTCGCGTCAACGCCGCCCGGCAGGCGGATCGTCTCGCCGTAGCCCACCGGCAGGGCGCCATCGGAAGTCGCGTAGCGCAACTTCATGATCGCGAGCGTCTCGGGCGTGGCGACCGTCCGCCCATGCCCGCCGCGCGCGTGATCCGCATGGCCGTGCGTCACCAAGGCGTGGCCCACGGGCTCCGAGGGATCGATCCAGCAATCGGCGGGAACGACATGGATGCCGCGCGGCTCGGGCCGGATCCATGCGAAGTCTTGCGCCATGCGACTCAGAATGACGGGCGATGCCGGGCGGTTCCAGAGGCCTGGTGCGGACGGAGGCGCAGTGAGCCTCCGCCCGTTACCGCGGTCCGCCATTGGATCGCAGGTGGTGAAGAGTCTCCGCGGTTCTGCGCGAGCTTACTCTTCGCCTCTGTCCACGCCCTCGCTGGCGTCGGCTTCCGGCGTCGGGGCGTCCTTCGTCACCGGCGCTTTCTTCGCCTTCCGCTTCGGCTTGGCCTTGGGCGCTGCAGGCGTGAGTTCGAAGGCGGGCTTGCCGTCCTTCACGCTCACGTGGACCTCGCCGCCGTCCGCAAGCTTGCCGAACAGCAGTTCCTCCGCCAGCGGTTGCTTGATCTTCTCCTGGATCAGGCGGCCCATCGGCCGTGCGCCGTAGAGCTTGTCGTAGCCCTCCTCGGCCAGCCAGCCACGCGCATCCTTGTCGAACTGGATGTGCACGTTTTGCTCGGCGAGCTGGAGCTCGAGCTGGAGGATGAACTTGTCGACCACCCGCGCGACGGTCGCCTTGCCGAGATAGGCGAAGGGGACGATCGCATCGAGCCGGTTGCGGAACTCGGGCGTGAACATGCGCTTCACCGCCTCTTCTCCCGCGTCTTCCTTGCTGACGTTGCCGAAGCCGATGCCCTGGCTTGCCATGTCCGCCGCACCGGCATTGGTCGTCATGATCAGCACGACGTTGCGGAAGTCGACCGTCTTGCCATGGTGATCGGTCAGGCGGCCGTTGTCCATCACCTGCAGCAGGATGTTGAACAAGTCGGGATGCGCCTTCTCGATCTCGTCGAGCAGCAGCACGCAGTGCGGATTCTGGTCGACCGCATCGGTCAGCAGGCCGCCCTGATCGTAGCCGACATAACCCGGGGGCGCGCCGATCAGGCGGCTGACCGAGTGGCGCTCCATGTATTCGGACATGTCGAAGCGCTTGAGTTCGATCCCCATGATGCTGGCGAGTTGGCGCGCGACCTCGGTCTTGCCGACGCCGGTCGGCCCGGTGAACAGGAAGCTGCCGATCGGCTTGTCCGGATCGCGCAAGCCAGCGCGGCTGAGCTTCATCGCGGTCGAAAGGCGCTTGATCGCCCCGTCCTGTCCGAAGACGACGTGCTTGAGGTCCCGCTCGAGGTTCTCGAGTGCCTTCTTGTCGTCGCTCGAGACCGTCTTGGGCGGGATCCGCGCCATCGTCGCGATCACCGCCTCGATCTCACGCGCGGTGATCTTCTTCTTACGGCGGCTCGGCGGCACAAGCATCTGCATCGCGCCGACCTCATCGATCACGTCGATCGCCTTGTCGGGCAATTTCCGGTCGTTGATGTAGCGCGCCGAGAGCTCGACGGCGGTCTTGAGCGCATCGGGCGTGTACTTGACGTTGTGATGGTCCTCGAACGCGGTCCTGAGGCCGCGCAGGATCTTCACCGTATCCTCGATCGTCGGTTCGTTGACGTCGATCTTCTGGAACCTGCGCAGCAGCGCGCGATCCTTCTCGAAGTGGTTGCGGAATTCCTTATAGGTGGTCGAGCCGATGCAGCGGATCGCACCGCTCGACAGCGCCGGCTTGAGCAGGTTGGAGGCGTCCATCGCTCCGCCGCTGGTCGCGCCGGCACCGATCACGGTGTGAATCTCGTCGATGAACAGAACCGCGTCGGGCATGCCTTCGAGCTCGTTGACGACCTGCTTCAGCCGCTCCTCGAAGTCGCCGCGATAGCGTGTGCCGGCCAGCAGCGCGCCCATGTCGAGCGAATAGATCACCGCGTCCTTGAGCACTTCGGGCACTTCGCCCTCGACGATCTTGCGCGCGAGGCCTTCGGCGATCGCCGTCTTCCCGACGCCTGGATCGCCCACGTAGAGCGGGTTGTTCTTGCTCCGGCGGCAAAGGATCTGGATCGTCCGGTCGACTTCGGGCCCGCGGCCGATCAGCGGGTCGATCTTGCCGGCCTCGGCCCGGGCGTTGAGGTTGACGGTGAACTGGTCGAGCGCCGTCTCCTTCTTGTTGTCGGCCTTCTCTTCCGCCTTGCCGGCCTCGTCGGCGCCTTGCGGCGCGCGGCTTTCGAGCTGCTTGCCGCCCTTGCCGATGCCGTGGCTGATGAAGCTGACCGCATCCAGCCGGCTCATGTCCTGCTGCTGCAGGAAGTAGACCGCGTAGCTGTCGCGCTCGGAAAACAGCGCGACGAGCACGTTGGCGCCGGTCACCGTATCCTTGCCGCTCGACTGCACGTGGAGGATTGCGCGCTGGATCACGCGCTGGAAACCGGCGGTCGGCTGCGGATCGCCGTCATCCTCGGTCTTGAGTGACTGATATTCCTGATCGAGATACTGGCGCACGGCTTCGCCGAGCTCGTCGAGATCGACGCCGCACGCGTTCATCACCTGCGCCGCGTCCTCGTCCTCGACCAGCGCGAGCAGCAAGTGTTCGAGCGTGGCATATTCGTGCCGCCGCTCGCTCGCGCTGGCGAGCGCGGCGTGGAGGGTCTTCTCGAGGGTCTGGGCGAAGCTGGGCATCTAGCGGACTTTCGTGGCGAAAAGCGGGGTTTCCCTACTGTGGGAATGTAACCGGGCGTTGTTAACCAGGCCTATATGGGAGCGGCACCGCGGATTGAGAACCGGGCGGTTCACGAGCCCGGCTTTTGGAACAGCGCGTCGGCCGCATTGCGATGGGCCGCGGCGCTCAGCCGGTGCTTTTCGACTCGCGCGATCTCGGCTTCGAGCAGGGCGATTCGCTCGGCCAGCTCGTCCTGTGAGTAGGGCGAAAGGTCTTCGGCGGCGAGCTTGCTCGCAGCGTCACCCCGAGGGCGCGGACGATCGTCCTCATCCATCGGCTGCAATGTCGCAAGGCGGCGCGCTTGCTGTCAATGGGGCAGCGCGTTAGGTGCGCATGCGTGACGGCACGGCCACAGGGGGAAGGCGAATGACGGCGCACCTGCCACGCGAGATGACCGCGATCGGATACGACGCGCCGGGGAAGCCGGACGTGCTTCGGCCGGAGACGGTCCCGGTTCCGCAGCCGGGGGAGGGCGAGGTGCTGATTCGCGTCGCTTATGCCGGAGTAAACCGGCCCGACGTGATCCAGCGCCAGGGCAACTATCCGCCGCCGCCCGGCGCTTCGCCGATACCCGGGCTCGAGATTTCCGGCACGATCGCCGCGGTCGGGCCGGGCGTGCCCGAGGACTACGTGGGCGAGAAGGTTTGCGCACTCGTTTCCGGCGGGGGCTACGCCGAATATTGCCTCGCCCATATCGGCCATTGCCTGCCCGTGCCCCACAGCATGCCGCTGGCCGAAGCTGCAGCGATTCCGGAGACGCTGTTCACCGTCTGGCATAACGTGTTCGAGCGCGGCTGGGCGCGCGAGGGCGAGACGCTGCTCGTCCACGGCGGCACCAGCGGAATCGGCACGATGGCAACGATGCTCGGCAAGGCTTTCGGACTGACCGTGATCGTCACCTGCGGCGACGAGGCGAAGTGCGCCGCCGCCCGCGAGCTCGGCGCGGATCTCGCGATCAACTACCACGCGCAGGACTTCGTCGAGGAGGTGAAGGCCTTCACCGGCGGCAAAGGCGTCGAACTGGTGCTCGACATGGTCTCGGGCGACTACGTGCCGCGCAACCTCAAATGCCTCGCGGAAGACGGGCGGCACGTGACGATCGCGGTGCTCGGCGGGCCCAAGGCGGAGCTCAACATGGCCGTGGTCATGAGCCGCCGCCTCACGCTCACCGGCTCGACCCTGCGCCCCCGCTCCGACGTGTTCAAGACGCTTCTCGCGGGCGAAATCGAGAAGAACGCCTGGCCCCTCTTCGAAGAGGGCAAGCTGCGCCCGGTGATGGACCGGACCTTTGCCCTCGACGAAGCCGCGGCCGCCCACGCGCGGATGGAAGCGGGCGACCACATCGGCAAGATCGTGCTTGAGGTCGCTGGCAGCTGATCTCTCGAAACCTTGCGTTCTATCGGCATCGATGCCGCGGCAATGCCGCGCGGATAGTACATCTCCTCAGCTTGGCACGCCGGCCTTGCGGCACCGAGCGCGCGCGCGCATCATGTGATATTCGACCGCTTTGTTGCCGATGCCGAGCTGCTCTGCGATCTCTTTGTAGGTCAGACATCGCAGGCGGCTCATTAGGAAGATGCGCCGAGTTCTGCGGGGCATGGCGCGCAGAACCCGGCGATAGCTACGCTGCAAATCCATGGCTTCGAGCCGCAAGGTTTGCTCGGGCGCCACGGGAGACTCGAATTCCTCGTCGAACGGAAAGATGACTGCTCGCTCGCGCATCTTTCCCCGTGCGCGTTCGGCTAGCAGGTTATGGGTGGTGCGGCTCAGGTATGCGGGGAGCGATCCTTCTGCTCCCGATTGTCCTGCCCGTTGCGCTACAAGTCGACGCATTTCACGATCAAAAAGCACACCCGATTTGATGCCCGACGGCCACTCAACTCGTTGCGGGGCCGAGCTCAGATCGGAAGAGCCCAAGAAACCTATCTGATGAATGGGTGCGCGCGCGTTCGGGCATCTTCGACACGGACGCGTATCCCCCAGCGTTTGCTAGAGCTACAATGATCCCGGTCCCGTTACGTCTGCCAGCACCGCCACAAGCTGGCGAACTTAAGCCAGCACGATCAAATATGTCATAATGTCGTGATGTGAGCGACTGTGTGCTCGGCGATCGTGACGGTCATTATGAGCGGCGAGTTGCGAGTTCATTAAGTCCCGGGTTTGGCGCGCCGATTCGGTGTTTTAACGGGATCAGCGTCCCTATCGGGCAGCTTGGCATCTGCGCTGCACTTCGAACGCCACTTCACATGCGCCCGAATTCCCTTCTAGCGCCTGATACTTCAGCAGGAGTCTTGTTTAAGTAGTTCTCGCGAACAACTCCAGTAGTGATCCCAACGGTATCAGTGATGCGCACCGCTGAAGACGTGTATCCTATGAAGCTATTTCCCTCGATCGTGAAGTTCTTCCCAACATCTAAAAGAATTGAGGAAGGGGTTGCGAGATCTCCGCCTGGGGCGAAGAAGACGCTGTCACGGATTGAGTTCCCGTAACCTGCGGTCGGGCCTTCGAACGACACATCGTAGGCCCTATTATGTTCGAAGTAGCCACCGTCAATATTGATCCCTCGCGGAGTATTGGTGGCCGTAATGCCCCGGACATTGCCCTCCACGGTATGACCCAGCATTGTCAGCCCTGCGACACCCTTTATCCGCCATCCATCAATGCAGGCCTGGACTTCGCCACCAGTGACAGTGAGGGCATTCATTGACGTATTGCGGCTCTCTCGGTCCAACTCGATCTGGACCCCGACCTTAGAGCGTGTCACGACGATATTATCCATCGTGCCAATCCAGGCGCCTTCGATGTAGATACCCGCACCGGCGACACTCACAATATGAAGATCACGGAGAGCCCATCGGGAGAGGCCCACAGAAGTGGCGCCGTCGAGCGAAAGCGCCGCCCCGGCGCTTCCTTGTCTTTGTATCTTCAGAGCCTCGATCGTCAGTCGCTTTTCGGTGCCCTCCGTGCCCCCCGTGAGGATCAGCCCGGAACTGATGAAGCTTAGGACGCTCCCAAGTCCTGCGCCCCTCCAGCTAATGCTGCGAGTAGCTGGATAGCTGAGGTCTTGCGTGATGCGATATGTTCCGGGTGGAACGAAAATCGTTGACCCATCCGAGGCACTTGCAAGCGCCCTTTTGAATGCAGCTGTATCGTCCGTCTCACCATCGCCCTTCGCTCCGAAGCTTTGGACATTGACATAGCCATGAAACAACGACTCATTCGGACCACGCGAAGCGCTCCACTGTGCTGCGGAAAGGGCCGTCGAAGAGCCGACTTCTAGATCCGCAGTCAGTACCTCGTGGGAGGCCGCAGGCACAGTCAATATCAAGAACGATGCCGACAGCAGTCGGATGATCGCACTGGCCGTTCGTCTAGGGCGTCGATCTTTCACCAATGGCGGCCAAGGTGGCATGCTGAATTCCTTGTATTGATGCACTGGGCGCCTGATCCTTGTTCCACATCGGTACTGTTGGGGGCGGTAGGCTGAACCGCACCTTAGGATTGCAATCTTCTTTGGTGCAATGATTACGGTTCGGGCGCTGCAAGCCCGCCCCCGGACGATCTCTGGGACATTAGAACTTGCGGGGCCGACCGTGCGGACGGGGAGAATGCCAAGCGAGGTGCCGGGTACGTAGTCGCCTAGAACCGGCTTGTTTACTATAGTCTTTGATAGGTGTTCCATGTGGCGAGAGAGATTTAGCCGTGCTCAGAGAGTACGGCCGTTATGTCTCCGCGCTGTCACGCTTTCGCCGAACGGTCACCGAACCGTGAATCGCCTGTAACAATTGCCTGTCATGTGCCTGACGTGAAATGCATTCGCTAGCGGAGTGCGGGCGATGGGCGAAGAACGGATCAAAGGGCTTCCAGGCGGACTGGCCGAACTGGCGACGGTGGCGAGTCTGCCGCCCGTGAGGAGCGCGATTCCCGAACCGGTCGACGGCAAGCGGCGCAAGTTCCGCACGATCTGGATCAGCGACATCCATCTCGGGACCAAGGGCTGCAACGCCGCGATGTTGATCGACTTTCTCGACAGCACCGACAGCGAGACGATGTACCTCGTCGGCGACATCATCGATGGCTGGCGGCTGAAGAAGAAGGTTTACTGGCCGGCGGAGCACAACGACGTCGTCTGGCGCATCCTCAAGCGCGCCAAGCGCGGAACGCGGATCGTCTACATACCGGGCAACCACGACGAGATGCTGCGCCCGTTCTCGGGCATGAACTTCGGCGGGGTCGAGATACACCGCGCAGCCTTCCACGAGACGGCCGACGGGCGCCGGCTGATTGTGCTCCACGGCGACGAGTTCGACGCCATCATGCTCGCGCACCGCTGGCTCGCGGTGGTCGGGGACGTGCTCTATCACTTGCTCATGGGCCTGAACCGCTGGGTCAATCTCGTGCGCAAGGCGTTCGGGCTACCCTACTGGTCGCTGTCGAAGGTCGCCAAGCACAAGGTCAAGAACGCGGTCGAGTTCATCGGCCGCTACGAGGAGATCGTTGCCCGCGCCGCCGCCGAGCGGGGCGTCGACGGGGTCGTGTGCGGCCACATCCACACGGCGGAGATCCGCAATTTCGAGGGGATCGAGTACTACAACGACGGCGACTGGGTCGAAGGCTGCACCGCGCTGGTCGAACACTTCGACGGGCGCATGGAGCTCCTCCACTGGCCCGAGGAGATGGCGCGCCGCGCGCGGTATGACGTCGTGGCCTCGGCCGCACGCAAGGCGGCGGCATGAGCCGGATGGAGGCAGTCGTGGCCGAAGCGGACACCGTGCGGCCCTATCCGCACCGGATCGCCATCGTCACCGATGCGTGGGCGCCGCAGATGAACGGCGTGGTCCGCACCCTGGCGGCGACCTGCGATATCCTCCGCTCGCGCGGGCACGAGGTGGAGGTGATCTCGCCCGAGGGCTACCGCTCGCTGCCTTGCCCGACTTATCCCGACATTCGCCTGGCCATGCCGCTGCCCGGCGCGGTCGGGCGGCGGCTCACGGCATTGGCACCCGATGCGATCCATGTCTCGACCGAAGGGCCGCTTGGCCTGGCGGCACGACGGTTCTGCACTGTGCGCGGCATTCCCTTCACCACGGCCTATCACACGCAATTTCCCGAATACGTCGCGCGGCGCACCGGCCTCTCGCCGGCGTTGTTCTGGCGCTACATTCGCTGGTTCCATGCGCCCTCACGCCAGGTGCTGGTCGCAACCGAGAGCATTCGCGAGGAGCTGCGGGGGCAGGGACTGCGCCGCCTCCATCCCTGGAGCCGCGGAGTCGATCTGACCTGCTTCAATCGAGACGCCCCGCCGCCGCCAGAGTTCGAAGGTCTCCCGCGTCCGATCCAGCTCTACGTCGGCCGCGTCGCTGTGGAGAAGAATCTCGAGGCGTTCCTCACCGGCAGCTATCCGGGGAGCAAGGTGATCGTCGGCGACGGTCCGGCCTTCGCCGAACTCAGCGCTAAGTTCCCCGACGCCCATTTCCTCGGGCGCCGAAGCGGCCGCGCATTGGCCGGGTGCTATGCCCATGCCGACGTGTTCGTCTTCCCGAGCCGGACCGATACCTTCGGCCTGGTCATGATCGAAGCGCTCGCTTGCGGAACGCCGGTCGCGGCGTTCCCGGTGCCGGGGCCGCGCGATATCGTCACCCACCGGGTCGGTGCGCTGTCCGAAGATCTCGATCGCGCGATTGCGGGCGCCCTGTTCAGCGACCGTGCCGATTGCGCGGAAATGGGCAGGCGCTATTCGTGGGATGCGGCGACCGATCAGTTTCTCGCGGGCCTCGCCGCGCTCGATGCGGAGCCGCTCGCCGCCTGAGCTTCCGGAGGGCGAGGGCTGAAAAGCTTGCCCTCGCATGACGCATCGCCTAAATCGCCTGTGCAACGGCCGCTCCGCGAGGGGCGGCCCTTATATTTTCAGGACAGTTTCGATCATGGCGCAACCCTCCCCGCTGATGCCGCATGCGACCGCCACCTGGCTGGTCGACAACACCTCGCTCAGCTTCACGCAGATCGCCGACTTCTGCGGCCTGCACATCCTCGAAGTTCAGGCGATGGCCGATGATCTTGCAGGCAGCAAGTACACCGGCCGCGACCCGATCCACTCGGGGGAACTGACGCAGGAGGAGATCGAGCGCGGGCAGGCCGATCCGGGCTATGCGCTCAAGATGCAGCGCGCGCCGGTCGAGGTCACGCGGACCAAGGGCCCGCGCTACACCCCGGTGTCGAAGCGGCAGGACAAGCCCGACGGGATCGCGTGGATCCTGCGCAACCATCCGGAGATTTCGGACGCGCAGATCTCCAAGCTGATCGGCACCACGCGCAACACGATCACGGCGATTCGCGAGCGCAGCCACTGGAACATCCAGAACATCCAGGCGAAGGATCCGGTGACGCTCGGCCTCTGCTCGCAGCGCGAGCTCGACGCGGTCGTCGCCAAGGCGGCGAAGAAGGCCGGCTCCGACGGTGAAGCACCTGCGCCGGTGGTCGATTCGGGCACGGACCGTGAGAAGCTGATCGCCGAACTGCGCGCCGAGCGCGACGCGAACGAGAAGGCTGCTGCCGAAGCCGCCCAGGAAGCCGAAGCCGCCGCCTGGCTCGAAGCCCGCCGCGCCGCCGAGAACGAGGGCGACGAACAGCTCTGAGGATGCCGGGCACACCGCTGACGCGGCGCCTCTTCTGCTTCTCCTGCTATCCCGGCCAAAGCTGGGATCGCTAACCACTCTTGGTCTGGCCCGAGAGCGATCCCAGCTTTCGCTGGGATGACGGAGTGCGCGCGTCGTCCTTGTGGTCGAGACCGCCTTCAGAAAGTCCTTGCCCTCGCGCACGCTCTCGCGCATCCATGTTGACATGGATGTCAGTAAGGCGCCTTATCAGCATGCCGCCCCGTGGGACACGCCGTTCGAACCGGTGGCGCTCCCCGACCTCTTTGCGCGAACGACGGAGCGGCGGCCCGATGCACCGCTGGTCGACTTCCTCGGGCGGGTCTATTCCTACCGAGCGCTCCATCAGGAAGCGCGGCGCTTTGCGGCGGGCCTGCAGGAACTCGGCATTGCGCGCGGAGACCGGGTAGGGCTGTTCCTGCCCAATGTGCCGATCTACGTCTCCGCCTACTACGGCGCGATGATGGCCGGTGCGGTGGCCGTCAACTTTTCGCCGCTCTACACGGTCGAGGAGCTCAAGCAGCAGGTCGAGGATTCGGGTACCCGTCTGCTGGTCACGATCGATGCCGCGAGCCTGCTGCCGACCGCGCTGGAGGTGCTCGACCGCTCACCGCTTGAAACGCTCGTCGTCGGCCGCCTGGGGGCGATGCTGACGCCGCTGAAGCGGGCCGCGCTCAAACTGCTCGGCCGTAAGAGCATTACAGCCATCCCGGCGAGGGCTGATATCCTAGAGTGGGCCGGCATGCTGCCCAAGCGTGAGCCTGCGCCCGTCGCGCTCTCGCCCGCCGATCTCGCGCTGCTGCAGTACACCGGCGGCACGACCGGGCGGCCCAAGGGCGCCATGCTCACGCATGCCAACCTGGCGATCAACGCGATGCAGGTCGATGCGATCGACCCGTTCGATCGCGACGAGCCCGACGTAATCATGGGTGCGCTGCCGCTGTTCCACGTCTTCGCGAACACCTGCGTGCTCAACCGCACGGTTGCGAAAGGCGCCTGCATCGCGATGGTGCCGCGGTTCGACCCGAAGCAGGTGCTGCAGACGATCGAGCGCACCCGCGTCACCGCCTTTCCCGGCGTGCCGACGATGTTCCAGGCGCTGCTCGACCATCCGCGGATCGGCAGGACCGACTTCTCCTCGCTCAAGGTGGCGATCTCGGGCGGCGCACCGCTGCCCGCACCGGTGCGCGAAAAGTTCGAGGCGGCGAGCGGCGCACGGCTGGTCGAAGGCTACGGATTGACTGAGAGCTCGGGCGTGGTCTCGACCAATCCCTACACCGGGCTGCGCAAGCCGGGCACGATCGGGCAGGTCATCCCGCAGACCCGCGTGATGCTGCTCGACAAGGAAGATCCCACGAAACCCGCACCCGACGGCGAGCCGGGGGAGCTGGTCATCGCAGGACCGCAGATCATGCAAGGGTACTGGAACCACCCGGACGCGGCGAAAAACGCCTTCGCCGATCTGGGCGGCACGCGGTGGCTGCGCACGGGGGACGTCGCCGAGATCGATGAGGACGGCTTCATCGCCATCGTCGACCGGATCAAGGACATGATCGCCGTCGGCGGGTTCAAGGTCTTCCCGAGCCAGGTCGAAGCGGTGCTGCTCGAGCACGCGGCGGTCAAGGAAGCGCTCGTGATCGGCGTTCCCGACGCCTATCGCGGAGAGACGCCCCGGGTCTACGTGACGCTGGCTGGGGACGCCGAAGCGACCGCTGCGGAGCTCCAGACCTGGCTCAACGCCCGCGTCGGGAAGCACGAGCGCGTTTCCGGCGTCGTCATCCGCGCGGAACTGCCCAAGACGATGATCGGTAAGCTCGACCGCAAGGCCCTGCGCGCCGAAGTGCTGGAGGTCGCGGCCGGCGATGACCCCGGCGACGTCGCCCCTGCAACAGGGGCTGGCTGACCGCACCCGAAGACGCTCGGTCCGTGGTGACGGCGCCGCCCCGGCAAAGCGCGGCCTTCACTTTCGCCAATGTTTGGTCGGGACTCTGCCTTAGCGGGGGCGACGGGGAATAGTTGTCGTCGTCGGCTTGAGCCTCAGGTCGCCAGCGTCAGCTTCGGTTCGCCGTCGTCGCTCGAAACGGGCGACACCGGCTTCTCCGCTCCGCGCTGGTTGGGCGCGCGGTGGGCGAAGCGGCCTTCGACTTGCGCGCCCTGCTCGATGGTCAGGGCGTCGTAGTTCACGTCGCCTTCGACCCGGGCCGATTTCAGCACGACGAGATGGCGCGCCGTGATCGAGCCGGAAATCCGGCCGGCCAGACGTGCGGTCTCGGCACTGATCGCGCCTTCGATCACGCTCGTCTCGCCCTGCACCAGCGATTCGCAGGCGATGTCGCCTTCGATGCGGCCGTCGACGTGAAGCTCGGTGGAGGCGGACACGTCGCCCTTGATGGTGACGTCGGCGCCGATCACGGAGAACGTCGAGCTGGAAGGGGCGGAAGGTCTAGCCATCGGAATCGCTCCCGCCGACTCGGGCTCTGGCTTCTTTGAGAACATCGGGCGCTGTCTCCAGGAAGGGCCGCGGATTGACCGCGCGGCCGTTGATGCGGACTTCGAAGTGGAGGTGCGGGCCGGTCGAGCGGCCGGTGCTGCCGATCGCACCGATCACGTCGCCGGTGTCGACCTGTTGGCCGACCTTGGCGGAAAACTTCGACATGTGGGCGTACCGGGTGGTCAGACCGTTGCCGTGGGTGATCTCGACCACTTTGCCGTAGCCCGACTTGCGCCCGACGAAGCTGACGCGGCCTTCCGCCGCGGCGAAGATCGGGGCGCCGACGGGGCCGCGGAAGTCGAGGCCCTTGTGCATTGCGCCGTGGCCCGTGAACGGATCGCGGCGATAGCCAAAGCCCGACGAGATGTACTTGAGATTGGCGGGCTCGAATTGCGGAATGCCATCGAGGCCCTGCTCAAGGGCGGCCATCTGCGCGAGGCTGAGGCCGAGGCGCTCGAAACGCGGATCGACTTTGCCGTCGGCACCGGTCGCAAGCAGTTCGAGCGGACCACCCATCGCGTCCCGATGAGCCGAGCGCAGGATCGCCGAAGGATCGAGCCCGAGCGTGCGCATCGCCTCTGCGGCGCGTTCGGCGCGATGGTCGGCGAAGCGGGTCATCTTCTCGACCAGCGCGAGCTGGCGGGCTTCGATCTGAGCCAGCGACCGCGCTTCGGGGAAGACCGCGCTGACCTTGGCGACGGTTTCTGCCGCCTCTCCGGTTGAATCGCTGACCGGCGCCTGCCCCTTGATGTCGTCGGGCAGCATTTCGGCCATTTCCTCGAGCACCGTCTGGCGCTGTTCGAGATCCTTGGCGACGGCGGTGAGATCGTCACCGTAGGTGTCGAGCCGCTCTTCGGAAGTCGCGACTCTCGCCTCTCGCTCGAGCAGTGACATGCGGTCCGCTTCCGCGCGGAACTGGTTCCAGCCCATGATCGCGAGGCTGACCATCCATGCGACGAACGCCGCCGAGGCGATCGCCGCGGCGGTCATCTGGACGCGCGATGAAATTCGGATGAAACGGACCTGTCCCTGGGATCGCATGAAGAATTCGCGATCCGGGAACCAAGCCCGAAGGCGGTCCACCCATCCGCCTACGGTTGAGCTAGTCACCAATTACGACCCCTATGCCGTCCTTTTATCCCGGCGGGGCCGCTACCACGCGAGCCGCCGCGGGTCGAATCGTGAGACAAGGCAAAAGGGCGAATCGAACGACTCGCGGGCTGAATCGTTTCCAGGTTACGAAATTAACCCGAGTTCTTCACAAATGGGCTCAACTCCCGGCGGACGAATCCGCGCCTGACAGGCCCTGCCACCGCTGCTAGGCCATGCGCCATGGGCTCGATTGCAAGCGGCCGTTCCAGGCCGATCTCCCCCTGATGCGCGCCCGCCGAATCGGTCTGCTCGGCGGCAGCTTCAACCCCGCCCATGGCGGGCACCGCCGGATATCGCTCTTTGCCGCCGAGATGCTCGGGTTGGACGAAGTCTGGTGGCTCGTCTCGCCCGGCAATCCGCTCAAGCCCCGGGCCGGAATGGCTCCGCTGCCCGCGCGGGTGAAGTCGGCAATTCGCCAGGCGCGCCGCGCGCCGATTCGCGTCACCGCAATCGAGCGCGAACTCGGCACCCGGTACACTGTCGAGACGCTGCGGGCGCTGATCCGGCGCTATCCGGACCGCCAGTTCATATGGCTCATGGGGGCGGACAATCTCGCGCAGTTCCACCAGTGGAAGGATTGGCGCGGCATAGCGCGTGCGATGCCGATTGCGGTGATTGCCCGGCCCGGCTATGATGGCGAGGCTTTCGCAAGCCCCGCGATGGCATGGTTGCGTCGACATCGGGTCGAAGCTGCCGATTTCAGGAACAGGGGCGACTGGAGTGCGCCGAGCCTGGTGACATTGCGTTTCGATCCGGATCCCCGATCGGCCACGGCCATCCGCCGTGCCGACCCCGAGTGGGCCGGGCGTTACTCGCAGGTTCCGCCGCGCGATCAGCTTACATTTCGCCGAATAGTCCCCACATCCCGCGGGGAGCGCGCGCAGGCGCCATGATGCGCATCGCCGCCCTCGCATTTTCTCTCGCAACCGTCAGGAGCGCAATATCCGCCTATGAACCAGGCGCAAACATCCATGCCCGAGCACGATTCGCGGCATCCGCCGGTGATTGAAGCCGAGCCGGGCTCGCTTCACGCGCTCGTCCTCACGCAACTGGAGGACGACCAGGCGCAGGACGTCGTGTCGATTCCGCTCACCGGCAAGTCGAGCATTGCCGATCACATGGTCATCGCTTCGGGCCGTTCGACCCGCCAGGTGGCCGCGATCGCGCAGAAGCTCGCCGAAAAGGTCAAGCAGGAAGGCCATGGGCCCGTGCGGCTCGAGGGCCTGCCACAGGCCGACTGGGTGCTGATCGACGCGGGCGACGTGGTCGTCCACCTGTTCCGCCCGGAAGTGCGCAGCTTCTACAACCTGGAACGCATGTGGGCCTTCGGCGACGCCCCGCCCGTGGCGGCCGGAACCGCCTGACACACAGCATGACCTCGCGTGCTGCTTCTCCGGCTCCGGCCCGAAGGGCCGCAAGGCCGGAATCGAAGCCGAAGGTGCAGATGGCCAGAGGCCACCTGCAGGGCTACCCGCAGCACCCGCAGGGTGCGAGGAAAGCCAAGGCGGCGCATGCCGCCGCCGGCGCTTGAGGCCCACGAAGGATGCTCCTGCATGTCGTGGCGCGCGGCAAGATCGGGCGATCGCCCGAAGCCGAACTGGTCGCGCGCTACGAGAAGCGGCTGACCTGGCCTTTCAGATCCACCGAACTGCCTGAGACCGGGGGCAAAGTGCCCGATCCGCAGCCCCCTGTGCGCACCGTTCTGCTCGACGAGCGCGGCAAGCAGCTCTCCTCAGAAGATTTCGCCGCGTTGCTCGGGCGCTGGCGCGACGAGGGCGTGCGCGAAGCGCGCTTCGTGCTCGGCGCGGCCGACGGTCATTCGGCGGAGGAACGCGCCGGGGCTGACCTTCTCCTGGCCTTCGGCAAGGCGACCTGGCCGCACCTGCTGGCACGCGCCATGCTGGTCGAACAGCTCTACCGCGCCACCGCGATTCTTGCCGGACACCCCTACCATCGGGCAGGGTAGCGCGATGCCGCGTCGCGTGACGATCCTCGTCCTGATTATGACTGCCGCCGCCGGTGCGATCGGCGGTATTGCTGCCGCGCAGCGGGCCGACGGCTTCTTCGAGCCCGACGATGCGCGTGCCGCACTCCGCGAGGCGCAGGAGGAGGCGCGGGCCGCCGAACTGCGCGGGGCGCGGCTCGAAGCCGAAGCGCGCGCCGCGACCGAGGCGGCGGAGAAGACGGCGCGAGAGGCAGCCGCGCTCGCCGCGCGTATCCAGCAGGCGGAAGCCGACATCGCCGCTGCGGAGGCGCGGATCGCGCTGATCGACGGTCAGCGGCGGCAGCTCGACATGCGTCTGGCCGAGCGGCGCGAGCCGCTGCTGCGCCTCACCGCCGCGTTGCAGAAGTTCGCGCGCCGGCCGCTCGCGCTCTCGGCCCTGCGCCCGGGATCGCTGCGCGAGACGGTCTATCTGCGCGCCCTGCTCGAGACGACCATTCCCGAGGTGCACCAGCGCACCGCTGCCCTCCGCGCGGAGATCGCGCGCGGGCAGCGGCTCGAGACCGAAGCGCAGCAGGCTCTCGCGGCCTTGCGTCAGAGCGAGGCGCAGCTCGGCACCCGGCGGCAGAGGCTGGTCGGGCTCGAAAGCCGGCAACGGCTCGCGTCGCGTCGCGCAACGGGCGTCGCTGCCCGCGAGGCCGATCGGGCGCTCGCTCTGGCGGAGGAGGCGCGCGATCTCGACGCGCTCATCGCAAGGCTTGATGACGTTAGCGTACTGCGCCGCGAACTTGCCGCGCTTTCGGGGCCTATTATTCGGCCTGCCGATCCCGAATCGGCGCGGATATCCGCTACTGCCCGGCCGACGCCCATCCCGTCGGCGACGGCGCCGCCGGACGATTTCCAGCTTCCCGTGGTCGGGCAGACCGTGGCCGGCTTCGGCGCAGTGTCGTCGGCAGGCCTGCGCAGCAACGGCCTCTCGCTGGCGCCGCGCCCCGCCGCGCAGGTCGTCGCGCCCAGCAGCGGCCGGGTCGCCTTCGCCGGCCCTTATCGCGGCTACGGCCGGATCGTCATTATCGAGCACGAGGGAGGATGGACCAGCCTCGTCACCGGCCTTGCGCGCATCGACGTCGATGCCGGGGAGACGCTCGTCTCCGGCGCCCCGCTCGGCGTGGCGGCGGTGGAGGCGCCGGTCGTGACACTCGAACTCAGGCGGGACGGAACGCCGATGAACCCGCTCGATTATGTCGGGTAGGGCGATTGGAGCCGGACCGTATCCTCATCTGGCATTAAGCCCGCGCGCGCGATAAAAGCGTTCTCGTAAAGGAGGCTTTATGGCCATCAAATTCGCCGATCTCGCCCGATCGGCTGCGCTTGTCACCGCGGTGGCGCTCATTCCGGCAACGACCGCGGGCGTCGCGCAGGTGGATGGCCGTGCCGGCTCCGAATTCGCGCGCCTGTTCGCGACGTACGAGCGGATCAAGGCCAGCTACGTCGAGCCGGTCGACGACGAGACGCTGATCCGCGGCGCGATCGATGGCATGCTCGCCAGCCTCGATCCGCATTCTGCCTATCTCGACGGGTCGGACCTGCAGCGGCTCGAAACGATGATCGACGGCAATTACACCGGCCTCGGGCTTTCCGTGCAGATGGACGACGGCGCAGTGAAGATCATCTCACCGTTCCGCGGCAGTCCGGCGATGGAGGCCGGGCTCAAGGCCGGCGACTACATCACCCATCTCGACGGCGAACTGATCTACGGGGGCGATCTCGACGAGGCGGTCACCCGTATGCGCGGACCCGCCGGCACCTCGATCCGCCTGACGATCTTCCGCCCCGGGCGCGACGAACCGTTCGACGTCACGGTCACGCGCGGGCTGATCGAGCTCGAGCCGGTCACGCACGAGCTCAAGCCCGGCAATATCGGTGTGATAATGGTCAACGAGTTCTCGCGCGACGTGGGGGCCGATGTCTTCTCCGCCTGGGAGGCGCTTTCCAAGGAAGCGCCCGGGGGCCTCAGCGGCCTCGTGCTGGACTTGCGCACCAACCCCGGCGGCTCGCTCGATGAAGCCGTCGCGTTGAGCGACCTCTTCCTCGAGGAAGGGCGCATCGTCTCGCAGCGCGGCCGTGCTGCGGGTGAGACTTACGTCTACAACGCCGAAACGGTCTATCGCGGGCAGATCGCCAAGGACGTGCCGATGGTGGTGCTGATCGATGCCGGCTCGGCTTCCGCCAGCGAAATCGTCGCGGGCGCTCTGCAGGATCATCGCCGCGCCGTGGTCATGGGCCAGCGCAGCTTCGGCAAGGGCAGCGTGCAGACGCTTCTGCCGCTCGGGCCCGACGCCGCGCTCAAGCTCACCACCGCGCGCTACTACACGCCGGCGGGCCATTCGGTGCAGGAAGGCGGGATCGATCCCGACATCGCGGTGCCGCAGCTTTCGGATCCGGACCTGGCCAAGCGGGCGAAGTTCATCCTGCGCGAATCGGACCTGCGTGGGCACCTCGTCAACGAAGCCGCGCTCAAGGACGAAGAGCTCGAGCGTGACCTGCGCGAGGATCCGCGCTTCACGATGACTGCGGACGAGCTGAAGGAGCAGGGGATCGAGGATTACCAGCTCCACTACGCGCTCGAAACGCTGCGCCGCACCGCACCGACCGCTCTCGTGCGCCGGAGGTAGGCGTGTGCCGATGATCGAAACGCCCCATGGCCGGCTGGCCCAACGGCTTGCCCTGGGCGTGCCCGCACTGCTGCTCGCCGGCGCGTATCTCTCGCAGTACGGCTTCGGCCTCTATCCGTGCGAGATGTGCTGGTGGCAGCGCTGGCCGCATTTCGCCGCGCTCGCACTCGCGCTGCTCTCGACCATCGCGGCGCCCCGGCGGCTGTGGATCGCGCTGGCAGCGCTCGCCATCCTCGCCTCCGGCGCAATCGGTGCATTTCATGCCGGCGTCGAATACGGCTGGTGGGAAGGCGTGACGGCCTGTGCGGTCACCTCGGAGGCCGGCACCGGCGACCCGCTGCAAGCGATCATGAACGCGCCGATGGTCCGCTGCGATCAGGCACCCTGGACGCTGGCGGGCATTTCGCTGGCAGGATGGAACTTCCTCCTCTCGGGTGCCGGCGGCGTCGCGATCCTCTGGTTGCTGGCGAAGGAGCGGAGCAGGTCATGACGAAGCAGGATATCGCGCGGATGATCCGCGTCGACCAGGCGGGCGAGTTCGGCGCCACGCGCATCTACCAGGGGCAGCTCGACGTCATCGGGGACCGCGGCCCGCATGCGGCCGAGATCGCCGAAATGGCCGAGCAGGAGAAAGGGCACCGGGCAAAGTTCGACGCTCTAATGGCGCGGCGCGGTGTGCGTCCGACTGCGCTACAGCCGTTCTGGTCGGCGGCGGGGTACGCGCTTGGTGCGGGCACGGCGCTGATCGGGCCCGAGGCGGCAATGGCCTGCACCGCCGCGGTCGAGGAAGAGATCGACCGGCACTATTCGCAGCAGCTCGACCAGCTTGCCGAAAGCGGCGCCGATCCCGAACTTACGGCGATGATCGACGAGTTCCGCGAGGACGAGCGCGCACACCGCGACGCCGCGCTCGCCGCAGGGGCAGAACGGGCGCCGGCTTATCCGCTGCTCACCGGCGCCATCCGCCTCGGCTGCCGCGTTGCGATCAAGCTCGCGGAACGGGTCTGACGGGGCCGCAGGCGGGAACCGCTTTCGCCCTCCGCACGCTTCATATAGAGTTCACGGCCTGCGCCCGAGGGGTGATGGGCCACGTAGATTAGGATAGCCATCGCATGAAGTCGCTTCTCGCTGCATTCGCGCTTTCCGGCGCCGCACTACTCGCCAGTCCGCTCGCGGCACAGGCGACGGCGGAGGACGTTCCTGACGATGTACGCATGTCGGTCGTCTATGGCGAAGATGCCGCGCCGCCGTGCCCCGAAGGGGAAATCTGCGTCGTTGCCCGTCTGCCCGAATCAGAGCGTTTCCGTATCCCGGAAACACTACGCTCCAGCGACGACCCCGCGAACACAGCCTGGACCCGGCGCGTCGAATCGCTCGAGATGATCGGCGACTTCGGTACGCTCTCCTGCTCCACCGCTGGCGCAGGCGGTTTCACCGGCTGTACCCAGGACCTGATCCGCCGCGCCTATGGCGAGCAGGCGACGAGCGCGAGCGTCCGCTTCAGCGAACTCATCGCCGCCGCTCGCGCGGAACGCCTGTCCACCATCGACGAATCGGCCGCTGCCGAGCAGGAACGCGTCGAGCAGATCGAACGCGAATACATGGAACGCCTCGAACGCGAGCGCGAAGCCGAACTGCCCGACGAGCAGAACCCCGAAATCCTGCCCAGCGAAGACGCCGAGCCGATCATGGACGCTCCTGAACCGCAGGAAACGCCGCAAAGCTGAGGTGGCGATTACTCAAGTCCGCTAGCAGCTGGTAGCGGATCTACGGTCTCAGACGCCGTAGTAGTCACGATACCAGCCGACGAACTGGCGGATGCCTTCCTTCACGTCAGTCTGGGGGCGATAACCGGAAAGTTCCTGCAGCAGCGTCGCATCCGCCCAGGTGGCGGGCACGTCGCCCTTCTGCATGTCCATGAAGTTCGTCACCGCTTCACGCCCGCATTCGGCTTCAATCGCCTCGACGAAGTCCATCAGGCGGACCTTGTCGCTATTGCCGATATTGACCACGCGGAACGGCGCTGCGGGCGAGAGGCTGTCGTACTCCGCGATGTCCGCGGCACTCTCCGGGCGCTCCGGCACGGCGTCGATCAGCAGGCGGATGCCGCGCACCAGGTCGGTCACGTAGGTAAAGTCGCGGTACATCTCACCGTGGTTGTAGATGTCGATCGGCGTGCCTTCGAGAATGCCCTTGGTGAACTTGAACAGCGCCATGTCCGGCCGGCCCCACGGGCCGTAAACCGTGAAGAAGCGAAACATTGTCGTCGGCAGGTCCCACAGATGCGCGTAGCTATGCGCCATCGACTCGTTCGCCTTCTTGGTCGCGGCGTAGAGCGTGAGCTGCGTGTCGCACTTCTCGCGCTCGTCGAATGGCATCTCCTCGTTCGCGCCGTAGACCGAGCTCGTACTGGCCATCAGCAGATGCTCGATCTGGAGTTCGCGCGCGCACTCCATCACATTGAACGTGCCGACGATATTCGCGTCGATGTAAGCACGCGGATTCTCCAGCGAATATCGCACCCCGGCCTGCGCCGCGAGATGGACGATCACGTCCGGCCGCTCCGCCATGGCAATAGCGTGGAGCTTGTCGAAATCCTCCAGCATTCCGACGTTTGCGCTGAAGTGCTCATGCTGCAGCAGCATCTGATGCCGCCGCTCCTTGATCCTGACGTCGTAGTAATCGGTCATCCCGTCGTAGCCGACGACGGCGAGACCTTCCTCAAGCAGCAGTTTAGACAAGTGGAAGCCGATAAAGCCGGCGCTGCCGGTGACGAGGACCTTGCGCATTGCTCTCACTTTACCTGTCTCAAGCGCCCCTGCTCGAGGCTGCCGATGCAATCGCCTGAGGAGGAAGGCCCTTCATTCGCTGGTGGCGATGGTGAGTGGCGCAATGCTGCCGGTGATCCGTTGGCCATACGACCACGCCCGGCCCGATAGCGAAATCTCGACGAAGTCGCAGTCGGCCGGCAGAATGGCATTGAGCGTTATCTTACCCCCAGCGAGGTTTTCCTGCGCAATCGGGGAGTCGCCACCAACACACGCGACGGCGATCTCCAGCCTGTCTGCCTGCTGCTGCGGCCTCAGATCATGTCGCCCGCTGATGCTGAGCGCTCGCGAGGCTGCTGGCAGGATCCGCTTCGCGAATACGCCGCCCTTGCCACGTGCAATCGTCAGCTGAAGCTCTTCCTCCCCGCCGACGACCTGCGCCCGCAAGCCGGGCTGGTCCGCCAAAGTCCAGTCGAACGGCGGGATTTCAGAGCTCCAGCCGTCGCCCTCATCGGTACGCTGCGTCGACAGGTCTGCGTAGAGATCGTAAGCGAGGTCGAGCTCCCCCGAGCTTGCGAAGGCGTGCACGAGCCTTCGGTCGGTGTTCGGATCGACAACGTCGTCGGGTAGTCGTTGCCGGACGAGGCCGAGATTTCCAAGTGCGTCCTTGTCGCGTGCCGCCGTAACGAGGAAGCCGTTGGCCCAATCGGGCCCTGTCCCGAGAATGTCTACGAACGTTTCCACTGAACGTGGGTCGCGAAGTGCCTGTGTCAGTGCCACATAGGCAGCCGGCCGCTGCTCGACGCGAACTTGAAGAATCTGATTGAGAACCCGGATGGCACTGTCGAGATCGTCCGCTCGTAGGTGGAAGTTGAGGAGCATGCCTTGGAGCAGGGTGTCGCGGCGGCTGATCTTGGCCGCTGCGCCCCAAAATGCCGCGCTCCCGTTATCGGGCTGCGCAGCGCCAATTACCGCGAGCGCACCGGGCACCAGCGGCTGGCGCTGATAGGCATCGAGAGCGAGATCCACGATCCATTCGGCCGGCGGCGCGGCTTCCGCAGGATCTTGGGCGAGCTGTCCCTGGTACGCGGCTTTCGCGAAGTGAGCCCGTGCCGAACCATCCCAAGGTGCAATTGCCGCCGCCTTGTCGGGCTGACCGTCCTCGCCCAAGATAGCCAGTGTCTGCGCGACGGAAAGAACCGCAAGAACGGGAAATACCAGGACCACCAGCGCTAGACGCAGGCGGCTCGGCCGTGTCTCAGGTGCGTGCGGCATTCGCATCGTTTACGGTTTCGCCATAGCCGTATCCATATCCGTATCCATAGCCATATCCGTAGGCCGAGTTGCGGTCATCGAGCTTGGTCACAATCGCGCCATAGACCTTCGCATTGGCGGCGCGCAGGCGGCGCAGCGCATTGTCGATGGCGCGGATCTTTACGTCGTTAGACTCGATGACGTAGACCACGCCTTGAACCGCGGTGGAGATTTCCAGCGCATCGGCGAGGCCGAGAACCGGTGGGCCGTCCACCAGGATGAAATCGTAACTCTGCTCGAGCTTTGCGATCAACTGAGCAAGCCCATCGGTCGCCAGAAGGTCGGCGGGATTCGGCGGCATCATCCCGCTGGGGATTAGGTCGAACCCATGCTCCTCTATCGGAATGGTGACCGTTTGGGGATCCCTTTCGCCGACGAGAAGACTGCTCAAGCCGGCATCCTTCGAAGCCTGCTTGCCGAGGAAATCGACGAGCGCCGTGTTGCGAAGGTCGGCATCGATAAGCAGCGTCCGCTTGCCGAGCTGGGCGAAGCTGCGGCAGATCGCGACCGATGTCAGCGACTTCCCCTCGTTGGGACGGGTGCTGGTGAGCATCAGCGATTTCGGCGCACCCTGGGGCGTCAGGAAGGAGATGTTCGAACGCGCTGCCACATAAGCCTCGGATAGCTCCGAACTGCGCCGGCGAAGCTCATCGAGCAGATCGTCCTGCTCCACCCTCGGGATTAGGCCGAGTGTCGGCAGACCGAACAGGCGCTGAACGTCGTTGGGATCTCTGATAGTTCTATCCATCGTTTCGCGGAGGAAGACAACCGCTGCAGCGACAGCGGCGGCGACGAGCAGTGCCAGTGCCAGGTTCAAGACCAGCGAAGGCTTGTAGGGCTTCTCCGCCGGAAGCGCAGGTTGGACTAGTGTCATATTGTTTTTGCCAGCGCCGGCGGCCTCAAGCTCCTTTGAACGCTGCAGGAGCGCGTCGTAGAGTTGCCGATTGGTATCCACTTCACGCTTCAGGATTCCGTACTGAATTCCGCCGCCTTGCTGTGAAAGAAAACGATCTTGGACGGCCTGCACTTGCGCCTGTAGCTCCGCCTCTTCGCTACGTGCTTGGCGATATGCCGCCTCCAGGCCCGAAATATCGCGACCCTGCGAAGAGGCGATAGACTCGCGGATCGCCTCCACCTCGGATTGAGCCGCTTGAACCTCCGGATAGGCGGGGCCGAAATTTGCGCTCAGGCTGGCTAGCTTCGCCTCCGCCGCGGCCAGCATGCTCCGGAGCTGACTTGATGCTGCACGGGTTTCGGCCGTGGTGGCCTTAGCTCTCAGCGCGCTTTCAGCGGCTATCCTTTCTGCGGTCGCTTGTGCCAAGGCCTGGTTGAGAGTCGTTAGAGTATCCCCAATCAGGGATCGTGCGGCGCTGCTGCTATCGTCGTCGTTTACTCCGGTATCGACAATGACGATCTGGTTTGCGTTTGCGTAATCGACCAGTTCCTTCTCCGACTGAGCAAGCCGTTCGCGCAGCTCCGCGATCTGGTCACGCAAGTAACGTCGCGCATCTATATTGGCGCCGAAGCGCTTTTCGTAATTCGCCGCAAGAAACTGCTCGGCCCAGATATTCGCGATCTCTGCGGAGAGGCTACGGTTGGGACTGGAGAAGTGCACGTTCACCAGATTGGAGAGTCGTACGGGATCGATGCTGATATGCTCAAGAAGGATCTCGACCGCCTCACGTCGTTCTAGCGGAGCCTCTGGATCGTCAGCAAATGCATCGCGAAATGCCTCTGACGCTGTCAGATTGGCCGCATCTACCACTGCTTCGGCAAGAAAGCGCGATCCAAGCAATTCATACTGTGTTTGGAAATACTGCTCGTCGGCTTGCAGTTCCTCAATCTCGGTTTGATCTATATTCGTCACGTTCGCGGTTGCGCGGCTGATCTCTATGACTGCCGTGCTACGGTATTGCGGCATCGAGAGCAGCGTTACGAGGAGCCCGAGCACGAGCCCCCCCGCAAGTATTCCTGCGATCAGAAGGCGTGAATTGATAGCTTGGCGCCAATATTGCTCGAATGCAAGAATTCCTGAATTCTCGTCCGCCCCTTCGGCCCTCGCCGGCTGCGCGGAATATGTGACTGCGTCTGCCATTGATTTCTTCTCGACCGATTAGTTGCCAATGCGATCGATCAAGATCGCGCTCGATGTCAGCAGGGGCACGAACTGCAGAATGGTTTCCAGACGTCGGCGTGCTGGAGAATCGCCAACGGTGACGATATCGTCGGCGTAGATCCGGGGATCCGGATAGTTGCCGCGCTGGATCGCCTCGATGTTGTAGACACCGATGTAGGTTGTGTCGCCGACGGTGCGCATCACCACGACGTCGTCGGTCTTGGCGTACTCCGCGAGGCCGCCGGCATTGTTGATCGTCCGCGCAAGTGTCCGGGAAAGTCGTGCCGGATACGCACCCGGTTTTTTGACCTCTCCGCCGACGGACACCGTCGGCTGCGACAACTCAGCAGGAATCACGCTGACGCTTGGATCGCGAAGAAATCTGCCCGCCAGTCTCTGGGCGATCTTCTCGCCCACCCCGGTTGCGGATTCACCCTCCACGTTGATAGCGCCGATCAACGGGAAATCCAGATTTCCCCCGTCATCCACGATATAGGTACCGCTCAACGGCTCGGAGTTCAGAACAGTGATTTCAAGCTGATCACCCGGTTGCACTCGGGTGACATAGCCGCCCTCCGGCGGTGGGAGGCTATCGAGGTCAGTTAATTCAATACCAGGCGCCATTGCCACGGAACGATCCTTGCCGGCGCACCCGGCAAGCAGGCCGGCCGCCGCAAGGCAGACGAGGAAATACCTGATTGTTGACATTCTCTTCGTCCAATTTCGCATCTGCATCGAGCACTTACCGGAGCGCTTTCGATAAGCAACCCGGGTCTTCGTAAATTTAGGAGCTTTGTTCGGAGCGTTGCCTCGTCTTTGTACCGCGCGGACCGTGTTCCCTTGGAGGGGCATCCGTAACGTATGATCCTTTGCTAGCCCAGATCGCGAGCAGAACTGCATAGCTCGCCAATGCCGGGACACGCAGGGGATAGTCGATGAGCGATGCGATGAACAGGATCGCCAGTGCGATCAGCGCTGCAGCCGGCCCGATGTTAGCGCGAATCTCGGCTTTCCGTTCGCGCCATATCGCCCACCCGCGAGCGGTGAAAAGCATAATGCCGAAGAGCAGGATCAGAGCTCCCAATAGACCGCCGGTCATCAGCACTTCCAGTAAATCGTTGTGCGCGTGGTTCACATATTCCGGCCTGAGAAGCGCATCAGATTCGTGCATACGATAGACATCGTCGAACGAGCCAATCCCTGTCCCCCATGGGAACGCGTCGACGGCGATTCGCCAGGTTGCCGGCAATAGATCGGCGCGCGTGTCCGCGATCGGGTCTGAGCCGATGAGCCGTTCAAAAGCTCGATCGCGCCCGAGACCGATGGTGACAAGGCCGAGCCCCGCCACAACCACCGCAGCAACCGCTGCAGGAGCAATGCGCGCCAATGCGGAAGATCGGCGTGTACGCCGTCTGGCACCCGCAGATGTGATCGCGGTGATAAGCACGGCAGTGACGCATACCGAAAGGACGAGCGTCAGCAACCCAGCGCGTGATCCCGTTATCAGAATCAACGGAATGAGCAGCAGCATGCCACCAGTAGCCATTGCGCTGCGCTTGCCTTTGGTGGTTCCTATGTCTTTCCACGACCCCTGCGCGAGTTGCACCCAACAGTACATCATCGGGATCAGACTGGCGAGGAAAACGGCTTGATGATTGCGATTGGCGAACAGCCCCACTGGCGAGCCATAACTCGTCAGGCTGTAGAGGTACAGCGGCCCGCGCGGATTGCCCATAAGTTGCAATAAGCCCCAGAGAGCCGTCAACACACCCAGCCCCAGAATGAAGGTCAACAATCTCTCGCGCTGCCGCGCGTCAAGCTGGATGGCGAGGATCAGAACAGCACAAGGGGCGGCCAACGCAAACAGAGCATTGCGAGTTGTCTGAGGATCCAGAGTCAGCGGCCGCCACTGATCATTCAGCCCCAGCAATGCATCTAAATCCGCGACGACCTCCCGTCCTGGGAACGACTGCCAAACCCCGGGCGGCAGGGGGATGAGATGAACCGTGGTCAGGACCACGGTAGTCCCTGCTATCGTGACGAGGGGCCAGTAACGGCGAATATGCTCCCGTGAGAGTGTGAGCAGCCCGTATCCTAGAGCAAGCAACGAGACGGGGCGCAGCAGGATCAGCGATTGCATGTCGGCCCGCGAACTGCCGCCGGTCAGAAAAATGACGATCAGGAATGCGCAAAGTACCCCTAGTCGGGCCCGTGAAGACAGGGCCCTCTCCAGAAAGCGCGCGCGAGCTCGCGCGCGCTTCGGTCGGTTCGAAGAAGCGTGTGCCGTCTCCATCATCCAATTTTATGGTCAGCCGGCGCGCGCCCGCGGACGCCGAATTGGCGGGCGGACAGGCGGCGGCGCAAGATCGTCGCGAACATTGCCGTTCTCTCGCAGCCGCACTTATCGAGGTCAAGACGCGCCTCGGCCTCGCTGGCGCTTCGCGGACCTGACGTTGTCTTCCACTGGACGCGCGCGCGACACGCGCCATCGTGCCGGCGGTGACGAGGGTTTGCCAGAACCTTCAAGTCACCTATTGCGCCTTGATCATTGTGGAACAGGCGCCCTCCTCGAAGTTTTTTGGGGTGCAGCCTGTCACGGCAGGTGTCTAGAGACGAAGAGGTCGGCTCCGGGATGAAACTGGACCTGTTTTCAGAGAGAACATCGATGCTGCAGCGGGTTCTCGGCAATATGATCGTTTCATCGGTCGGATGGCTCGGCGCGCTGCCACGGAGGACGCGGCAATTCGTCGTTGCCGCGATCGACGGCGTGTTGTGCTCGATCGCAGTTTGGATGGCCTTCTCGCTGCGGCTGGGTGAGTTCTATCGTGTGGAAACCAACATTCTGCTGGTTACGGCCGCGGCGCTGGTCTTATGGTATCCTATCGCGAGCTGGCGCGGGGTCTACCGCTCCATCATCCGCTTCTCGGGCGCTCGTGCGATGTTCGGTCTGGGAATGGCGGTCGTCATCTACACGACACCAATGACAGTCCTTTTCTTGGCCAATGGGTTCGCCGGGATTCCCCGCACGATCGCGTTGATTCAACCCATTATATTCCTTGCGCTGATGGCCATAAGCCGCCTGACGATCCGGTTCGTGCTGATCGACATCGTCAACGGGCATTACGCGGACACCGCTCGCAGGGTGGTGGCCATCTATGGTGCAGGCAGTGCCGGTCAGCAGCTCGCCCTCTCGTTGCGACACGAGCCGCAGGTGCGGCTCGCAGCGTTCATCGACGATGACGTGCGCCTCGCCGGCCAGCAGCTCGACGGAGTAACGGTGCATCCGTCGACGAAGCTCGACTCCCTTTTGGATAGCAACGACATTGATGAAGTTCTGCTCGCGCTTCCTAGTGCGAGCAGAGCTCGCCGCAAGGCGATCATCCAGGCGTTACAAAAGCATCCTGTGGCGGTGCGGTCACTACCGAGTGTCGGCAATCTCATCGACGGGAAGGTGTCCGTCAGCGATCTGCGGGACGTTTCAATAGATGATCTTCTCGGACGCGATCCCGTGCGCCCGAACGAATTGCTCATCGGGAAAACTGTGACCGGAAAACATGTCATGGTGACAGGGGCCGGCGGATCGATCGGCAGCGAACTTTGTCGCCAAATACTGCGATCCCGTCCTGCCGAGCTGATCCTGCTTGAGCGCTCGGAATACGCCCTTTACGCGATCGGGGTCGAACTGGAAGCGCTCGCGGAGTCCCTTGACGTGAGCGTACCCATAATGCCCGTCCTTGGAGACGTTGGGGATCGTGATGCTGTACGGCGGATTTTCGAGAAATGTCAGCCTGAAACGGTATTTCACGCGGCAGCCTACAAGCATGTGCCTTTGGTTGAAAGCAATCCGGTCGCGGGCTTGCGCAACAACATATTTGGTACGTTGAATGCCTGCCTTGCGGCCGAGGAATGCGGCGTGCGCAACTTCGTCCTGATCAGCACGGACAAGGCCGTCCGACCGACGAATGTGATGGGCGCATCCAAGCGTGTGTGCGAACTGATCCTCCAGGCCCGTGCTCAGTTGCACGGGTTAAAGCGCGATCGGACGATCTTCACCATGGTGCGGTTTGGTAATGTGCTGGGATCGAGCGGCTCTGTCGTGCCGCGCTTCCAGCGTCAGATCAGGGAAGGCGGCCCCGTCACGCTCACTCACAGGGACGTCACGCGATACTTCATGACGATACCTGAAGCGGCACAGCTCGTCATCCAGGCGGGTGCGATGGCGAAGGGCGGAGAGGTCTTCGTCCTCGACATGGGTGAGCCAGTGCGCATCCTCGATCTTGCCCGAAGCATGATTCACCTGTCCGGCATGACCGTTCGTGACGAGCTGAATCCCGAAGGCGACATCGAGATATGCGAGATCGGCCTTCGTCCGGGCGAAAAGCTCTACGAGGAACTGCTCATCGGCGATAACCCCGAACCCACTGTCCATGAGCGAATTCGACGAGCGAATGAGGTTATGATTTCGTGGGGATCGCTTCAGACCACGCTCGACAGTATGAGCTTGCTCTTGAGCTGCGGCGATAGCGCTGGAGCCACTCTGCTGCTTCAGGAGTTGGTGCCCGAATATCAATCAGCCGCCGAGGGTGAGCCACTGCGCGTATCCGAAAAGGCAAGCTAAAAGGGCCGCTGCCGACCTAGCCACCGCTTGACATGAGGGCGCGCGGGAATAAGCCGACGTTGCTATCCACGTCGCGATCTTCCCGAACAGGAAATCCGTCAACTCGTTAGAAGCGCTTCCATCTTTTCTTGCCGCAAACGCGCTGAACCTCTGCAGGCAGTTTGAGAATGAGTACCCGGCCTTATGAACGGCAATATCAAGATACTCACCATCTTCGGAACTCGGCCCGAAGCGATTAAGATGGCGCCGGTTGTCCGGGTGCTAGCCGAATCCGATGGCATCATTGCACGGGTTTGTGTGACTGCGCAGCATCGGCAGATGCTCGATCAAGTACTCGCCTTGTTCGGGATTGCGCCGGACTATGATCTAGACCTTATGAAACCGGGGCAAGATCTTACCGACATCACTTGCAATGTTCTGGCCGGTCTGCGTCCGGTATTAGGTGAGTTTCAACCCGACTTGGTCTTGGTTCATGGAGATACATCGACCACCCTCGCGGCATCTCTGGCCGCATATTACCAGCGCATTCCGGTGGGGCACGTCGAGGCCGGTCTCAGGACGGGCGACATTCTGTCCCCGTGGCCGGAAGAGGTGAACCGTAAAGTGGCAGGTGCAATCACCCGCCTGCACTTCACTCCCACCGAACGATCACAGCGGAATCTGATAGCGGAAAACGTCAGCCGCGAACATATCCATGTCACCGGCAACACCGTGGTCGACGCCCTACAAGATGTTGTCGTGCGGATCGAAAGTGATCGCGCGCTGGAATCGGATCTTGCCGCTCGCTTCGGCCTGAATCCGCAGAAGCGGCTGGTCCTCGTCACCGGACATCGCCGCGAAAGCTTCGGAGGTGGTTTCGAGCGAATTTGCGCGGCCCTTGCGCAGCTTGCGGAGCGCCCGGACGTGGAGATCGTCTATCCGGTCCATTTGAACCCCAACGTCAAGGGCCCGGTAGAGCGGCTGCTCTCGGGCTTGTCGAACGTACGGCTGATCGAACCTCAAGATTATCTCCCTTTCGTCTATCTGATGAACCGCGCATCCATCATTCTGACAGATTCTGGCGGCATCCAGGAAGAAGCTCCGTCGCTTGGCAAGCCAGTTCTCGTGATGCGCGATACGACCGAAAGGCCCGAAGCCGTTGACGCGGGTACCGTGCGACTGGTGGGCACCGACACCGCGCTCATAGTCGACGGCGTTTCGCGGCTGCTTGATGACCAGGAGGCATATGAAGAGATGAGTTTCGCCCACAATCCTTATGGTGACGGACAGGCGTCGAGACGGATTGTGTCTGCAATCCGGCAATGGGCTGATGCGCGCCCGGTGAAAGTAGCTGCTGCCGTATGACCGCGCGTTTCGAAACCATATCGGTCGTGGGTCTGGGCTACATCGGGCTTCCGACCGCCGCGATGTTCGCCTCGCGAAAGACCAAGGTAATCGGCGTGGACGTGAACGCGCGCGCTGTCGATACCATCAATCGGGGCGAGATCCACATTGTGGAGCCCGATCTCGACATTGCGGTGCACTCCGCCGTCACGGAAGGCTACTTGCGCGCATCCACTCAGGCTGAAGTGGCCGATGCCTTCCTGATAGCAGTTCCTACGCCCTTTCGGGGCAACGATCACGAGCCCGATCTCAGTTATATCGAGGCTGCGGCGCGCGCGATTGCGCCGGTGTTAAGTCCCGGCAACCTGGTGGTGCTCGAGTCCACTTCACCGGTAGGCGCGACCGAACAGCTGGCGGGCTGGCTAGCAGAGGCACGGCCGGACCTCAGCTTTCCGCAGGCCGCGGGCGATGCCTCCGATATTCGGATTGCCTATTGTCCAGAGCGTGTGCTGCCAGGCAAGGTCATGCAGGAGCTGATCCACAACGACCGGGTGATCGGCGGCATGACACCACGGTGCTCGGACGCCGCGGTCGCGCTCTATAAGCTGTTTGTCGAGGGCGATTGCGTGGTCACCAACGCGCGAACGGCGGAGATGGCGAAGCTGACTGAGAACAGCTTTCGCGACGTCAACATCGCGTTCGCCAACGAGCTATCGGTCATATGCGACAAGCTCGATATCAACGTGTGGGAGCTCATTGCGCTCGCCAACCGTCATCCGCGGGTCAATATATTGCAGCCGGGGCCCGGCGTCGGCGGTCACTGCATCGCGGTGGACCCTTGGTTTATCGTCTCGAGAACACCGGATGAGGCGCAGCTTATCCGTGCAGCGCGCGAAGTGAACGATGCAAAGCCTCAATGGGTGCTTCGCAAGGTGCAGGAGGCGGTTGCTCACCTTCTGGAGGGGAATCCAGGCAAAAGCCCCGCTGATGTCACGGTTGCTTGTTACGGGTTGTCCTTTAAACCGGATATCGATGATCTGCGAGAGAGCCCGGCACTGGCGATTGCGCAGGCACTTGCCGGGGCGCATGCTGGTCGGGTGCTGGTCGTCGAGCCCAACGTTGTCGCGCTTCCGGCGACGTTAGAGAGGCTTGAGCTGGTAAGCATACAAGACGCGGCAACTGCCGACATACAGCTACTACTCGTTGATCATCGGGAGTTTCGCGCGACGACGCAGCCATCTGGGCAGATCATTGACTGTCGCGGAATCTGGGTTGGCGGCCAGTAGGGCTTTGTCCGATAGGTCTCTCCTGCACGGTGCGTCTGCCCTGATGCGCAGAATTGTCTCTAGAAAATCGGTGGTGGGCTACCAAGCGTTGGCCGCGCTCAACGGATTTGCGTTGCCCGTGGCCGTTCCCTTGATATTCTCTCCCCAGGCGTCAGCGTCTGTCTTTCAGATGTACGCTATTGCTGTACTGTTGGCGACCATTGTCGATTGTACTGCAAATTCTATGAATGCCTCTGGGAACTCTTCAGTGCCGCTCCTGAGGTGGTCCTACGCCTTATGCATAGCTTGGATTTTCTTCAGTCCGTTTTTAGTGATCTTTCCCGCGATCAATTTGGCCCTATCTTTGTCTATCCTCTATATTATCAATAACATGGTCGCCACTCCTGGATTAAGTCATCTGTATCCGCTCCCACCTGGGTTGCAGGCTACCTCTACTGTCGTCGTTATTATATATGCGCGTGTGACTCAATCTGATGAAGTAGCTGCATTTATCGCCATGTTATCTATATGCTTCTTTACGTCCGCAATAATTTTAATAACTATCGCCAGCAGATCTACTCATGTGAAATCTCGTCTTCCACAAAGCGGTCGAACTCTTCCGACATTCAAAGTTATATTTGAAGGAATTGCATCTAGATCCATTATACTAATTACCCAGAACCTGCTAATAGCAATTGCGCCCCTTTATTTACCTCCGTCCGACGTCGTGCTGGGGCGCGTGGCTCTTTCGGTTCAGAATATGAGTAGATATTTTAACCTTTCGCCGCTCTCCAAATTTGCGTCGGAGGTGGCTGAGTCCGGGCGCTCGTTCCGCCAAGCCCTAAGGATCGTGGCAATTTCTACACCACTAATGATTCCTGCTGCTTTCGCGCTCACCGTCTACGCGGATCTCGCGCGAATGCCGCCGACTTCCCCTTGGTGGCTGGCTGCCGGACTTGCGTTGAGCGTTTTTGTACCCTTCACTCCGCACCTCATTCTTAGTCTTCGCATTAAACGGCCGATTGCCTTGTTATTCGGGCTATCTTTCGTGGGTGGAGGGTGCCTTTTCGTGCTCCTCAATTATGCGAGAGATTTGCAGTTCATGGGGGTGTATGTGGCGATATCGTGGGCGCTGGCGATGCTTGTTTTAGGATTCGCCTATGTTGATCGACGTGACCCACGGCGAAAACCATGAGCCTTAAGACCGCACTTTTGTCCATTTGCGTGGCCAGCCTCGCCCTTGGCGTTGACGGGCAGAACATCGACTATGCATATATAGGTTTGGCATTTGGTTGCATTGTATGGTTTGGGCTTATTGCGGTTTCAGGTCCGCGGAGGGGTCATTTCTCGGACGATCTGCAGATAACCAGTTTCTTGATGGCTTTATATATACTGTCATCGTCTCTGTGGATTTTCGTACAGAAGCTTGATTATTTATCTTTGATGTCTACGGCTCCCCTTATACTGCTTCCGCTATCTTTTATATTTTTTCATGCAATTCGTTTATCTAATTCCGAGTGGGAGGAGGTCGATGCGGATAAGGTTTGTGTGTTTGCGGCATTAATCTTTTGCTCGGTTCTGATATTCAATCATACAGCTGACTATCTGAGTGCCATAGTCACCCCAGCCCGCTTTACGTGGTTCGAGTTCCGCGCGGTGAACCCCCTTCCAATACTGGCGTCAACATTGATCGTGTGGCGACACGGAATAAGGGCGATCTGGCGCATAGATTTCGTTTTCCTAGCAGTATTTATATACGCAACTAAGTATGTAAATTGGGCCGGCCTCCTCGGAATTTCCTTCATACTTAGAGGCCTTTTTAGAGCTATGCCTAATGTGTGGTGGTCTGCAGCTCTAATGGGGGTCATTCTTGTCATCAATACGTTTGTCGCGATCTACTGGCGGGACATCGCTGGCTTCGCGCCCGGTGAGTTCGAGCGGATCTACGAGATACAGTTTGCATATCATCAGCTCTTCGAAAATCCGGTGTTTGGTGAAGGCTTTGGCGGTTCATTTGCCAACGCAAGCCTAGAGGACAAATACAGTATGCATAACTTACTTGCATACGTTGTCGCATTCGGGGGACTGGTTGGTGTTGTTATATTCGCTTATGCGATGACCCGTTATTCACGAGCTAATCCTGGGAAGTCAGAATATTTAGTTGTAGTTTATCTCATTTTGACAGCCACTGCAGCAAGCTTTAAATTACCGTCGGTTCAACTGTATTTGGGTTTTGCCATTGCCGTCGCAGCTGCCTCGCGCCAGCAGGGTGTTCGCGTTGCGGTGTGCATAGAGCGTGACCACCCAGCGGGCGCTGCTGATCATGCGAGATGATGAATGCCATCCATGGAGATACTGTGAAACAAATCCTCCAAGACCTATCAACCGGAACGACTGAATTGGTTGAATCGCCCGCTCCCATCGCGCGTCGCGGACAACTGCTGATCGACACCGCCGTTTCCCTGATCTCGGCGGGGACGGAGCGGATGCTTGTCGACTTCGGTCGCGCCGGTCTGGTGGCCAAGGCGCGGCAACAGCCCGAGAAAGTCGCGCAGGTTCTCGACAAGGTCCGCACCGATGGCCTGCTTACGACCATCGATGCGGTCCGCTCCAAGCTGGGGCAGCCGATACCCCTCGGCTATTGCAACGTAGGGGTTGTGCGGGAGGCGGGACGGGATGCAGACGGCTTTCGTCCCGGTGATCGGGTGGTCTCGAACGGTCCCCATGCGGACGTGGTGTCCGTGCCCAAGAACCTCTGCGCTCGCATACCGGACGGAGTAAGCGACGAGGCCGCGGCTTTCACCGTGGTCGGCGCGATCGGGCTCCAGGGTGTGCGTCTCGCACAGCCCACGCTGGGGGAGGCTTTCGTCGTGACCGGCGCCGGCCTCATTGGCCTGCTCACGGTGCAATTGCTGCGTGCGAACGGCTGCCGCGTTCTCGCCATAGATTTCGACGAGGCGAAGCTCGCTATCGCGCGGAGATACGGCGCCGAGACTTGCAACCCCGCAAAGGGAGAAGACCCCGTGGCCGCCGGTATTGCCTTCAGCCGCGGCGCCGGCGTAGATAGCGTCATCATCACCGCATCGACCAAGTCGTCGGATCCAGTGACCCAAGCGGCGCGCATGTGCCGCAAGCGGGGGCGGATCATTCTGGTCGGTGTCACCGGACTCGAGCTCAATCGTGCTGATTTCTACGAGAAGGAACTCGTCTTTCAGGTTTCCTGCTCATACGGCCCGGGGCGTTACGATTCCGACTATGAGAACAAAGGCCGGGACTATCCCTTGGCCTTTGTCCGTTGGACCGAACAGCGCAACTTCGAAGCGGTGTTGGATCTCATGGCGGCTGGCCAACTCGACGTGGAACCGCTCATCTCGCATCGCTTTCCCTTCGACCATGCGCCTGCCGCCTACGACGTGCTCGCAAGCGAGAAGAACGCGCTCGGTATCATTCTGTCCTACGGACACGCTGTCGAGGAACGGCACCATAAGGCAGTGGAACTGACGCCAGCCCCCACCGCCACGTCTCAGCCGGTGCTCGGCGTCATCGGGGCGGGCAACTATGCCTCGCGAATGCTCATCCCCGCGTTCAAACGCGGCGGGGCGGCGCTGCACAGCATTGCGGCCCCGAGCGGCGTCAGCGGCGTCATCCATGGGCGCCGTGCTGGCTTCGCTCGAGCAATGTCCGACGCTTCGGAGCTGATCGCCGATCCCGCGATCAATACCGTTGCAATCGCCACCCGGCACGATAGTCACGCAAGCCTCACCGCGGCGGCGCTGACTGCCGGAAAGCACGTCTTCGTGGAGAAGCCGCTTGCGCTTACGCACGACGAGTTGGCCGAAGTGCGGGCTGCCTACGCTACCGCTGGACGCCAGCTCATGGTTGGCTTCAACCGTCGTTTCGCCCCGCATGTTCAGAAGATGAAGCGGCTATTGGCGGGGGTCTCCGAACCCAAGGCGATTCTCATGGTGATGAACGCCGGAGCCATCCCTCCCGAGCATTGGACGCAGGACCCTGCGGTGGGCGGCGGCCGTATCATCGGCGAGGCGTGTCACCATATCGACCTCATGCGCTTTCTGGTCGGGGCGCCGATCACCGCATTCAGCGGCCGCCGAATGGGTGACAACGATGCAGTCCCGACAACGGAGGACAAGGCGAGCATCACTCTAGGATTTGCCGACGGCTCGTTCGGCGCGATCCATTATCTCGCGAATGGAGGGGCCTCTTTCCCCAAAGAGCGTGTCGAGGTGTTCGCTGCCGGCCGGACGCTGCAGCTCGACAATTTCGTGGGATTGAAGGGATTCAACTGGCCGGGTTTCCGGAAGCAGAGCGTCTGGCGGCAAGACAAGGGGCAGGATAATTGTGCCGCCGCCTTCTTGCGCGCCGTTGAAGGAGGGGGCGAAGCACCGATTCCGCCAGAGGAACTCTTCGAGGTAGCCGAGGTGACGATCCGGATCGCTGAGCAGCTCCGGCAGCAGGGCTGATGCCCGTCCCCACGAAGCTTCGAACCTATCTCGCGCTTGGCCCGTCCAATCTGGCGCGGGTCGCGGGCTATCGCGCGGCGTTGCGGCTGCGCATCCATCCGGTGCTTCGCGTACGTTCGGAATCGCCCACGGGCCTGTTCTTCGCCCGCGCGAAGAGTGCCGATTCGCAGCTGGTGCCCCGCCAAACGTGGCTCGGCGAAGCGCTATATTTTGGCTATCACCGCGTCCCCTGCGAAGATGCGCCCGATTGGCATGCAAACCCGTTCCGCCCGGTCGCGCGGGCGGACCCACATGTCCACTGGTCTGCCCTTGCGGATTTCGATTCCGCCGTAGGTGACATCAAGACGGTGTGGGAAGCTTCGCGGTTCGACTGGCTGATCGCCATGGCGCAGCGTGCGGCGCTCGGCGACGAGGCGGAGCTCGAGAGACTGAACGTCTGGCTCGCCGATTGGGTGGAGCATAATCCCCCTTACCGCGGGGCCAACTGGAAGTGTGGACAGGAAGCGTCGATCCGGGTGATGCATCTCGCGCTCGCGGCCCTGTTGCTAGGCCAGGCCGATTCGCCGCAGCCTTCGCTTTTGCTTTTCATCCAAATGCACCTGGCGCGGATCGCACCGACCATAAGCTATGCTATCGGTCAGCAGAACAACCATGGTACGTCGGAGGCGGCCGCGTTGTTCATCGGCGGTAGTTGGCTCGCAGCGCACGGAGACCGGGAGGGGCATCGATGGGCGGCAACGGGACGCAAGTGGCTGGAGGAGCGGGCCCGCGCGCTAATCATGGCCGATGGCACGTTCAGCCAGTATTCCGTCGTCTATCATCGATTGATGCTCGATACCTATTGCTTCGCCGAAACGTGGCGGTCGTTACAGCAGTTGGAGAAGTTCTCGAGCGCATTGTACGAACGCCTACGGGGAGCGACTAGTTGGCTGCGACAGCTAACGGCCCCGGCGAACGGTGACGCACCCAATCTCGGATCGAACGATGGCGCCCGAATTCTGGCGCTGACCGACGCCGATTACCGCGACTTCCGCCCGTCCCTTCAATGGGCTTCCGCTCTATTTCACGGGCGGCGATCGTTGGGAGCCGGGCCTTGGGACCAACAGCTACTTTGGCTTGGGCTCTCGCCGCCGTCCAAAGCTCTGCCTGAGCTGGCGAGCGAGTCGTTCGATGACGGCGGATTACACGTCCTGCGCCATGGCCGCGCTCGGGCATACCTTCGCTATCCTCGCTTTCGATTTCGTCCGAGCCAATGCGACGCGCTTCACGTCGATCTATGGTTGGATGAGAGCAATGTCCTGCGCGACGGTGGCACCTTCAGCTATAACAGCGGCTGGAAGGATCTGACGTACTTCAGCGGCGTGGCCTCGCATAATACGGCGCAGTTCGACGAACGGGAGCAAATGCCCCGCTTGAGCCGATTTCTGTTCGGTGCATGGCCTAAGGCTGAGAAGGTTCGGTTGGCCTCGTCTTCGAACAATGGTGCTGGCGCGGCAGCGGGCTATCGGGACTATTGCGGCGCGGAGCACGTCCGCGCCATCGAACTGAACGAGCGGCAACTGCTCTGCCGGGACCAGCTGGGCGGCCTTGCCGAGAGAGCGGTGATACGCTGGCGCCTGGAACCCGGTGACTGGCAACTGAGCGACAATCGGATCGGCAATGGAGCATATGAGATCGTGGTTGAGAGCAATGCTCCTTCGGCGGAGCTACGCGTCGTAAAAGGCAGCGAATCCCGGTACTATCTGCAAAGGAGTGAATTGCCGGTTCTAGAAATTCATTTGCCCGTACCCGCCGTCGTCGAGACGCGTGTGAGCTTCTGACATGCACATCCTCTACTTCCACCAGCATTTCTCTACGCCCCGGGGGGCCATCGGCATCCGATCTTACGAGATGGCGCGGCGGCTGCTGCATCACGGACATCGGGTGACCATGATCTGCGGCAGCTACGGCGGCGGAAAAACCGGGCTAGAGGGTCCGTTTAACGACGGTGTTCGACGGGGGCGCGTCGATGGCATCGACGTGATCGAGTTTGACCTCTCCTACTCCAACAGCGATGGCTTTCTAAAGCGCAGCGGCACCTTCTTGAAGTACGCCTGGGGCAGTCTCAAGATCGCGCTGAGCGAGCGGTACGATCTTGCTTTTGCTACCACCACGCCATTGACCGCCGGCATTCCCGCCATCGCGGCGCGCTGGTTACGCGGGAAGCCGTTCGTGTTCGAGGTTCGCGATCTCTGGCCGGAGCTGCCCAAGGCGATGGGCGTGATTACCAATCCGCTGGTCCTGAGCGCGATGTCGGTACTCGAATGGGTGTCCTATCGAAGCGCCGAGCGCTGTGTCGCGCTCGCGCCGGGAATCGCTGAAGGCATCGCACGACGAGGAGTGAATTCGTCGGCGATCGCCATCGTTCCGAACGGCTGCGACATTGAAATATTCCGTTCGTCGTCTTCATCTTGGCGCCCTGAGGGGGTGGGCGAGGACGATCTTCTCGCGATCTTCACAGGCACCCACGGCACCGCCAACGGTCTTGACGCGGTCCTCGATGCCGCCGGTGTGCTGCAGTGGCGTGGGAGAGACGACATCAAGCTTGCGCTCGTTGGCGATGGGCGCTTGAAATCCACATTGCAGGAGCGTGCCGAGCGCGAGGGGCTGCGCAACGTGATTTTCCACCCGCCGGTCGACAAACGGCGCTTGGCGGGCTTGATGGCAGCAGCCGACTTGGGAATGCAGGTTCTCGCGAATGTTCCAGCGTTCTATTATGGGACCTCGCCCAACAAGTTTTTCGATTATATCGCGGCGGGATTGCCGGTCCTGAACAACTACCCGGGGTGGCTGGCGGAGATGATCGAGGCAGAAGGATGCGGCCTGGTCGTATTGCCCGATAATGCGTCGGCATTTGCCGATGCATTGGAACGTGCGGCGGATAATCGTAGCATGCTGAAGACGATGGCGGACCGCGCCGCGAACTTGGCCGAGCGGGAGTTCCAGCGTCAAAAGCTTGCCGATCGCTGGGTAGCTTGGGTCGCGCAGGGGCGGACGCCATGAAGCGTCTGATGGACATTGCATTGGCGACGGTCGCGCTCCTGTTGCTACTTCCTTTACTTGTTGTTCTCTCGCTGCTGGTCCGGTCCAAGATGGGTTCGCCGGTGATCTTTCGACAGGTTCGCCCCGGCCGCGGCGGTGCGCCCTTCGAGATGTTGAAGTTCCGCACGATGCGCGACGCCGTAGATGCCGATGGTGTGCCACTGCCAGATGCAGATCGCCTTACGCCCTTCGGCCGTTTTCTTCGCTCTACGAGTCTCGACGAATTACCGGAGCTGTGGAACGTGCTGAGGGGCGATATGAGCCTCGTCGGCCCTCGGCCCCTCTTAATGGAATACCTTCCGCTTTACAGTACCGAACAGGCTCGGCGGCATGAGGTGTGCCCGGGCCTCACCGGCTGGGCGCAAATCAACGGACGGAACGCGCTCAGCTGGGACGAGAAATTCGCCCTGGATGTATGGTACGTCGACAACCGGAGCATGAGGCTGGACCTGCGGATACTTTGGTTGACCGTCCTGAAGGTCCTTCAGCGTGACGGTATTAGCGCAGACGGGGAGGCTACCATGCCCCGGTTTCAAGGGAGAGCAGAATGACTCGGTTAATCGGCATCTATGGCGCGAGCGGATTTGGCCGTGAGGTCATGTCGATCGCGCGCGAGCAGTATTCGGGCGAAAGGACAGAGTTCGTATTCATCGACGACGCCGGAGGTGAGTCAACCAGTAACGGACACGCCGTGGTCAATTGGTCTAGGTTTCTCTCTAGGCCAGCCCAGGATCGCTGCGTCGCTATTGCCATTGCTGACTCACGTATTCGCGAGGTGTTGACCGATCGCTGCGTTGAAGCGGGGGTCCCCATCCGCAGTATCCAAGCAGGAAACGTCTGGTTGGGCGACGCGATATCGCACGGAGAGGGCGCGATATTACAGCCATTTGTGTCCTTGACTGCCAATGTACGGATCGGACGCAGCTTTCACGCAAATATTTACAGCTATGTCGCTCATGATTGCGTGATCGGCGACTACGTCACTTTCGCTCCGAGAGTCATGTGCAACGGGAACGTGCGTATCGAGGATCGAGCTTACATCGGGACCGGTGCAATACTTCGCCAGGGAACACCCGACAAACCGCTTGTCATCGGCGCCGGCGCCACCGTCGGAATGGGCGCTGTCGTGACGAAGGACGTACCGCCCGGCGTCACCGTCATCGGCAACCCTGCCCGGATCATGGAAAAGAGATGAAATGCTGAACACCGCCTTTGCCCCTTGGCCCAGCTTCACCGAGGAGGAGGTGAACGCGGTTTCCGCGGTCTTGCGCTCCAATCGCGTCAACTACTGGACGGGCGAGGAATGTCGTCAGTTTGAGCGCGAGTTCGCAGAGTGGTCGGAATGCACGCATGCCATCGCGCTGGCCAACGGGACGGTCGCGCTGGACCTCGCGCTGCACGGGTTGGGCATTGGCGCGGCGAACGGCGGTTCGCCCACCGATGAGGTCATCGTTACCCCACGGACTTTCCTTGCCTCGGTCAGCTGCGTCGTCAACGCAGGCGCCGTTCCGGTGTTTGCCGACGTCGAGCGCGACAGCGGGAATATCTCCGCGGCGACGATCGCGCCGCACCTGACCGACCGCACCCGTGCAATTATCGTCGTTCATCTCGCCGGCTGGCCGGCGGACATGGATCCGATCATGGCGCTTGCCGAACCGCGCGGCATCAAGGTGATCGAGGACTGCGCGCAGGCACACGGCGCGCGCTACAAGGGGCGCAGCGTCGGATCGATCGGGCACGTCGGCGCGTGGTCCTTCTGTCAGGACAAGATCATGACCACGGGCGGCGAGGGGGGCATGGTCACGACCAACGATCCCGACATGTGGTCGCGCATGTGGTCGTTCAAGGACCACGGGAAGAGCTGGGATGCGGTATACGAACGTTCGCACCCGCCCGGCTTCCGCTGGGTGCACGAGAGCTTCGGCACGAACTGGCGAATGATCGAGATTCAGGCCGCGATCGGCCGTATCCAGCTCCGGAGAATGGCCGACTGGACGGCGGCGAGAACGCGGAATACCGATGTCCTCTACCAAGCGCTTGCGCCGCATTCCGGCGCGGAAGGCATTGTTCGGACCCCCGTGATCGGGGACCCGGAGAGCGTACACGCGCAGTACAAGTTCTATGCCTATGTCCAGCCGAACCGCCTGGCCCCCGGCTGGGACAGAGACCGGATCGTCGCCGAGATCGTGGCCGGCGGCGTGCCGTGCTTCCAGGGCAGTTGCTCCGAAGTCTATCTCGAGAAAGCCTTCGATGGCACCGATCTGCGGCCGCCCGAGCGGCTCCCGGTCGCTCGCGAGCTGGGAGAGACGAGCATTATGTGGCTGGTCCACCCGACACTGACCGAAGACGAGATTCGCAAGACGACCGAAGTCAGCGCGGCGGTTCTGGAACGCGCCACCAGGCAGGAGTAACCGATCGTCGGCCGCCGATAGCGGATTGACCCGGCATTCCCCGAACCCTCGGTTGCCACCCCACCAGCCGCACCCTATGTCGCCGCCGATGGAAATCGGCTCGTTCTTCATGGCGCTCGCGGCACAGGCCGATCCGTGGATCGTGCGTATCGCGGCCGAGTGGATCGGGTGGAAGGCGTGGCTCTCCAACTGGACCGGCGTCAGCCACCCCATCCTGCACGCCTATTTCGGGCTACTGCTGCAGATCCTCGCCGCCGCCTTCGCGCGTCGCGGGTTGGCGAGTGCGTGGCCGTGGCTGTTCGTGTTCGTGCTCGAGATCGGCAACGAGCTGCTCGATTGGTCGCGGGCGCTGACCTATGGCACGGCTGGCGACGCGCTGGTGCGCGAGACGATCTCGGACATCCTGTTCACCATGGCGCTGCCCACCGTCCTGCTCGTCCTCGCCCGCAGCTTTCCGCGGCTCGGCCTCGGCGAGCGGACCATGCCAGTCGCCGAGGCCTGCGAGAGCGACTGAGCCCTACCGATCCAGCGCGATATCCGGTGCGTCTTCCTGCTTCATGCCGACCACGTGGTAGCCCGCGTCGACGTGGTGCACCTCGCCGGTGACGCCCGAGGACAGGTCGGACAGGAAATAGAGCCCCGATCCGCCGACATCCTCGATCGTGACGTTGCGGCGCAGCGGCGAGTTCAGTTCGTTCCACTTCAGGATGTAGCGGAAGTCGCCGATCCCGCTCGCGGCCAGGGTCTTGATCGGGCCGGCGCTGATCGCGTTCACGCGAATGTTGTCCGGCCCGAGATCGTTGGCGAGATACTGCACGCTGGTCTCGAGCGCGGCCTTGGCGACGCCCATGACGTTGTAATGCGGGATGACCTTCTCCGCGCCGTAGTAGGTCAGCGTCAGGATGCTGCCACCGTTGGGCATCATCTGCGCGGCACGCCGGGTCACCGCGACGAGACTGTAAGCGGAAATATTCATCGTCATCAGGAAATTGTCGAGGCTGGTGTCGACGTACTTTCCGCGCAGCTCGTTCTTGTCGGAGAAGCCGATCGCGTGGACGACGAAGTCGATCGTCTCCCAGCGGCTCTTCAGCGTCTCGAACGCTGCGTCGAGCGCGGCCATGTCGGACACATCGCACTCGAAGGTGAAATCCGAGCCGAGCTGCTCGGCGAGCGGCTTCACGCGCTTCGCCAGCGCCTCGCCCTGATAGGTGAACGCCAGTTCCGCGCCGTGTTCGCGCAGCCTCTGCGCGATGCCCCAGGCTAGCGACTTGTCGTTCGCGAGACCCATGATCAGCCCGCGCTTGCCAGCCATCAACCCGCTCATCTTGTTTCCTCTTTCTGCTCTTCTGCCAAGGCGCGTGCTTTCTCCGCCGCCGCACGGCGCGCGGCCGTCCGTCTGCGATCGTCGGCCTGGCCGATGCGATTCTCCTCTTCCTCGGGAGTCTCGGCCATGGCGGCGTTGAGTTCGGCGCCGATAACCATCCCTAGGCCGACGAGATAGAAAAAGAAAAGCGCGATCATGATGCCGGCCAGGCTGCCGTAGGTAAGATCGTAGCTGAAGAAGCTGCGGATCGCCGGCGGCAGCGCCACCGTTACCGCGACCCACCAGATCGTCGTCGTGAGCGCCCCGGGCCACTTGGGATACCGCCGATCGCGGTAGGCGCTGGGAGCGAGCGTCAGGAACAGCAGATAGAGCGATCCGAACAGGCCGAAGGCGGGGATCAGCCGGGAAAGCTGCAACTGCGAGATCACGTGCGACAGCCACGGGAGATAGGCGTCGATCACTTCCTGCGCGGCGCCGATCACCACCTGTGCGATCAGCGAGAGCATCAGCAGGATCACCGCCGCCACGATCACCCCGGCGGAGAGCAGGCGGTACTTCCAGAACGCCTCAGTCGCCGCGGTGCCGTAGGCCCGGCGCAGGATGTCCCGGATCGTCTCGATCAGGCTCGACACGGTCCACAGCGCGACCAGCCCGCCGGCCCAGAGCAGCCAGCCGCTGCGCGCCTCGACCACCCGCCGCGCGACCGGTTCGATCACGTTGCCGACCATCGGGGGCAGGGCGTAGAGCACGGCATCGATCGTAGCCGCGCGCTCGCTTTCCTCGCCGACGAACGAGAAGATCGCCGCGCCGAGGATGAAGAAGGGGAAGATCGCCAGCATGGCCATGTAGGCGAGGTTGCCGGCGTGAATGAAACCATCGTTGTAAGTGCCGACGAGCACGCGCTTGGCGATTTCGAACGCACGCGTGCCCGGGCCGACATGCTGGGCCACGCGCTGGCGCAGGCCCAGGCTGGCCTCGATCGCTTCCTTGCGCCGTTCCTCGGGCGAAAGCGTGTGGATCACGCGTTCCTGAGGTTGGGGAAGGTCTTTCTCGCTCATCGGCCCGTTCGGTTGGAGGGGGCCCGGGTCAGAGTCCCAGGTCGGCGCGCGGGTTGCCGCCGTCCTGCCAGCCTTCCAGCCGCTTGGCCAGTTCCGATACGTCGGCTGGCAGCGCGATTTCGAGCCGCACGAGCTGGTCGCCGCGTTGGCCCGACTTGGCCGAGAAACCCTTGCCCTTGAGCCGCATCGTGGTGCCGCCGCTGGTGCCGGGCTTGATCGTCAGCATGACCGGGCCGTCGACCGTGGGGCAGCGGACCTTGGCGCCGTTCACCGCCTCGTCCAGCGTGATCGGCAGGTCCATGCGCACGTCGTCTCCGTCGCGGCGGAAGACCTTGTGACGGTCGATCGAAATCGTGACGATCCCGTCGCCGGCGCCGCCCGGTCCCTGCTCGCCCTTGCCCTTGAGGCGCATCTGCGTGCCGTCCTCGAGCCCTGCGGGCAGCTTGAGGTCGATCGTCTTGCCGTCGGCGAGCGTGATGCGCTGATCCTTGCGCGCCGCGGCGTCGACGAAGGGCACGCGAAGGCGGTAGGCGATGTCCGCACCCTTGCGCGGCGGGGGCGGGCGCCGCTGCTGGCCGAAGCCGCCGCCCATGCCGGAGCGGCGCGCCCCGCCCATACCGCCGCCGCCGAACAGCCCTTCGAAGATGTCGCCGAGGTCAACCCCTTCGTCAGCGAATCCCTGGAAGTCCTCCGCACGAAAGCCGCGCTGGCCGCGGCCTGCTCCGCCGGCGAATCCGCCGCCGCCCATGCCGGCGAAGGGATTTGCCGGATTGCCGTCCGCGTCGATTTCGCCGCGGTCGAAGCGGGCGCGCTTGTCTTTGTCGCTGAGCAGGTCGTAGGCCTGGGTCACTTGCGAGAAGCGCTCGGCGGCCTTCGGGTTATCCGCGTTACGATCCGGGTGCAGCTCCTTGGCGAGCCTACGGTAGGCGCTCTTGATGTCCTTCTCGGTCGCGCTGCGCGAAACGCCGAGCGTTGTGTAGGGATCGGCCATGGCGTGTTAGCTAGGTGCAACAGTCTCGCCGCGCAAGCGGCGTAGCGGTGGAGAGAGGCTTTCCTCCACGCATCCCGCGCGATAGGGCGTGGGTAATATCGGTGGGGACCGCGACACGGCCTCTTCGGAAAGGTCACGGTCACGTGTGACTTTCGTGCCGGAAGGCGGCGAAGCGCGTCACAGGTGTCAACACTTAGTCAGGAAAAGCCCGGTGGAAGCTGAACAGACTGCCCTTCCCGACAGCGACCCGCTGGCCCTGTTCGATGCCTGGCTGGCCGAAGCGCGCGAGACAGAGCCGAACGACGCCAACGCCATGGCGCTCGCCACCGCCACGCCGGACGGCGCGCCCTCGGTTCGCATGGTCCTGCTCAAGGGGCACGGGGCGGGCGGCTTCACCTTCTTCACCAACGCGCGGAGCCGCAAGGGGCAGGAGATCCGCGCCAATGCCCAGGCCGCGCTGCTGTTCCACTGGAAGACCCTGCGGCGCCAGATCCGTATCGAAGGTCCCTTGATGGAAGTGAGCGCGGCCGAGGCGGACGCCTACTTCCGCTCGCGCCCGTTCGTCAGCCAACTCGGTTCCGCCGCGAGCGATCAGTCGCGCCCGCTCGACAGCCGCGCGACTTACGTCGCTCGGGTCGAAGCGCTGGAAGAAGCGTGCAAGACTACCGGCGAGGTGCCGCGCCCGCCGCACTGGACGGGCTTCACCCTGCGGCCGCAGCAGATCGAGTTCTGGCTCGACCGCCCGAACCGTCTCCACGACCGCCGCGTCTTCACCCGCGAGGGTGAGGGGTGGTCGAGCACGTTGCTCTACCCGTGACCGCAGCTGCCGCCGAGCGCGCCGCGCTAACCCGCAGTGCCGCCTATGCATCGATCGCGACGGCGTTGTTCCTTGCCCTGCTCAAGGGCTGGGCGACGTGGCGTACCGGCTCCAGCGCCATGCTCGGCAGCCTCGCCGACACCGCGCTCGACCTCGTCGCCAGCCTCGGCACGCTGGCCGGCGTGTGGATCGCGGCGCAGCCGGCGGACGAGGAGCACCGTTTCGGACACGGCAAGGCCGAGGCGCTGGCGGCGGTGTTCCAGGTCATGCTGATCGCGCTCTCCGCCTCGGGCATCGCCTTCCGGGCGATCTCGCACCTGATCGAAGGCGGCGAGACCGCGGCGGCGGAGGAGGGGATCGCGGTCTCGCTGCTGGCGATCCTTGCGACCTTCGCCCTGCTCGCCTGGCAGCGCCACGTGATCCGCCGCACCGGCAGCCTCGCGGTCCGGACCGACAACGTCCACTACCAGTCGGACCTGCTGCTCAACCTGGCGGTGATCGCCGCGCTCGTGCTCGACCAGTATCTCGGCTTCTCGCGCGCGGACCCGCTGTTCGGGCTCGCCATCGCGGCCTGGCTTCTGTGGGGCGCTTGGCGGGCGGGAAGCGAGGCGATCGACCAGATCATGGACCGCGAGTGGCCGGACGAGAAGCGCCAGCGCTTCGTGGAACTCGCCGCCCGCCACCCCGAGCTGAGCAATCTCCACGATCTGCGCACGCGCACCAGCGGCACGCGCGACTTCGTGCAGTTTCATGTCGACCTGCCGGGCGGCATGAGCGTCGCCCAGGCGCACGAGATCATCGAACGGGTCGAAGCCGATCTGTGCCGCCACTTTCCCGAGATGGAGCTGCTGATCCACATCGATCCGCAGGGCCACGTCGACGAGCCGGACAATCCGCTCGCCGAAACCGATGAATTCGAGAAGCTGGACAAGGACGCGCCATGAAATTGCCCTACTGGCATGTCGATGCCTTCGCCGACCGGCCCTTTGCCGGCAATCAGGCCGCGGTCATGCCGCTCGACGAATGGCTGCCCGATCATGTGCTCCAGGCGATCGGGGAGGAGAACAACTTTGCTGAAACCGCCTTCGTGGTGCCCGACGAAAGCGGCGTAGCGGACTGGGAATTGCGCTGGTTCACCCCCGCCTGTGAGATCCGCCTCTGCGGCCATGCCACGCTTGCCAGCGGCCACGTGTTGCTCGGACGCGACGGCGGCGAGCGGGTGACGTTCCGCACCCGCAAGGCAGGCCTGCTGGAAGTGCGGCGTAGCGACGCGGGCTACGAGCTTGCGCTGCCCGCGATCCCGACCGAGCGCTCCGATTGGCGCGAGGCGGCCGAGCTGCTTGGCACGCAGCCGCAGGAAATCTGGCGCAATCCTGACCGCTACGGGATCTATCTGTTCGGCAGCGAGGACGAGGTTCGCGCGCTGGCGCCCGACCTGCGCGGTCTCGGCGCGCTGGGGGACGATCAGTTCATCTGCACCGCGCCGGGCCGGGACGTCGACGTGGTGAGCCGCGTCTTCGTGCCGGGCGGCGGGGTCGACGAGGACAGCGTCACCGGTTCCGCCCACGCGGCCCTCACCCCGTTCTGGGCGGCCCGGCGGGGGCGGGAAAGCTTCACCGCGCACCAGGCCTCCCGCCGCGGCGGGGATCTCACCTGCCGTCTCGAAGGCGACCGCGCCTGGCTCGGCGGCCCCTGTGTGACGGTGGTGGAGGGGACGTTCCACCTGAAGGACTGAGTGCCGCGCCGGCTCAGGTCGCCGGATAGAGCTCCACGATATCGGCGAGCTCCTGCAGCATCGCCTTGCGCTCCTCGGCATCCGAATGGCCGAGGCGGACCACGGTCAGCCTCTGCTCGGGCGAGACGAGGACGTATTGCCCCATGTGGCCGATCGCGGCGAACATCGTTTCGGGCGCGCGGTCGGGAAACAGGGGGTGGTTCTTGCTCCCGCTCTCGCCCTCCAGCGGGCGGTTGAGCCAGATCTGCATGCCGTAGTGCGGGCTGCGCTGGCTCGGCGTCGTCATCGCCTCGATCCATTTGCGCGGGACGAGCTGGACACCGCGGTAGGAGCCCTTGTTGCGCAGGAAATCGCCGAACCGCGCCCAATCCCGCGCACTACCGTGAATCAGGCTGCCGCCGATCAGTGTGCCGCTGGCGTCGAACTCCGGCACCATCGAATCCATGGCCAGAGGGCCGAACAGCCGCGTCTCGAGATAGTCGGCGACGGCCCGCCGCCGTGCCTCCGGATCGTCACTGCGGGAGAGCACGCGGGCAGCGATGTCGGCAAGGATCACGCTGGTGGCGGAGGAATACTCGAACTCGCGCCCGGGCTCGGCTTCGAGCGGCTGGCTCTCCGCCCAATCGGCCATGTCGTCCCGCCCGTCGAGGAACAGCATCCGCACTTCGGATGATTCATACGGCGGATCGCCCCCTTCGGTATGACGCAGCCCGCTGCGCATCTGGAGGAGCTGGCGCAGGGTGATCTCGCCGCGTGGGTCGCCCGGGCGCCGCCAGCGGGGCACGGGCGGCGACTCGTCGAGCGCGAGCCGACCGTCGGCGATCAGCATGCCGATCATCACCGCCGTCACCGTCTTGGCCATCGACCAGCTGACGAAGCGCGTATCCCTGTCGTACCCCGGCGCATAGCGCTCAGCCGCGATTTCGCCGCCGTGCATCACCACCAGCGCGCGCGTTTCGCCAAGCCCTTCCTCGGCGAACAGATCGTCCACCCGGCGTGCGAGCTGCTCGGTCGGAGCGCCCGGATTCTCGGTCACCGCGGCCAGCGCTTCCTCGGTCAGCGGCTCCGGCACGGGCGCGGCATCGCTGCACGAGAGCAGGGCTGGCAGCGAGGCAAGGCAGGCGATAAGGGGGGCGGGCCGCAGGCGCATGCGGCGTTCCCTCGCGCAGCATGGCAGGCTTGGCAATGGCAAAATCCCCACCTCGCAAAGGCCAGCCGCGCCGCCGCCGCTGGCCGCTGGTGCTGGCCGTCGTGGCCCTGATCGCGGCGGGTTTCGCCTGGTACTTCCGCGCGCCGATCACCGGCTATTCGCAGACCGCGGCGGCCTATTCCGCCCGCGTGGCCTGCTCGTGCCGCTACCTCGGCGGGCGCAGCCTGGAAGACTGCGAGAAGGACAAGCTTGCCGGAATGGAACTCGTCATGCTGAGCGAGGATGCCGAGGCAAACAGCGTCACCGCGCGTTTCCCCCTCCTCGCCAGCGAAACCGCCACCCTGCGCGACGGCTACGGCTGCGTGCTGGAGCGGTGGGAGGGGTAGCGATGGACTTAGGCGAGCGCGCCTTCCGTCGAATCGATCCAGCCGCCACCCACGACGCGTTCGCCGGCGTAGATCACGGCGGCTTGGCCGGGGGCGACGCCGTATTCCGGTCCCGCGAAGCGGATCGTGCAGGATGCGCCGTCGCCAAGCGGGCCCTCGATCGTGACCGGGACGGGCTTTGCGAGAGAGCGGACTTTGGCCGTTAGCGGTGTTTGTGGCAGCGGGCCGATACAGTTGGTTTCGGTAAGCCGGGCCGCAGCGACCGCCAGCATCTGCCGGGGGCCGACTTTGACGGTGCGGCTTCCCGCGTCGATTCCGACGACGTAGAGCGGTTCGGGCTGGCCGCCGATCTCGAGGCCTTTGCGCTGGCCGACGGTATAATGGACGATGCCTCTGTGCGTGCCGAGCGTCTCGCCGGTGGCGGCGTGGACGATCGGCCCGGGTTCGCCGCCTTCGGGGCGCAGCGTCTTGACGATCCGGGCGTAGTCGCCGTCGGGCACGAAGCAGATGTCCTGGCTGTCGGGTTTGGCGGCGTTGCGCAGGCCGGCGGCCTCGGCCATGCGGCGCACGTCGCTCTTCGGCAGGCCGCCTAGCGGGAAGCGCAGGAAGTCGAGCTGGTCCTCCGTCGTCGCATAGAGGAAATACGACTGGTCGCGCGCGGGATCGAGCGCGCGGTGGAGCTCGGGGCCGTTCGCGCCCATGATCCGCCGCACGTAATGTCCCGTAGCGAGGCAGTCGGCGTCGAGCTCGCGCGCCATGCGGAAGAGATCGGTGAACTTCGGCCCCATGTTGCAGCGAATGCAGGGGACAGGCGTGCGCCCGGCGAGGTAATCGTCGGCGAAAGTCTCGACCACCTCTTCGCGGAACGCACTCTCGTGGTCGAATACGTAGTGCGCGATGCCGAGCCGGTCGGCCACGGCGCGCGCATCGGCGATGTCGTCGCCGGCGCAGCAGGCGCCCTTGCGCCCGGTCGCGGCGCCATAGTCGTAGAGCTGGAGGGTCACGCCGATCGTTTCCGCGCCGCTCGCGGCCGCCAGGGCCGCAACGACCGAAGAGTCGACTCCGCCCGACATGGCCACGACGATCCGGCTCTCCCGCGCCGGGCGCGGCAGGTCGAACAGCGCGGCGCGATCGAGTTCGCGCGCGAAGGTGGCGGGTGCATTCATGCGCGCGCCCATACACGCCAGGGGCCGTTCCATAAAGCGTCAGGCGCGCGGGCGAATTTTCGAGGGACAATCACGCGCGGCTTTACTTCATGTTGACGATGTCGGGCGTAAGGCGAGTCCATGTTCGAGGGCACCATCATACCCGCCGCGGTCAACCGGCCGACCGAAGGCAGCGCATTGCGCGCACCCCGCTGGGAGGAAATCGTCATGCGGCTGGCCGCAGCGGACGAAGTGCGCCACGCGATGACGGCGGCAGGCGATCACCCGGTGGGCAACTTCGAGCGATTCGGCGAGCGCGCAGAAGGCGCGAGGCGCCAAAAACAACGTCTCGTTAACCCTAATGATTTAACCCATGGCAAAGACCAGGGCGGCAAGACATTGCCGCCGCAGAGAGCGCGGTAGGCCGGCGACCGAGAGATAAGATGATCGAGAACCAGAAATTCCGCCCCGCCCAGGTGATCGGCCCGCTCGGAGAGCCGCTCACGCTCGAAGATCTGCCGCCGCGCAACACCAAGCGCTGGGTCGTGCGCCGCAAGGCGGAAGTCGTTGCGGCTGTCAACGGCGGCTTGCTGACCATCGACGAGGTGCTCGATCGTTATGGCCTGACGCTCGAAGAGTTCGCATCTTGGCAACGTGCGGTTGATCGGTCGGGGATGCAGGGCCTGCGCGTTACGCGAATCCAGCATTACCGCGACCTCTACGAGCGGCAGTTGAAGTACTGATCCGTCCCTCCGGCCTGGCGCAAAGAGTGCGCGCAGCCCTAGCTCTCGACCCACATTTATCGTATCCTTCCGCCACGGCATGAAAATGCCGGGGAACCGCAATGCCTTGCGCTTCGTTGAACCGGGCATCGCACAAACAGGAGGATTTCCGAATGGGATGGATTATCGCAATCATCGTCGGCGGCATTGCCGGCTGGCTGGCGAGCCTGGTGATGAACCGCGACGCATCGATGGGTATCTTCTGGAACGTGGTGGTCGGCTGCATCGGCTCGCTGATCGGCAACGCGCTCGCAGGACCCCTGTTCGGTGTCGAGGGGAGCGTCCAGGAATTTTCGCTCACTGGCCTCATCATCGCCCTCGTCGGCGCGGTCGTGCTGCTGGCGATCGTGAATCTGGTCCAGCGCGGTCGCGTCCGCTAAGCGCCGCGATCTCTTGAAACACTGAAAGGGCGGGTGCGGCGAAGGCCGTTCCCGCCCTTTCGCGTTTCGTGGTCATTCGTCGGGCGCATATGCCCCCCGTCGAACTGCGCATTGCCGCACATCGCGCAGCAGTTTATTGGCGACCGGCTATTGCCAGAAGTGAGTTATAGGGGTAACACACTTCCCGGTTCCGGAAGGCTGAAACGCGATGAACTACGAAACGACTGTCACGGCCGACAGAGCCGAGGGCTATCCTACCGATCTCGATGGCGAAACGGGCGCGCACACCACACGGCGCAGGCGGTGGATTATCATCGGTGTGATCGTGCTGGCCGTGCTCGGCGGAATCGCATTCTTCGTCACCCGCGGGGGAAGTGGCGCCAGTGTTGCCGCGGGCGAAGACCAGTCGCAACTTCCAGTTATTTCGGTGATCACGCCGGGCACGACCACGATCGAGGGCGAAATCGAGGCAAGCGGAACGCTCGCCGCTCGCCGGCCGATGCCGATCGGCTCGGTGGGTGAGGGCGGCCGTGTGGTCTCGGTGCCGGTCGATGCCGGCGATTGGGTCAACCAGGGCCAAGTGCTCGCGGTCATCGACAGCTCCGTGCAGACGCAACAAATTGCTTCCGCCCGCGCCAATATCGCTGTGGCCGAAGCCGACGCCGATCTCGCGCAGGCGGATCTCGACCGCGCGCTCCAACTGGTCGACCGCGGGTTCATCTCGCAGGCCGACGTGGATCGGCTGACTGCGACGCGCGACGCCGCCCGCGCCCGCGTCCAGGTCGCTCGCGCGCAGCTTCGCGAGCTTCAGGAGCGCACTGCCCGGCTCAACATCTACGCGCCGGCTTCCGGCTTGGTGCTCGAACGCAACGTTGAGCCTGGCCAGACTGTCGCAGGCGGCGGAGAACCGCTGTTCACAATCGCCAAGGGCGGCGAGATGGAGATGCTGGCCAAGGTGAGCGAATCCGATCTCGCCAAGCTGACCGTTGGCGTTCCGGCAGAAGTTACGCCGGTGGGAACCGACAAACGCTTTTCCGGCGAGATTTGGCAGCTCTCGCCGATGATCGAGGAAGCGAACCGCCAGGGCACGGCGCGCATCGCGCTGCCTTATGCGCCCGAGCTTCGCCCCGGCGGCTTTGGCAGCGCCACGATCGGTGGCGGGAACGTCGTGGCACCGCTGCTGCCGGAATCGGCAGTCCTGTCGGATGACGAGGGAAGCTATGTCTTCGTTATCGACGACGAGAACAAGGCGCAGCGCCGCGGCGTACGCATCGGCCTTGTGACCAGCCGGGGCATTGCGATCGCCAGCGGACTTATGGGCACCGAGCGGGTCGTACTGCGCGCCGGCGGGTTCCTGACCGAGGGCGAAACGGTTTCGCCCCGCAAGGTGACCGCGGACAGGAACTGAGCGCATGAACTTCCGCAACATCTCCGCTTGGTCGATTCGCAATCCGGTCATTCCGCTCGTTTTCTTCACGGCGCTGCTGCTGGCGGGGTTGATGGCGTTTGCGCGGATGGATGTGGTCAACAACCCGGAGATCGAATTCCCGGCGGTCAACGTCTCGATCTCTCAGCCCGGTGCCGCGCCGACCGAGATCGAGAACCAGATCACGCAGCGTGTCGAATCGGCGGTCCGCTCGATCAACGGGGTGAAGTCGATCAACTCGACTGCCAGCGAAGGCAGCTCGAGCACTTTCGTCGAATTCGAGATCGGGACCGATCCGAACGACGCTGTCGCGGAAGTCAAGAACGCGGTCGACCAGATCCGCGGCAGTCTTCCCGATGGGATCATCGAGCCGCGCATCACCAAAGAGGAGATCTCGGGCGGCTTCCTCGGCATCTTTGCCGTCGAAGCCGACGACATGACGATCGAGCAGTTGAGCTGGTTCATCGACGATACGGTGGCGAAGCGGCTGCTTTCGGTCGAGGGCATGGCGGAAGTGAACCGCTTCGCTGGCGTCGACCGCGAGATCGAAGTCATCATCGATCTCGATCGGATGCAGGCCTTCGGCGTCACCGCCAGCCAGATCAACAACGTGCTGCGGCAGACCAACCTCGACGCAGCGGGCGGAAACACCGAAGTCGGCGGCACGCGTCAGTCGGTCCGTGTCCTCGGCAGCACCGAGACCGCCTACCAACTGTCGCAGCGGCAGATCCAGCTCGGCGACGGAAGGACCGTGAAGCTGGCCGATATCGCCACGGTGCGTGACGGCTACAGCGAACGGACCTCGATCAGCAAAGTGCGCGACAAGGAAGTGGTCAACTTCGCGATGTCGCGCGCCAAGGGCGCTTCCGACGTCACCGTCTTTGAGATGGCGAAGGAGGAAATCGAGAAGATCGAAGCGGAAAATCCCGGCGTAAGCTTCATCCCGCTGTTCAACACCGTGCAGTACACGGAAGAGCAGTACGAAAGCTCGATGGCGGCGATGATCGAGGGGGCGATCCTGGCCGTTGTCGTCGTCTTCTTCTTCCTCCGCGACTGGCGGGCCACGGTGATCTCGGCCATCGCGATCCCGCTTTCCGCAATCCCGACGTTCTGGTTCATGGACCTGCTCGGGTTCAACCTGAACTCGCTCTCGTTGCTCGCGCTGGGGCTTGTGGCTGGCGTGCTGGTCGACGACGCGATCGTGGAGATCGAGAACATCGTGCGCCACATGCGCATGGGGAAATCCGCCTATCAGGCGTCCATCGACGCTGCGGACGAGATCGGCCTGCCGGTGGTCGCGACCAGCTTCTGCATCGTCGCGGTGTTCCTGCCCGTCGGGCTCATGCCTGGCATTTCGGGGCAGTTCTTCAAGAACTTCGGCATCACCGTGGTGATCGCGGTGCTGATGTCGCTGGCGGTCGCGCGCATGATCACCCCGATGCTCGCCGCCTATTTTCTCAAGGCGAAGGGTCACGCCGCGCACGGCGAAGGGCCGATGATGGACCGCTACATGGGCGTCCTCGCGTGGTCGCTCAATCGCGGCAAGATGCACGCCCGCCGCGAAGGTCTCGAGGGCCCGCGCAATCGCTTCCTCTATGGCCTGGGGTTCATGGCAACGGTCCTGCTGCTCATCGTGGTGCCGTTCGCCGTCGTCTTCGCGGCGTACAACGCGCTGCAGGCGGTCAGCATACCTGAAACGATCGCGGGCGCTCTTTTTGCGAGCGGCGAAGGGATATTCCACTTCCTCGTCGTCAAGCTGATCGAAATCATCGAGCTTGCGCTAGTCGTGGCGATCGGCTTCGGCGCCGGGTGGGCCGCGCTCAAGCTGATCGGTCTTCCCTGGCGAATGATCGGCGGCGGCATCCACGACAGCTGGCGCTGGCTCGAGGCGCGTTTCTACGATCACCGCGTGTGGATGATGATGACCGGCTATTTTGCGCTGATCCTCACCGTCCTGCTGTTCATGAACGTTCCGCCGCAGTTCCAGCCGAACATAAATAGCGACAACAGCCAGGTCGAAATCGAAATGGTGCCCGGCACCACGCTTGAGACCACGGAGCGGGTCGCGGACGAAGTCGCGGCGATCCTCTATCAGGAACCCGAGGTGCTGCGCGCGCTCGAACGCGTTCGCGTGGGCAATGCGTCGATCTACATCACGCTCAAGCCCGAGCGGGAGCGGACATCGGTCGAATTCGAACGCGCGCTTGCGCCCAGATTGGCGCAGATTCCCGACGCGCGGGTGCGCTTCCAGTCGCAATCCGGCGGCTTCGGCAGCGGGCGCGACGTGACGGTGATGCTCGCAGGTTCCGACCCGGAGTTGCTGGAGGAGACCGCCGCCACGCTGGTCGAGCAGATGAAGACGCTCGACACGCTCGTCGCGCCGCGCATCAGCGCCGACATCAACCGGCCGGAAATCATCATCGAGCCGCGCGCCGACCTCGCTGCCGAACTCGGCGTCACAACTTCCGCGATGAGCCAGGCGATCCGCATCGCCACGCTCGGCGAGATCGAGCAGAACGCGGCCAAGTTCTCGCTGGCGGATCGGCAGATCCCAATCCGCGTCAAGCTGCCCGAGCAGTCTCGCGAGGTTCTGACGACGATCGAGAACCTGCCCGTGCCGACCCGCACTGGCGGCACCGTCCCGCTCTCGCGGGTGGCGGACATCAGCTTCGGCTCGGGGCCGACCACGATCCAGCGCTACAACCAGAACCGCCGCGTGCTGATCGGCGCCGATCTCGCGCAGGGCGTGGTCAAGGGAGAGGCCGACGCGCAGATCAATACGCTGCCGATCCTTCAGAACCTGCCGCAAGGCGTGATTCGCGATCTCGTGGGCGAGGACGAGTGGCAGCAGGAGATGATGACGAGCCTCATGTTCGCGATCCTGTCCGGCATCCTGCTGGTCTTCGCGGTGCTCGTGCTGCTCTACAAGCGCGTGATGAGCCCGCTGGTCAACATGACCTCGCTCGCGCTCGCACCGCTCGGCGGCATCTTCCTGGTCTGGCTGGTGGGGCAGCCGCAGTCGATGCCGGTCTATATCGGCATTCTGCTGCTGCTCGGCATCGTGTCGAAGAACTCGATCCTGCTGATCGACTTCGCGATCGAGGAGATGGACAAGGGCGTACGGAAGCTCGACGCGATCATGGACGCGGGCCACAAGCGTGCGCAGCCGATCGTGATGACCACCGTGGCGATGACCGCGGGCATGATTCCGGTCTCGCTCTCGCTCTCGGGCGACGGCGCCTGGCGCGCGCCGATGGGGACGGTGGTGATTGGCGGACTGATCATGTCGACGGTCCTCACGCTGCTCATCGTGCCGGCGGGCTTCAGCCTTGCCGACGGGTTCGAGAAGCGTCTCGGCCCGTGGCTGCGTGGCCGCCTGCTCACCTACCGTCCTGGTGACGAGGCCCACGCTCCCGCTCCGCTGCCGGAGTCCGGGCCCGACGGGGAGCCGATTCCTGCGACGCGGCGTCCGCCGCCGGGACCCTACCCGGCGGAGTGAGCGGCGAAACTCCGCCGCCACCTGCGCGTTTCCTCTCCATGAGGCGCGCTCCGTTCCCGCCCGACCGTGCGCGCCGCATGCGCATGACCGCCACGGCCATGCTCGTGGCTATGGCGGGGGTATTCCTGTTCTCGCACCAGTATCTCGCAGTGCATCCCGCCTGGGGCTACGTGCACGCCTTCGCCGAGGCGGCAATGGTCGGTGGGCTGGCGGACTGGTTCGCCGTCACGGCGCTGTTTCGCCATCCGCTCGGCCTGCCGATCCCGCACACGGCGATCATTCCCGAGAACAAGGATCGTATCGCCGATACGATGGCGCAGTTCCTGCGCGACAATTTCCTCACGCCCGCAGTGGTTGCGCGCCGGATGCAGGCGATGAACCTCGCCCGGGCGGTCGGCGATTTCCTCGTTAAGCCGGGTGGCGGAGCGCAGTCGCGGATCGGCGCAGGCGCCGCCGAGCTGTTCGCCGGGGCGCTCGAATCGCTCGACCCCGAGCGGCTGGGTGGGCAGGTGCGCAGCGGCCTGAAGCGGCAGCTCGACAAGCTTGAGGCCGCGCCGCTGCTGGGACAGATGCTCAGCGCCGCGATCGCCGACAAGCGCCACCTGCCGCTGATCGACAGCATCATCCGCTGGGCCGGCCTGACGCTCGAAGACAACGAAGAAATGGTCCGCGCGATGATCCACGAGCGCGCCAATGCACTGCTGCGCTGGACCGGGCTCGACGAGCGGCTCGCCAACTCGGTACTCGACGGCCTCTATCGCCTGCTCGCCGAGGTGCTGGTCGATCCCGAGCATCCACTCCGCGGCAAGATCGAGGAGGGGCTGGAGAAAGTCGCGCACGACCTGGTCCACGATCCCGAAATGCGCGCCAAGATCGAGAGGATGAAGCGCGAGCTGCTCGACAATCCGGCGGTGGCGAACTGGTGGCAGGGCGTGTGGGAGCGGATGCGTACTGGCATGATCGCCATGGCGCGTAATCCCGATTCGGCCCTCGACGGCTGGCTCGGCGGTACTTTGGCGGAACTCGGCGGGGCCCTACGCGACGATCCGCGCCTGCAGACGCAGGTCAACCGCTTCGCCCGCCGCACCGCCGTAGGCATCGCGACCCGTTACGGCGGGCAGATCGTCCAGCTCGTCTCGGAAACGGTCCGCCGCTGGGATGCGCGCACGATCACCGATCGCCTCGAGAACGCCGTCGGCCGCGATCTGCAGTTCATCCGCATCAACGGCACGCTGGTCGGAGGGCTCGTCGGCGTGACGATCCACGCACTCGTTTCGGTTCTCTAGGCAGCCAGGAAGCTCGCCTCAGGGCATTTCGAAGCTGACCGCACTGCGCCAATATGACGCAATCGGACGGCCCTCAGCGTCGAGAGCAGGTTCGAAGCGGGCCCTGCGCATCAGTGCATTGCACACGGCCTTGTCGAAGCCCTCGGGCCGTGTGGACGCTTGTATATGGCACTGCGTCGGCACGCCGTCGGCGCCGACGCTGAGGCGGAACTGGACGAGCCCTTGTGCGCCTTTGCGCACCAGGTTCAGAGGGTAGTCGCTCGACCGCACCCAGCGCGCAGGGTTTGCCTTCGGCACCACCGCTCTCGTTATCTCGCGATGCGCTTCGAGATCGATTCCCCAATGCGTCAACAACTCGTCGATGCACTGGCGCATTGCTTCCATCGGTGGGCCCATGGAGCCCAGTTCCAGCCTGATCGGACGTGCCCGTCCGCGCCGGATCTCGAGCCATGAAATGGCAGCTTCCTGTTCGGGCGTAATCTCCTGTTCGAAGAGATCGGTGTCCTGCGCTTCCTTCTCCGGGTCGAAGTGCTCGTTATAAGATTGGTATTCATCAGCGTCGGGTGTAGCGACCAGGCGCATCCCGCTGGCCATTACAGCTGGAGAATGCTCGCCGAACTCCCCCTCCTTTGTCGAGCGGTCGAATTCGTACCCATCCGGTCCGAAGCGAAGGGCCGTATCGACATGACGAGCCGCTTTGAGCGGCTTTCCACCGACGAGCATAAAGAACGAGTCGGTTGGTCCGTAACGTTCGATGACGAAGGCAGACTCCTCGTCCCCTTCGCCGAACATGCGCATCATGCGGCAGCTATCGTCCGCATAGTTCACATGCCACCGCGAACTTGGCTTCAGGACGAGAGGCTCCTCGTCCTCGTCCGCCGATGCGATACCGGGCAGCAGGGCTGCTACGCACAGACCCACCAAGCTAAGCTTTTTGAAAAGTTCCCCCATACCGCCAACCTACTACGCAGAGCAGGCATGGCGCAACGGGGTGGATGTCACAGCTTCTCGGTGAGCTCCGGCACGACTTTGAAGAGGTCTGCGACGAGGCCGATGTCGGCGACCTGGAAGATGGGTGCGTCCTCGTCCTTGTTAATGGCGATGATGGTCTTGGAGTCCTTCATGCCGGCGAGGTGCTGGATCGCGCCCGAGATGCCGATGGCGATGTAGACTTCCGGCGCCACGATCTTGCCCGTCTGGCCGACCTGATAGTCGTTGGGGACGTAGCCTGCATCGACCGCCGCGCGGCTCGCACCGACGCCAGCGCCGAGCTTGTCGGCGAGCGGCATGATCACTTCCTCGAACGTCGCCGCATCCTTGAGCGCGCGGCCGCCCGAGACGATCACCTTGGCACTGGTCAGCTCGGGACGCTCGCTCTTGGCGAGCTCCTGGCTGACGAAGCTCGAGATCCCGGCATCGCCGGAGCCGGAGACCGCCTCGACCGTGCCCGAACCGCCCTCGGCGGCAGCCTTGTCGAAGGCCGTGCCGCGCACGGTGACGACCAGCTTGGGATCGCTCGATTCCACCGTCGCGATCGCATTGCCGGCATAGATCGGGCGGGTGAAGGTCTTCTCCCCCTCGATCGACAGAATATCGGAGATCTGCATCACGTCGAGCAGCGCGGCAACGCGCGGGGCGATGTTCTTGCCGGTGGTGGTCGCAGGGGCGAGGAACGCGTCGTGATCCTTCATCAGCTCGGCCGCGAGCGGCGCGACGTTCTCGGCCAGCTGATGCTCGTAGGCGGGATCGTCGGCGACATGGACCTTGCCCACGCCTTCGATCTTCGCGGCCGCTTCGGCCACCGCGCCGCAGCCGCTGCCGGCGACGAGCAGGTGCACTTCGCCGAGCTTGGCGGCGGCGGTGACGACAGACAGCGTCGCATCCTTCACCGAAGCATTGTCGTGTTCGACCAGAACCAGCGTTTTCATCGTCTCTTCCCTAAATTCCGTTGTCCCGCAGCATCCGAGGTGGAGAGCGGCCCTTCATTCTTCGCCTGGTTCACCGATCCAAGGCGAACGGGCGTGGGCCGGCTAACCTCAAGCGATCCCGAGCGCCTTGATCTTGGCGACCAGCTCGTCGACGTCGGCGACCTTTACGCCCGCCTGGCGCACCGGCGGCTCGGACACCTTGGTCGTCTTGAGACGCGGCGCAGTGTCGACGCTGTAATCGGCGGGGCTCTTGGTATCGAGCGGCTTCTGCTTCGCCTTCATGATGTTCGGCAGCGAGGCATAGCGCGGCTCGTTCAAACGCAGGTCGGTGGTGACGATCGCCGGGAGCGTAAGCTTGACCGTCTCGAGGCCGCCATCGACTTCGCGCTTCACGGTGACGCTGTCGCCATCGATCTCGACGTCATTGGCGAACGTGCCCTGCGGCCGGCCGGTCAGCGCGGCCAGCATCTGGCCGGTCTGGTTCGAATCGTCGTCGATCGCCTGCTTGCCCAGGATCACGAGACCCGGCTGCTCCGCCTCGTAGATCGCCTTGAGGATCTTGGCGACGGCGAGCGGCTCGACCTCGTCATCGGTCTGGACCAGGATCGCGCGGTCGGCGCCCATGGCAAGCGCGGTACGCAGCGTCTCCTGCGCCTTGGCCGGGCCGATTGAGACCGCCACGATCTCTTCCGCCTTGCCCGCTTCCTTGATCCGGATCGCCTCTTCCACCGCGATCTCGTCGAACGGGTTCATGCTCATCTTCACGTTCGCAAGATCGACGCCCGAACCGTCGGATTTCACCCGAGGCTTCACGTTATAGTCGATCACCCGCTTCACGGGCACGAGGATCTTCATGGGGTGGTCCTTCCTCTCGATTGGCGCGGCGTCCGCGTAGCTTGCGTTTACGTAAGCGTCAAGCGCGGGACTCGCCGGCGGCTGATCCAACTCCGCCTCTCCCTTGCGTTCCGCGCCGGCGGGGTCAACCCCATTCCCGTGCGCTTTACCAGCGCGGCGCGCACGCGTAGTCTGGCGTTGCCTGTTCCTGAGAGGGGCCAGCCATGCTTCGATACAGTCTGTTTCTGCTCATCGCTGCGCTGGCTGCTCCGCTGGCAGCACAGGAAACGCGCGTCGCGCCAGACGACCACGTCCCGCCGCCCGCTGCGATCGAGGAAGCGGCCTGGCTGGTCGGCGATTGGGTCGGCACCGGCATCGAGGGCGCCCCGGCAGCCGAGACCTGGCTACCGCCGATGGGCGGTACGATGGTCGGTCTGTTCGCGCAGGAAAGCCCCGAAGGCGGGCTGATGTTCACCGAGCAGATGTATCTGGTCGAGGAGGAGGGCAGCCTCGCCCTCAAGCTCAAGCACTTCAATCCGGATCTGACGGGCTGGGAGGAAAAGGACGATATGGTCCGCTTCCCGCTGATCTCTATCGAGCCCTGTGCAGCCTACTTCAGCGCGCTGACATATCGCTGCGATGGAGAGGGCGGACTGGTCGTCGCCGTTCGGATGAAGAGCGAGGGCGACGAGGTCAAAGAGCTCGTCTTCCGCTATGCGCGCCGCGAACAGTCGGCACGAGAGGAGCCGGCGCCGTAGCGCCGGCTCCGCACCGGTTCAGGCCGCCTGCTTCACTTCGGCGACGATCTTCCTCGCGGCATCGCCGAGATCGTCTGCGCTGACGATCGGCAGACCCGAGTTGTTGAGGATTTCCTTGCCCTTCTCGACGTTGGTACCTTCGAGACGGACGACCAGCGGGACCGAGAGGTTCACGTCCTTCGCCGCCGCGACGATGCCGTCGGCGATGACGTCGCACTTCATGATTCCACCGAAGATGTTGACCAGGATGCCCTCGACGGCCGGGTCCTTGAGGATGATCTTGAACGCCGCGGTGACCTTCTCACGGTTCGCGCCGCCGCCCACGTCGAGGAAGTTTGCCGGGAACGCGCCGTTGAGCTTGATGATGTCCATGGTCGCCATGGCAAGGCCCGCGCCGTTGACCATGCAGCCGATGCTGCCGTCGAGCTTGATATAGGCGAGGTCGTACTCGCTCGCCTCGACCTCGGCCGGATCCTCCTCGGTCACGTCGCGCAGCGCCTCGACGTCCTTGTGGCGGTAGAGCGCGTTCGAATCGAAGCTCATCTTGGTGTCGAGCACCAGCAGCTTGCCGTCTTCCGTCTCCACCAGCGGATTGATCTCGAGCATCTCGCAGTCGAGATCCATGAAGGCGGTGTAGAGCTGGCGGCTCAGCTTCTGCGCCTGCTTGTTGAGATCGCCGGTGAGGTTGAGTGCGAAGGCGACCGCGCGCCCGTGGTGCGGCATGAAGCCCTGCGCCGGGTCGATCGTTATGGTGGTGATCTTCTCCGGCGTGTCGTGCGCGACCTGTTCGATATCCATGCCGCCTTCGGTGGAGACGATCATCGCGACGCGCCCCGTCGCACGATCGACCAGCATCGAGAGGTAGTATTCGGATGCGATGTCGACCCCGTCCGTCACGTAGAGGCGGTTCACCTGCTTGCCCGCCTCCCCCGTCTGCACGGTCACCAGCGTGTTGCCGAGCATCTCACGCGCGTTGGCCTCGACCTCCTCCACCGATTTGGCGAGCCGCACGCCGCCCTTGGCATCCGCGCCGAGCTCCTTGAACTTGCCCTTGCCGCGCCCGCCGGCGTGGATCTGCGCCTTCACCACGTAGAGCGGCCCCGGAAGCTGCTTCGCCCCTGCCACGGCTTCCTCCGCCGTCAGAGCGGCGTGACCGGCGGGAATCCCGATCCCGTACTTCGCGAGCAGTTCCTTGGCCTGGTATTCGTGGATGTTCATGGTGGTGCGCTTCCGCTTGTTGTTCGGGAGGGATCGGAGGTTTGCGTCCGCGCCTAAGCATGGATTCCCGCGCTTGAAAAGTGTCGCGTCCGCTCCCAACGGTGTTGGACGATGATAGACCGTTCGCGTCTGGAGAATATCGTCCGCGAGGCCGGGCGGATCGCGCTCGCCGCCTGGCCGGGGGCGGGGCACACCGTCGAGACTTGGGAGAAGGCGCCCGGTAACCCGGTCTGCGCCGCCGATCTCGCCGTCGACACGTTCCTCAAGCGGGAACTCGGACGCCTGCTGCCGGCCGCCGGCTGGCTGTCCGAGGAGACCGCCGACGATCCTGCGCGACTCGGCAAGGGGCTGATCTGGCTGGTCGATCCGATCGACGGCACACGCGATTTCATCCGGGGGCGTGCAGGATGGGCCGTATCGGTCGCGCTGATCAGCGAACGGCGGCCGCTGATCGGCATGCTCGCGGCGCCGGCGCGCGAAGAGGAGTGGATCGGGGTTTCCGGGCAGGGGTCGTGGCGCAACGGCAAAAGACTCCAGGCTTCGAACCGGAAGGAGTTTCCAGGCGCGCGCGTGCCCGCCGATTCGCTGCCCAAGGAGGACCGCGACCTGCAGATGGTCGCCAAGCCCAACTCGATTGCCCTGCGCGCGGCAATGGTCGCGGCGGACGAGGCGGACCTGCTCGCCACGCTGCGCTGGGGCTTCGAATGGGACATCGCCGCCGCTGCGCTCATCGCGCGCGAGGCCGGTGCCGCGATCAGCGATGCGTTCGGGCAGCCGCTGAACTACAACAAGCGCGATCCGCGCGCCTTCGGCCTGCTGATCAGCGCACCGGGCATCCATGCTGCTGCCGTGGACCGGCTGGCGGAACGCGCGGCGAAGCTCGCCCGCTGATGCGAAAAAGGGGCCGGTCCGAAGACCGACCCCCTCGTCCCGCCCGGTGGGCAGAAGGCGTGCGCGCCTTACTGGTTCTGCGCGGCGTTGATCTCTTCCTGACTGATCGGAATGATCTTGATCTCGACCCGGCGGTTGAGGCGCCGACCTTCCTCGGTCGAGTTGTCCGCGACGGGCATCGTCTCACCGAAACCCTGCCAGCGGATGCGCGCCGTGTTGACGCCCTGGCTGGTCAGGTAATTGGCGACGGTCTGCGCGCGGCGTTCCGAAAGGCCCTGGTTGAAGGAATCCGACCCGGTCGAATCGGTGTGGCCGTACACGTCGATCAGGCTGTTCGGATACTGCACGAGGCTTCCCGCCACGTCGTTGAGTGTCGAGCGGAAGGCGGGCTTCAACGTGGCGCTGCCGACGTCGAAGGTCACCCCGTCGGGCAGGTTGACCAGAATCGCCTGGCCGTTGTCGACTTCGGTGACGTCCACGCCAGAGCCGGCAGTCGATTCGCGAAGTTCCTTGATCTGCTGGTCCATCTTGTAGCCGACCACGCCGCCGACCGCGCCGCCGCCGACCGCGCCGATGATGCGCCCGGTCTTGCCGCCGATCAGCCCGCCGAGCAGCGCACCCGCGGCCGCGCCGCCGACGCCGCCGATCGCCGTGCGGGAGATCTTCCGCTCACCCGTGTTGGGATCGGTCACGCAGGCGGAGACGCCTACCAGCGAAAGCGCGGCAAAGCTGGCAACGATCATTCTCGACTTTTTCATGGGATTTTCCCCTCTTGCTGCAAACTCTATGTGCCCCACGCAAAAAGGGGCAGCGCGCCCACCTGCGCCATATCACGCTAAAACACCATAACGGCTCACCTGTTCCCCGCCGAATGGTAATCGGCATGCGACAGGCTGGCGCAGGGCCGCAATTATGCTAGCGGAGAGGTGTGACACCCTTCCCTTGGCCAGACCTCCTGATCATCGCGGGATTGATCGTGCTCAACGGCGTGTTCGCCATGTCCGAGCTCGCGATCGTTTCCGCCAAGCCCGCGCGCCTTCAGGGGGCAGCCGACAAGGGCAGCCGCGCTGCGCAGACCGCGCTCGCGCTGGCGGCCGATCCGGGCAAGTTCCTCTCCACGGTGCAGATCGGGATTACCCTGGTCGGCATCATCGCCGGTGCATATTCGGGCGCCAGCCTGGGCGGCCCCGTGGGCGAGCGGCTCGAGGCGCTAGGGCTGCCCGCCCGATATGCGGACGAGGCCGGTTTCGCGGTGGTGATCGCGCTGACGACTTATGCCAGCCTTGTGGTCGGCGAACTCGTGCCCAAGCAGGTCGCCTTGCGCGCCGCGGTGCCGATCGCCCTCACCATGGCCCGCCCGATGGCGATTATCGCGCAGATCGCCGCGCCGCTGGTGTGGTTGCTCGACACGTCCTCCGGCCTGCTTATCCGGCTCCTCGGGGTCCGGCCGGGCGGGCAATCGAACGTGACGGCCGAGGAACTGCACATGATCTTCGCAGATGCGACGCGTTCGGGGGTGCTCGAGGTCAAGCAGCATCATATCCTCGCGGGCGTGGTCCGCCTCACGGACCGTCCGGTGCGGGAGGTGATGACGCCGCGGACCGAACTCGACTGGGTCGATGCCGATGCAGATGAGACGGAGATTCGCGCCGCCATCGAGGCAAGCCCACATTCGCTGCTGCCGGTCGCCGAGGGCTCGCCCGACCGCGTGATCGGCGTGATCAAGGTCCGTGACGTGCTCGCGCGGCTCGTGGCGGGCGAGGCGATCTCGCTGCGCGCGATCATGCGGCAGGCCGAAGTCGTGCCCGACCAGCTCGACGCAATGGACGCACTCCGCGTACTCCAGCGGTCCGAAGTCGCGATGGCCATGGTGCACGACGAGTACGGTCATCTCGACGGGATCGTGACTCCGGCCGACCTGCTGACTGCGATTGCTGGCCACTTTGCGAGCGACCGGGATGATGGCGATCGCCCGGTCATGATCGAGAGGCCGGATGGCTCGCTGCTCGTGTCGGGCGCGCTGTCGGCCGATGATCTCGCCGACCGGCTGCGCATCGAATACAGCGAAGACCGCGAGTTTGCGACCGTTGCCGGTTATGTCCTGTCGGTGCTCAAGAACCTCCCGCGGGAAGGGGAAAGCTTCACCGACCAGGGCTGGCGCTTCGAGGTCGTCGACATGGACGGCCGCAAGATCGACAAGCTGCTGGTGAGCAGGGACTAGGGAGTCCTTGTTTCCGCACACGCTCCGCGTGTGCGATATCCTCGCTCCCTTCGGTCGCTGCGGTCCGCTTGTCGCGGACCGGGATCTCGCTGGATAGCTATGGCTTGGAACGGAACGGATCGGGCTGCGGTAGCAGCCCGCAAGCGCGACTGCGCGCCCGCGGGCCCGTCAGGGCCGAGGACATCGCACGCGCGGATGCGCGTGCGGAAAACAAAAAGGCTTTATCCCTGCGGGATCACGGCCTGCGCAAACTGGCCGTCGCCTTCCGGCGCTGCGACGATGTCGCGGGTGACGCTGCCCTTGGCGACCGTGTTCGTCTGCGGATCGCCGACCTCGGTGCGGATGCTCGGCGCGGCCGTTCCGGCGCGGTCGAGCATGCTGGTTTCGACGGCGCTGCGCGGCGCGGGCCCGCCGAACAGGGCCTCGAGCGCCTGCTCGCCGGCGGTCTCCTCCGCCGGGCGCGGTGCACCCGGAGCGGGCGGGACAAGGCTGAAGTCGGGCGGAACGACCAGCGGCGCCTGGCGCTGCACGGCGAACTCGTCGGGCCGCTCGCGGCCGCCGATACCGCCGGTGCTGCCGCAGGCGGCGAGCATTGCGCCCGCACCGGCGAGAAGGACTAGCGTGGTCGATTTACGCCCAAGAGTAAAAGTCATCTCAGCTCTCCGCGGCGCCGGGCGCCGACTTGTGTTCGGGTGTTGCCTCCTTGTCGCGCACGAAGAAGGCACGGGCAAGGATTATCAGGACACCGATGGTGATCGCGGCATCGGCGATGTTGAAGATCAGGAACGGCCGGAACTCGCCGAAATGCAGGTCCGCATAGTCGATCACGTAGCCGAGTTCGTAGCGGTCCTTGATATTGCCCAGCGCTCCGCCGAGAATCAGCGAGAGGCCGACGATCTCGCCCAGCGCCTTCTCGCGCAGCATCCATATGGTCACGACGAGCGCAATCAGGCTGGTCACGCCCACGAGAATCCAGCGCATCTCCATCGAATCGGCCTGGAACATGCCGAGCGAAACACCGAAGTTGTAGGTCAGCCGGAAATCGAAGAACGGCAGCAGCTCGACCACGTCGCCGCGCTCCATCGCGAGAGTTTGGGTGACGTAGCGCTTCATCGCCTGGTCGACGAGGAACAGGACGATCGCCGTCGCGAAGCCGATCAGGCGGTATCTGGCGAGCTTGCTCATGCGGCGGCATCCAGTTCGGCAACTGCTTCGTCGCACCGTTCGCACAGTGCTCCGTCCTCCGTCACTTCGGGCAGGAGGCGCCAGCAGCGGCCGCACTTGTGGTCGGTGGTGCGCGTCACGGTCACCGCGTCGCCCTGCCCGCGCGCGACTGACGCGGTGATGAACAGCTCGGCCAGATCGGCGTCGGTGAAGCCCTCGGGCACCGCGTCGGAGGGCACGGTCACTTCGGCTTCGAGTCCGGAGCGCACGACTTTCTCGCGCCGCAACGGCTCGATCGCTTCCATCACCTGTTCGCGCAGCGCGCGCATATTCCCGAAGCGGGCGGCGAGGGCGGGGTTCACCCAGTCATCCGGCAGCGGATGCAGTTCCTGAAGATGGATGCTCCCGCGCTCCGGGAAGCGCGTGGTCCAAACTTCCTCCGCAGTGAACACCAGCACCGGCGCGGCGTAGCGCACGAGCGCGTGGAACAGGATGTCGAGGGTCGAGCGATAGGCGCGGCGGCGCGGGTCGTTCGCGTCGTCGCAGTAGAGGCTGTCCTTGCGGATATCGAAGAAGAATGCCGACAGGTCCTCGTTCGCGAAGTCGACCAGCGCGCGGGTGTATTCGTTGAAATCGAAGTCCGCGATCGCCTGTCGCAGCGTGGTGTCGAGAGCGTGCAGCCGATCGAGCACGTACCGCTCGAGCTCGGGCATCTCCGCCGGCTGAATCGCTTCCGCCTCGTAATCGAACCCGCCCAGCGCGCCGAGCATGTAGCGGAAGGTGTTGCGCAGCTTGCGGTACTGGTCGGCGACCCCTTTCAGGATCTCGTCGCCGATCCGATGGTCCTCGGTATAGTCGACCGACAGCGCCCAGAGCCGGATGATGTCGGCCCCGTACTGCTCCATCACCTTGATCGGATCGACCGTGTTGCCGAGCGACTTGGACATCTTCTTGCCGTCGCTCGCCATGGTGAACCCATGGGTCAGCACGGCATCGTAGGGTGCGCGGCCGCGCGTGGCGCAGGATTCGAGCAGCGAGGACTGGAACCAGCCGCGGTGTTGGTCGGACCCTTCGAGGTAGAGGTCGGCAGGCCACTTGAGATCTGGCCAGCGGCCGCTTTCGAGCACGAAGGCATGCGTGCAGCCGGAATCGAACCATACGTCGAGGATGTCGGTCACGCGCTCGTAGTCGGCCGGGTCGTAGGCCGGGCCGAGCAGTTCGGACGCCGCTTCATCGGTCCAGGCATCGACGCCCTTCTCGCGCACGGCGGCGACGATCCGCGCGTTGACCGCCGGATCGACGAGATACTCGCCGGTTTTGCGATCGACGAACAGCGTGATCGGCACGCCCCACGCGCGCTGCCGGCTGAGCACCCAGTCCGGCCGCCCCTCGACCATCGAGCGGATGCGGTTACGGCCCTTCTCGGGCACGAAGCGCGTATCGGCGATCGCCTGCATCGCAAGCTGGCGCAGCGTCGGGGGGGCGCCTGCCGCTTCGTCTGACGGATCGAGTGCGCCGCCTTCGCTTTCCCATTTCCGTTCGGACCGCGTCTTGGCATCGAGTTCGATCAGGAGCTTGTCCATCGGCACGAACCACTGCGGCGTGCAGCGGTAGATGACCTTGGCCTTGGAGCGCCACGAGTGCGGGTAGGAGTGCTTGTAGTCCGCACTGGCCGCGAGCAGCGCGCCCGCCTCGCGCAGATCGGAGCAGATCGGGCCGTCGGGCGCGTTGAACTTCGGGTTGATGACCGACATGCGGCGCTCGTCATCGCCGCCGAGCCAGAGCCAGTCGTCGCGATAACGCCCGTCGGCCTCGACCACGAACTTGGGCGTCAGGCCGTTCGCCTTGCACAGCACGAAGTCGTCCTCACCATGATCCGGCGCCATATGGACGAGGCCGGTGCCACTGTCGGTGGTGACGAAGTCGCCCGGCAGGAATGGGCGCGGCTCGGCGAAGAAGCCGCCGAGGTGATGCATTGGGTGCTGGGCGATGGTGCCGGCGAGGTCGGAGCCTTTGATCGTTCGATCACCCATCGGGAAAGTCGCGCTGATCCGGAGCCCCATCCCTGGGTATTTTGCAGCCGCTCGGTTCGTCAGGCGATCGCTCAACTCATTGTGCAAGAGATCAGCAATCAAGAACTTGGGCGAAGTTCCCGAATTCCCTAGGAATGCGAACTCGGGATCATCTAGGTAAGGAGCGGGCTTGTCGGAGTCGCTTGAGGCCCAAAACTCTACGATACGATATTCCACCCCAGACCCATAAGCCAAAGCCTGGTTCACCGGGATCGTCCACGGCGTCGTCGTCCACACCACCGCGTGCGCGCCGACCAGTTCCGGAATCGGACTCTCGATGATCTCGAACGCCACGTCGATCTGGGTGGAGACGATATCCTCGTACTCGACTTCGGCCTCCGCCAGAGCGGTCTTCTCCACCGGGCTCCACATCACCGGCTTGGCGCCGCGGTAGAGATTGCCCGCTTCGGCGAACTTGATCAGCTCGGACACGATCGTCGCTTCCGCCGCGAAGTCCATCGTCAGGTAGGGATTGTCCCAGTCGCCGTTCACGCCGAGGCGCTTCAACTGCTCCCGCTGCACGTCGACCCAGTGTTGGGCATAGGCGCGGCATTCGGCACGGAACTCGGCCGGGGGGACCTCGTCCTTGTTCAGCTTCTTCTTGCGGTACTGCTCCTCAACCTTCCATTCGATCGGCAGCCCGTGGCAGTCCCAGCCCGGCACGTAGGGCGCATTCTTGCCGAGCAGGCTCTGCGTGCGCACGACCATGTCCTTGAGCACGTGGTTGAGCGCGTGCCCGATGTGCATGTCGCCATTGGCGTAAGGCGGCCCGTCGTGGAGCACGAACTTCTCGCGGTCCTTCCGCGCCTCGCGAAGCTGGCGGTAGAGCCCCTCGGATTCCCAGCGCGCGAGAATGCCCGGCTCCTTCTGCGGCAGGCCGGCCTTCATCGGGAAGTCGGTCTTGGGCAGGAAGACCGTGTCCTTGTAATCGCGCTGTTCTGTCATGGCGGATGGCCGTTAGGGCAATTGCAGCGCGCGATAAAGCCGGTTCGCGTCAACGCTCCGCCCGGCGGCGCTCCAGCGAGGCTTGCGCGGCGTCGATCTCGGCCTGGCTGCGGTTGTCGAAGCGGTTGATGAGGGCGGGTACCACGGTGAAGCTGTCCTCCACCCAGGCATAGCCGTTGAAGCTTGCCGGGATCTCGCCGAGCTGCTCGGGCAGGTCGAGACCGGTGGGCCGGTCTTCCGCGCGCGGGCCGATCACGATCACATGCGCGCCGGTCTCCTCCATCCGCGTGATCAGGCGGTTGGGCCAGCCGGCGAAGAGCCATTGCCGGTCGAGCGGGATCATCAGCGTGCCGTCCTCGCATGCCTCGGGCACGATCCCGAACCAGCCCGATAGCAGGTAGGCCCTGGTGCATTCCTTCGCCCCCTCGATCGAGAAGGCCCAGGCGTCGGGATAGTGTTCCCTGATTCGCGCGACGTTGGCGGCGTCGCCGTAGAATGCGTCGCCCGCCGCCACGGGGTCGCGGCCGGCCGCCTCGAGCGCTGCGGCGAGCGGATCGGCCTCGGCCGGCTCCTTGCTCTTGAAGTTGTAGAGCAGCCGCGCCCGGCCGGCAGCCTTGATCGCCTCCTCCAACGTCGGAATCGCGCCGATGCCTTGTCCCCGGAACGGGTAGGTCTTGCCTCCGTCGGCCGTGTAGCCGTAGCCTGCGTCGAGCGCCTTGAGCTCGGCCATTGTCAGGTCGCGGACCTCGCCCGTGCCGTCGGTGCGGCAGTCGACCGTCCAGTCGTGGAATACCGCGATCTGCCCGTCTGCCGTGGGCGCGATGTCGACCTCGATCATGTGGGCGCCGAACCTCGCGGCACGGGCGATCGAGCGGGTCGTGTTCTCGAGATAGTCGTGCGCCGGGGGCTCGATCCTGTCGGCGGTGCAGGTGTCACGCCCGACGCCGGCATGGTCGTAGAGCTGATGGATTCCGCGGTGCGCGATCACCTTGACCGCGCCCTTCGGCTCCGGCGCGAGCCAGCTCGCATTGACGATTGTCAGCACGAGGAAGGCCAAGGCAAGGGCGAAGGTGAGATACCGCAGCCAGCGCTTCACCCGAGCAGCTCCCGCGCCTGGTCGCAGTCGCGCTCGATCTGCGCGACCATGGCATCGAGCGAATCGAACTTCGCCTCGGGCCGTAGGAAGTGGCGGAAGGCGATTTCGATTTCCTGGCCGTAGAGATCGCCGGCGAAATCGAAGAAATGCGGCTCCAGCAGCTCCTTGGGCGGCTCGAACTGCGGGCGCACGCCGATGTTGGCCGCGCCCTTCAGCACCTGGCCGGTGGCGAGCACGCGGCCGGTCACCGCATAGATGCCGAACCGGGGCCGCAGGTAGTTCTCGATCGCGAGGTTCGCGGTCGGGTAGCCGATATCGCGCCCGCGCTTGTCGCCGTGCTCGACCACACCGCGAATCGCGAAGGGTCGCGTGAGGAGCGTGGCGGCACGCTGCGGATCGCCCTCGCGCAGCATCTCGCGGATGCGGCTGGAGGAAACCGGCGCGCCGCCTTCCATCACCGGCTGCACCGCACGCGCGGCAATGCCGGCCTCGCGCCCGAGCTCGGCCAGCCGCGCGCGATCGCCCGCGCGACCTTTGCCGAAGGTGAAGTCCTCGCCGGTCACCACGCCTGCGACGCCGAGCCTGTCGGCGAGCAGCACGCGCACGAAGTCCTCGGCCGTGGTGTTCGCCAGTTCGGCATCGAAGTGGAACACCAGCATCGCCGTAGCGCCCGCAGCGAGATAGAGCTCCTGCCGCTGCTCCAGCGTGGTCAGACGGAACGGCGGCACTTCGGGCTTGAAGAAGCGCACCGGGTGCGGATCGAAAGTAGCGATGATCGCGGGCCGGCCCTCGGCCCGCGCCCATTCTATCGCCTCGTGCGCGACCGCCTGATGGCCTTTGTGGAAGCCGTCGAAGTTGCCGAGCGCGATGATCGCGCCGCGCAAGGATTCGGGAATCCGTTCACGATGGTCGAGCCACCTCATGAAGCAGGCTCCAGCGGCGCAATCCCGGCGCGCAGCACGCGCAGGGCGTTGCCGCCCATCGCCGCGTGGATCTCATCGGGGGTGAAGCCTTCGTCGAGCAGCGCCTGCGTCACTTGCACGAGCTGCGAGGTGTCGAAGCGCACGGTGGTCGCGCCGTCGTAATCGCTGCCGAGCGCGACATGCTGGATACCGACGAGATCGCGCACGTGCTTCATCGCGCGGGCCGCGTCGCGGGGACTGGTGCCGCAGACGGCCGCGTCCCAGTAGCCCACGCCGATCACTCCGCCGGTGCGCGCGACGCCGCGGATTTCCTCATCCGACAGGTTGCGGTTGACCTGGCATGTCGCCTGCACGCCGCCGTGGCTGGAGACGATCGGGCGCTGCGCCATCGTAAGAATGTCGGCGACGCAGGCATGGCTGCAGTGCGCGATGTCGACGATCATCCCGATCGCTTCCATCCGGCGGATCGCCTCGCGCCCTTTGGCCGTCAGACCGCCTTTCTCGATCCCGTGCATCGAACCGGCGAGATCGTTGTCGAAGAAGTGCGTCAATCCCGCCATGCGGAAGCCCGCCGCGTGGAGCCGGTCGAGATTGCCGAGATCGCCTTCGAGGTTCTGCAGCCCCTCGATGCTGAGCATGGCCCCGACCGGAGTCGGCGCGCCGCCGCGGCGGGCGAGCAGCGACTGCACGTCCTGCGGCTGCGCGACTTTCATCAGGCGCCTGTCCGATCCGGCGACCGCGCGGTCGAGCTTCTCGCCGTGGTAGAGCGACCGCTGGAGCAGCGAGGTCCAGGTGCGGATCGGCTGGAGCTGGGCGATCGCCAGCGCAGTGATGTTGTCGGTCTCGGCGCTGTTCGCGTCGTAGTTCTGGTCCTTGGGGGTCTTGGTCACGCTGGAGAAGACCTGCAACGCGACGTTGCCGTCCTCCATTCGCGGCAGGTCCTCGTGCCCGTGGGAAGCGCGGTCGAGCAGGTCGCGGTCCCACAGCAGCGTGTCCGAATGGAGATCGACGATCGTCAGCGTCGCATGAAGCGCCTTCGCCTCATCTGAGATGGGGATCAGCGGCTGGCCGTCGACCTTGTTCATGCCGCGCTCGATCATCCCCGGCGCGAAGCCGAAGAACCCGATTGCCGCGAGCACGACCAGCGCCAGCGCGCCCCATGCGATCTTGCGCTTCATTCCCCGGATCCCCCTCTCCGCAGTGTAACGAAATCGAACGCGGGCCGGCCGTCTTCCGCCCCATGCGCCTCGCGCGCCGTTTCCCGCCACTTCGGCCCGAGCGGCGGCATGACCGTATCGCCCGCGTAATCGGCATGGATTTCGGTCAGTTCGACCCGCTCGGAGAGCGGCAGGAATGCGTCGAAGATCGCCGCCCCTCCGATCACCGCGATCTCCCCGTCGCCGGCCAGCGCGAGCGCGTCCTCGGGCGATCCGGCCATCTCGGCGCCGGCCGCATTCCAGTCGGTGCGGCGGGTCAGCACGATATGGCGGCGGCCCGGAAGCACGCCGGGCAGGCTCTCGAAGGTCTTGCGGCCCATGATCATCGGCTTGCCGATGGTCAGCGCCTTGAAACGCTTGAGATCTGCCGGAATGTGCCAGGGCAGGGCGCCTGCGTCGCCGATCACCCCGTTCGCCGCGCGTGCATAGATGCAGAACAAGCTCTGCCTCACGCCCGCGTCACCGCTGCCCGATCCGGGTAATGTGGCCCATCTTGCGGCCCTCGCGTGTCTGGCGCTTGCCGTAGAGGTGCAGATGCGCGCCCGGTTCGGCGAGGCATTCATGGGCGCTGTTCGCGTCTTCGCCGATCACGTTCGTCATGACGACCTGCGCCGCCGTGGTCGCGGTGTCGCCCAGCGGCAGGCCGCAGATCGCGCGCACGTGGTTCTCGAACTGGCTCGTCGCCGCGCCCTCGATCGTCCAGTGCCCCGAATTATGCACGCGCGGTGCCATCTCGTTGAACACCGGCCCCTCGCGGGTCGCGAAGAATTCGAGCGTCAGAACGCCGACGTAGCCCAGCGCTTCGGCCACGCGCGCGGCAAGCTCGCGCGCCGGCGCGACTTGCGCGGCGATAGCCTCCCCCGCCGGCAGGGCCGAAGTCGCGAGAATGCCGCCGACATGGGTGTTCTCGGCGCTGTCCCAGAACCGCACCTCGCCGTCGTGCCCGCGCACGAGGATCACCGAGAACTCGGCGGTGAACTCGACGAAGCCTTCGTAGATCGTCGGCGCGCCCGGCAGGCGGATCGCGTCGGCATCGCGCGCCGTCTGGATGCGCCACTGGCCCTTGCCGTCGTAGCCGTCGCGCCGCGTCTTGAGAATGCCCGGCGCGCCGATGCGGTCGACCGCGGCCGCGAGTTCCTCGGCCGTATCGACCGGCGCATAGGCCGCGGGCGTGCCGCCGAGGCTTTCGACGAAGCGCTTTTCCTTGAGCCGGTCCTGCGCTGTTTCCAGCGCACGCGGGTGGGGCGCGAGCAGCGTCTCGATGGCGGCGAGCGGGCCGACCGGCACGTTCTCGAATTCCCAGGTCACTACGTCGCATCCCGCGGCGAATTGGGCGAGCGCGGCGGCATCGGTCCAGGGGGCGCAAGTGAAATCGGCGCTGACTTCCGCGGCGACGCTCTCGCGGCCCGGCGCGAAGACATGGCAGCGATAGCCGAGTTGCGCGGCCGCGATCGCAATCATCCGGCCGAGCTGGCCGCCCCCGAGAATGCCGATTGTCGCGCCTGGCAGGATCAACTCTCACTTCCCTCATCCGTTTGCGCCCGGGCTCGCCGGCGCCGTTCTTGCGTGGCGGTGCGCTAAAGGAAAAAGCGGCCCTTCGACAAGCGCGGGATGAACGGAAATGAGGCGTGCCTCAATCCACCGGTCTTTCGCCCACCGCGGCGCTGCGTGCGGCGCGCCAGTTCTGCAGGCGCCGCGAGAGCTCCGCGTCAGACAGCGCGAGGATCGCTGCGGCCAGCAGCCCAGCGTTGGTCGCGCCCGCCTTGCCGATCGCCAGCGTCCCGGTCGGCACCCCGGCGGGCATCTGCACAATCGAGAGCAGGCTGTCCTGCCCCGAGAGCGCCTTCGATTCGACCGGCACGCCGAGCACCGGCAGGTGCGTCAGCGCGCTCAGCATGCCCGGCAGGTGCGCCGCACCGCCAGCGCCGGCGACGATCACCTGGAAACCCTGGTCCGCCGCGCTTTTGGCGAATTCGTACATGCGATCGGGCGTGCGGTGGGCGGAAACGATGCGCGCCTCGTGTGGCACGCCGAGCTCGTCCAGCACGTCGGCGGCGCACTTCATGGTCGGCCAGTCGGACTGGCTCCCCATGACGATGGCGACTTTGGCTCCCCCGGCAGGCATCTCAGCGGTCCTTCAGGTAGTGGCGCTCGCCCGGCTTCATCGCGGCGTCGAATTCGTAGACGATCGGCTGACCGGTCGGGATCTCGAGCCCGGTGATGTCCTCGTCCGAAATGTTCGAGAGATGCTTGACCAGCGCGCGCAGCGAATTGCCGTGGGCGGAGACGATCACCGTCTCGCCGCTCGCAAGCACGGGCAGGATCTCGCCTTCCCAATAGGGCAGCACGCGCTCGATCGTGAGCTTGAGGCTTTCGGTCCGCGGCACCGCGATCCCGGCGTAGCGCGGATCGGCGGCAAGATCGTAGTCCGTGCCCTCTTCCATCACCGGCGGCGGGGTGTCGAAGCTGCGGCGCCAGATATGGACCTGCTCGTCGCCGTGCCGCTCGCGCATCTCCTGCTTGTCGAGCCCGGTCAGGCCGCCGTAGTGCCGCTCGTTGAGGCGCCAGTCCTTGGTCTCCGGGATCCACAGCCGCCCGCAGGCTTCCAGCGCAAGGTGCAGCGTCTTGATCGCGCGGGCCTGGAGCGAGGTGAAGGCGCAGGTCGGCAGCACGCCCTTCTCGGCCAGCAGCTCGCCCGCCGCGATCGCTTCGGCGACGCCTTTCTCGGTCAGATCGACGTCCCACCAGCCGGTGAAGCGATTTTCGAGGTTCCACTGGCTCTGGCCATGGCGGACGAGAATGAGCGTCGGCAAGGAAAGGCTCCTCATGCGTTCGGGAGCGAGTGCGGTTAGCTTTTCGTATCCGGCTTGGAAAGCCCGCTCTCGTCCGATTCGCCCGCCGGGGCGGTGCGCAATTCACGCGACTGGGCTTTACGGCGGCGCAGGTTCTCGCGCAGCTTGGCCGCGAGGCGCTCCTCGCGCGACAGATTCTTGCCCGCTCCTTCGGTCATGCGAAACGCCTTGCCGCCAATTGCGTGCTGGCTCAAGCTTGGCTTGACTTTCCCCTAGGGGACGACAATAGCGCGCCCGCTTCTCCGAACGCTGCTGTAGCTCAGTGGTAGAGCGCACCCTTGGTAAGGGTGAGGTCGGGAGTTCAATCCTCCCCAGCAGCACCATTCTTGCCGCAGGCAAGAATGGTTTTTGTTTCGCCTCAAACGCCGGCGTTCGCATTCGCTCACTTGGCTATCCTCGCTCCCTCCGGTCGCTGCGGTCGCGCTGTCGCGCTTGCGGGCTGCTGATTGCAGCCCGAGAATTCGCCAGACAGAAATGGCCGGGGAAAGGTCCGGTCGGCGACCAGCCGACCGCAAGGCCGACCGGCCGCCCGCAGCGGCCCGACCGAAGGGAGGAATAGCCGCGAGGACGCGCGCCCGGATGGGCGCGCGTAAAGCAAAAGTACCCTTGCTCCCAGCCACCGTCTTAGCCATGTAATGCACCATGGACGAAAGCGACGCGTTGACCCCGCTGCATCCGAACCACGTCAAGGCGATGCGGGTGGCGACGCTGCTTGCCGCGGTTCCCTTTGTGATCGGCGCGCTCGTGCTGGAAGTCGCCGGCTTCCTGCCCACCGGCGTATTCATCGTGCCGGTGCTGCTTGCCGCAGTGCTGATCGTGATCCGGGCGCCCATGCGGCGCTACATGGCGCGCGGCTATGTCATGGGTGAGGACCGGCTGCGGGTCGTGCGCGGGCTGTGGTTCCGTTCGGACACTGTGGTACCGTTCGGGCGGGTCCAGCATATCGACGTTCATCAGGGGCCGCTGGAGCGCGCCTATGGCCTCGCGACGCTGACCCTCCACACCGCCGGCTCGCACAACGCCTCGGTCTCGCTGCCGGGTCTGGCCGATGCCGACGCGCGGGCGATGCGTGAGACGATCCGGGCGCAGATCAGGCGCGACACGATGTGAACGAGCCGGCGGACACTTCCGAAATCGGCGAACGGCGGACCGAGCCCGCGGGTCTGGTCCTGAGCGCGATCTCGGGCCTGCGGCAGGCGATCCCCGCCGCGATCGCGATGATCTTCGTCCTGCGCGACCAAGGGCACTGGCTGCTCGCCGCAGTGCCGCTCGCACTCGTGCTGCTGGGGGCGATCGTGTTCGTGGCCTGGCTCCAGTGGCACCGGCTGACGTACCGCGTCGGCATGGAGGACATCCGGGTCGAGAGCGGCGTTCTCAGCCGCGCGGCACGCTCGGTGCCTTACGAGCGGATCCAGGACGTCAGCCTCGAGCAGGGGCCGCTCGCCCGCCTGCTTGGCCTGGTCGAGGTGCGCTTCGAAACCGGCGCCGGGGGCAAGGACGAGCTCAAGCTCGCCTATCTCAAGGAAGCCGAAGGCGAACGGCTGCGCGAGGTCGTGCGCGGGCGCAGAACCGATGCGGCCGCCGAAGCGAGCGAGGGCGAAGCTGGCGCAGGCGAGCCCGCCGCCGAAGTCCTGTTCGCGATGGCACCGCGCCGGCTCGTTACCTTCGGGCTGTTCGAATTCTCGCTCGCCGTCGTCGCCGTCGTCGCCGGTGCGGTGCAGCAGTTCGACTTTATCCTTCCGTTCGATCCGTGGGATTTCGATGAGTGGCAGGAACGGCTGGCAGGGCCGGGCTCCTGGCTCTCGGGCCTCGGGCGGACTGCGCAGATCGTCGGCGGGATCATCGCGGCGGGTTCGCTGCTCCTGCTCGGCTTCGCCACCGGCCTCGTCCGCACCGTGCTGCGCGACTGGGGCTTCACGCTCGAGCGGACCGCCAAAGGCTTCCGCCGCCGCCGCGGGCTGCTCACCCGGACCGACGTCGTCATGCCTGCGCACCGCGTGCAGGCGCTCGCCTTCGGCACGGGGATTCTCCGCCGCCGGTTCGGCTGGCACGGGCTCAAGTTCGTCAGTCTCGCGCAGGATGCCGGCGCGTCGAGCCACGATGTCGCGCCCTTCGCCCGTTGGCGCGAGCTCGAACCGATCGCGCGCGCCGCGGGTTTCGCGATGCCGACCGAGGACCTCGACTGGCACCGCGCCGGAGCGCGCTATCGCATCGATTCCGCGCTGCTGGCAGGCGTGGTCGCAGGGGGAATCGCGCTCGCGGTGCTGGTCGCGCTCTCGGCCACGGGCGCCGCCAGCCCGCTCCTCGCACTGATCCCGCTGGGCATCGCGCTGCCGCTGGCGGCATGGCAATGGTTTCTCTGGCGGTTCGAGCGGCATACGCTCGACGAGGCGCAGGTCTATGCGCGGCATGGCTGGCTGGCGCCGCGCACCGACGTCGCCTCTCGCGCCAAGCTGCACTCGGCCGAGATCGCGCAAGGGCCGATCGCCCGCCGGCGCGGCTATGCGACCTTGCACCTCGGCCTTGCCGGTGGGAAGCTGGCGATCGAGGGGATACCGCTCGCCCGGGCGCGGGAGCTGCGCGCGGCGATCCTGCGCAGCATCACCGCGCAGGACTTCTCCCGAATCAACTAGCGGTCGGCGCGCGCAAGGCGGCCCATTCGGGATGGCGCCGGAACTGCGCTTTGACGTAGGAGCATTGCGGCTCGATCGTGAAACCCTCCGCCTTCGCGTCGGCGATCAGCGCCTCGACCAGCGCCGCCGCGACGCCGCGCCCGCCGATCTCGGGCGGGACCAGCGTATGGTCGGCGATCCGCGCATTGCCACGCGCTTTCCAGGTCAGCCGCCCGACATGGTCGCTGCCTGGCACGTGCGCGCGATATTCGCCGTGAACCGGCGCATCGCCCGGGCCAGGGTGCCGGGTAATCTCGAGACCTTCGATCGTCATGGATGTCGCTCCTTCTTGCGCTGAACGCTGCGGCGGCTAGACGCGTTCCGCCATGTCCAGCGCCAAGCAGTTCCTCTCCGATAACGCCGCCGCGGTCCACCCGAAGGTGTGGGACGCCATGCGCACCGCTGACGTGCCCGATTCGCCTTACGATGGCGATGCGCTGTCGCAGCGGCTGGACGAGGCGTTCTCGGCGCTGTTCGGCCGCGACTGCGCGGCGATCTGGGCCGCGACGGGAACGGCCGCCAACTGCCTGGCGCTCGCCACGCTGGTCCAGCCGCACGGCGGCGTCGTCTGCCACCGCGAGGCGCATATCGAGATGGACGAGGGCGGGGCGCCCGGCTTCTACCTGCACGGCGCGAAGCTGCTGCTGGCCGAGGGCGAGGCCGCGAAGCTCACGCCGGAGGCGATTCGAACGGTGATCGACCCGATCCGCGACGACGTCCATCAGGTGCAGCCGCATGCGATCTCGGTCACGCAGGCGAGCGAATACGGCTGCTGCTACCGTCCGGACGAGCTCGCCGCGATCGGGGCACTGGCGAAGGAGCGCGGCCTTGGCCTGCACGTCGACGGCGCGCGCTTCGGCAATGCGGTCGCCTTCCTCGGCTGCTCGCCGGCCGAGGCCATGGGCCCGGCCGATGCGTTGAGCTTCGGCTGCATCAAGAACGGCGCGATGAGCGCCGAAGCCATCGTGTTCTTCGATCCCGCCGCCGCCGATCTGGCGCGCTACCGCCGCAAGCGGGCGGGGCATTTGCAGTCGAAGGGGCGGTTTCTCGCGGCGCAATTGCTGGCGATGCTCGAAGGCGACTTGTGGCTGGGCAACGCGCGCGCGGCCAACGCTGCCGCGCGCGAGATCGCCTCGGCCTGCGGCGAGCGGCTGATGCATCCGGTCGAGGCGAACGAGCTGTTCGTGCGGCTCACGCCGGCCGAGCGCGAGGCGCTGCGTGCGCAGGGTTTCGCCTTCTACGACTGGGGCGCCGATGCCGCGCGCTTCGTCACCGCCTGGAACAGCGATCCCGCCGCCGCGGCGGCGCTGGCGCGCGCGATCGCCGGCCTGTGAGCGAAACCGCGGAGGGAGCGAAGCCGCACGCGCTGCTGCGCCTGCGAATCGCGCTGCCCTTCGCCCTCGTCGCGCTGATCTGGGGATCGACCTGGTACGTCATCACCGGGCAGATTGATGCCGTGCCGGCGAGCTGGTCGGTCGCCTACCGCTTTGCGCTCGCGACGCCGGCGATGTTCGCGGTGGCGCTGCTGATGCGGCGGAGCCTACGCGTCGGGCGCGCGGGCCACGTGCTCGCGCTGCTGATCGGCCTGACGCAGTTCTGCGGCAACTTCAATTTCGTCTACCGGGCGGAGCTGCACCTGACCTCGGGCGTGGTCGCGGTGATGTTCGGCATGCTCATGGTGCCCAACGCTCTGCTCGGCCGCTGGCTGCTCGGGCAGCAGGTGACGGGGCGGTTCCTCCTCGGCAGCGCGGTCGCGATCGCGGGTATCGCGCTGCTCCTGCTGCACGAGGCGCGAATCTCGCCGCTCGGCGGGAACGTGATCCTCGGCGTGCTGCTGGCGGTGGGCGGCATCCTCTCGGCCTCGGTCGCCAATGTCATCCAGGGGAACGAGACCGGGCGCGCTGTGCCGATGGTCAGCCTGCTCGCCTGGTCGATGCTCTACGGCACCGCCTTCGACGTGGCGATCGCTTGGGTCACCGCGGGACCGCCCGTCTTCCCCACCGCGCCCGCGTTCTGGGCCGGGACCGCCTGGCTCGCCTTTGCGGGATCGGTGGTGACGTTCCCGCTCTACTACACGATCGTGCGCCAGATCGGCGCAGGCCGCGCGGCTTACAACGGCGTGCTGGTGATCGTCATCGCCATGCTGATCTCGACCGTGGTGGAAGGCTACCAGTGGTCGCTGCTGGCCGCCGCCGGCGCGGTTCTGGGCACCGCGGGCATGATCCTGGCCCTGCGGGCGCGGCAGGTCTGATTCAGGCCAGGCTCGCAAGTCCTTCCCGGTAGGTCGGATAATGCGGCCGCCAGCCCAGCACGCGCCTGGCCTTGCCGTTCGCGACGCGGCGGCTCTCGCCATAGAAAGCGCGCGCCGCGGCCGACAGACCCGCCTCGTCGAGCGACTGCACCGGCGGCGGGTCCCGCCCGAGCAGGCGGCAGGCTTCCTCGATCACGGCGTTCTGACTCGCCGGCAGGTCGTCGGCGAGGTTGTAGGCGCCAGGCGGGGCCCCGTCGTCAGAAACCAGCGCGGCGAGCACGCCCGAGACGATGTCGTCGACATGGATGCGGCTGAACACCTGGCCCGGCACGTCGATCCGGTGCGCCTTGCCCTCGCGCACGCGGTCGAGCGCACTCCGCCCCGGGCCATAGATGCCGGGCAGGCGAAACACCCGCGCGCCGCGTGCCAGCCACGCCGCGTCGGCCTCTGCGCGCGCAGTGCGCCGGCCGGCACCGACAGGCGCGCTCTCGTCGACCCAGGCGCCCCTTGTGTGCCCGTAGACCCCCGTCGATGAGAGGTAGCCCGTCCATCGATCAACCAGCAAATCGCCGTAGCGGGCGAGCACCGGATCGGCCTCGTCCGCAGGCGGCACCGAGGAGAGCACATGCGTCGCGTCGCTCAGCGCGGCGCGGACGGTCGGCTCGTCATCGAAGGCGATCGCACCATGACGCCCAGTGCCGGTCACGGCCCAACCCCGACCTTCCAGCGCGCGCGCGACACGGCTGGCGGTGTAGCCGATGCCGAAAATGAACATCCTATCCATACTCAGGTTCTAGCCGATGACGCCCGCAGCGAAACCGCCTACGAGGATCGCCATGGACATCGCACGCACACCCTCCACGCCCGACGGAAATCCGCAGCTTGCCGACGCCGCGCCGGAGCCGAAGGAGCCGCCGCTGATCCGGCGCGAGGATTACCGGCCGTTTCCCTGGCTGGTGCCCGAAATCGCGCTCGACTTCGATCTCGGGCTGGAGGCGACGAAGGTGACCACCACGCTCATCGTCGCGCGCAATGCGCGGGCTGATGCCTCGCAGGTCATCCGTCTCAACGGCGATGGTCTGCAGCCCCTCTCGGTCACCGTCGACGGCGAGCTCGTGAACGACTGGACCATGGACGGCGGCGATCTGATGCTCCCCCTGCCGGGCGAGGCGCATGAGATCGCGATTGTTACCGAGATCGATCCGTCCGCCAACTCGCAGCTCATGGGCCTCTACGCTTCGAACGGCATGCTCTGCACCCAGTGCGAGGCGGAGGGTTTCCGCCGCATCACGTTCTTTCCCGACCGTCCCGACGTGCTCTCGATCTACCGCGTGCGGATGGAAGGGCCCAGGGCGCAGTTCCCGATCCTGCTGTCGAACGGCAACAAGGTCGCCGAAGGGAAAGGCGAGGGTGGCCGCCACTGGGCCGAGTGGCACGATCCCTGGCCCAAGCCGAGCTATCTCTTCGCTCTCGTGGCGGGCGATCTCGTCGCCCGTTCGGACAGCTTCACCACGATGGGCGGCCGCGAGGTTGCGCTCAACGTCTGGGTTCGCGCGGAGGACCTGCCGCGCACCGGCCACGCGATGGAATCGCTCAAGAAGTCGATGAAATGGGACGAGGAGGTGTTCGGCCGCGAATACGACCTCGACCTGTTCAACATCGTCGCGGTCGGCGATTTCAACATGGGGGCGATGGAGAACAAGGGCCTCAACGTCTTCAACACGAAGTACGTGCTGGCCGATCCAGAAACCGCGACCGACGGCGATTTCGACGCGATCGAGGGGGTAATCGCGCACGAATACTTCCACAACTGGTCGGGCAACCGCGTGACCTGCCGCGACTGGTTCCAGCTCTCGCTCAAGGAGGGCTTCACGGTCCTGCGCGACCAGCTTTTCAGCCAGGACATGCAGGGTGAGGCGGTCAAGCGGATCGAGGACGTGCGCGTGCTCCGCTCGATCCAGTTCCCCGAGGATTCGGGGCCGCTCGCGCATCCGATCCGGCCCGACAGCTTCCGCGAGATCTCCAACTTCTACACCGCGACGATCTACAACAAGGGCGCCGAAGTGATCCGCATGATGCGGACCATGGCCGGGCCTCAGGCGTTCCGGCAGGGCACCGATCTCTACTTCGACCGCCACGACGGCGAGGCGGCGACCTGCGAGGATTTCGTCAGGGCGATGGAAGACGGCGCGGGGCTCGACCTCACCAAGTTCCGCCTGTGGTATTCGCAGGCGGGCACGCCCAAGGTGAGCGCCGACCTGTCGCATGAAGGCGATGTCGCGACGCTCACGCTGCGCCAGCAAGTGCCGCCGACGCCCGGCCAGCCGGCCAAGCACCCGATGCCGATCCCGCTCAAGCTCGCGCTGTTCGACCGCGAGACCGGCACGCACGGGGGCGAGCAGCTCGTCATGCTCGAAGGGGCCGAGAAGACCATCGCGTTCGAGGGCTTCGCGCAGCCGCCGGTGCTGTCGATCAACCGCAGCTTCTCCGCCCCGGTGTCGATCGAGCGGCACGTTCCGCGGGAGGATCTCGTGTTCCTCGCAGCGCGCGACGACGACGCTTTCGCGCGGTCGGAGGCGATGCAGGAGCTGGTCGTCGGCCATCTCGTGGCGGCTGCCGGCGAGGGGCTCGACGACGGCGAGCGGTGCGAGGGCCGCGCGGCGATCCGTGAAGCGCTGGCCGCGATCCTCGCTGATCCCGCGCTCGACGATCTCATGCGCGGCGAGCTGATGGTGCTGCCGGGCGAGACCTACCTCGCCGAGCAAATGCTGGTTGCCGATCCCGGCCGCATCCATGCCGAGCGCGAGAGCCTCAAGGCATGGCTGGCAGGCGAGCTGGGGGGCCAATTGCTGGGCATGCATGCGCGCGCCAGTGCCATGCCTTACAGCCTGGACAGGGCTGCACGCGGCGCGCGCAAGGTGAAGACCCTCGTGCTCTCGCTCCTTGCCGCTGGCGATCCGGAGCGGACCGCGGCTCTCGCGGCGGACCAGTACGACGCGTCCGACAACATGACGGATCGGCAGGGGGCGCTCATGGTCCTCGCCGGCCTCCCCAGCGCCGCGCGGACCGACCGGTTGATCGACTTCTACCGCCGTTACCACGACAATCCGCTGGTGATCGACAAGTGGTTCAGCCTTCAGGCCATGTCGCTCCACCCGCACGCGATCGAGCACGTCAAGGCGCTACGGGGGCACGAGGACTTCACCTTGCGCAATCCGAACCGCGTGCGCGCGCTCTACATGGCCTTCGCCGGCAATCCGCACGCGTTCCATGCGGCGAGCGGCGAGGGCTACCGCATGATCGCGGACCTGATCCTCGAACTCGATCCGATCAACGCGCAGACGGCCGCGCGCTTCGTGCCCCCGCTCGGTCGCTGGCGGCGCATGGAGCCGGCGCGCGCGGCCCTGATGCGCACCGAGCTCGAGCGAATCGCGGCCGCCCCGCGGCTTTCGCGCGACACCCGCGAGCAGGTGACCCGGTCGCTTGGCTGAGGCGCTGCGATCGGAGCTGCTCGGCGGCGTGCCGCACGGGTTCATGACCCGCAGCGGCGGCGTCTCGACGGGGCCCGCCGCGGGGCTGCAATGCGGCTACGGCGCGGATGACGATCCGCAATCGGTGCGCGAGAACCGCCGGCTGGCGGCCGAGGCGGTCCTGCCCGGCGCCGAGCTCGTCAGCGTCCACCAGATCCATTCGCCCGATGTCGCGGTGGTCGAGGAACCTTGGGGCGACGACCGGCGCCCCCGCGCAGATGCGCTCGTCACGCGGCGGCCGGGAACCCTGCTCGGGGTCGTTACCGCGGATTGCGCGCCGGTCCTGCTGGCGGATCGCGCCGCGGGCGTGGTCGGTGCGGCGCATGCCGGCTGGCGCGGAGCCCATGGCGGCGTGATCGAGAACACGGTCGAGGCCATGGTGGCCCTCGGCGCCGAACGCGCGCGGATCGCGGCGGCGGTCGGCCCGTGCATCGCGCAGCCGAGCTACGAGGTCGACGAGAGTTTCCGCGCGCAATTCGGTGACGAGCATGCCTGCTTCTTCGCTCCCGGCAAGGCCGGCCGCTGGCAGTTCGACCTGCCCGGCTACGTCGTCATGCGGCTGCAATCGGCAGGCGTCGGACCGGCCCATGCGCTCGGCCTCGACACTTATGCCGATCCCGCGCGCTTCTACTCCTATCGCCGCGCAACGCATCGGGGAGAGGCGACTTACGGCCGGCTGATCTCGCTCGTGGGGATGGCGCGCTGAGGGCATTCCCGCATTTCCAAAAAGGCGGTTGGCAGCGCTGGCTTTCGAGTCTACAGGCCGCGCAAACCGGCACCGCAGGGGGCCTCGCCTGCTCTTGCGCAGGTTGCGGCTGTGTGGGGATTCTCTCCATCGGCAGCGGGGTCGGATCCGGGCAAGACACGTCTGAATCAAGGCAGGGCTAATGGCTGATACGACTGGCGCCGCGACACCCGATACAGTCGCCGTACACGGCGATGACGGGGTCCGCCGGCGCGACTTCATCAACATCGCGGCGGTCAGCGCCGCGGGTTTCGGCGGGGTGGCGGTGCTCTATCCGCTGATCAGCCAGATGGCGCCTTCGGCCGACGTCCTCGCCGAAAGCAGCACCGAAGTCGACGTATCGGCGATCGAGCCGGGCCAGGCGATCAAGGCTGTCTTCCGCAAGCAGCCGCTGTTCGTGCGCCGCCTGACGGACAAGGAAATCGCGGAGGCGAACGCGGTCAACGTCTCGTCGCTGCGCGATCCGCAGACCCTCGCCGAGCGGACCAAGGAAGGGCACCAGGACCTGCTGGTCACGATGGGCGTCTGCACCCACCTCGGCTGCGTGCCGCTGGGTGCCGCCGAAGGTGAGAACAAGGGCGAATTCGGCGGCTACTTCTGCCCCTGCCACGGTTCGCACTACGACACGGCTGCGCGCATCCGCAAAGGCCCGGCGCCGACGAACCTCGAAGTGCCGGAATACGAATTCACTTCCGACACCGTCATCCAAGTCGGCTGAGGAGCGAGAGACAGAACATGAGCTTCCCCTGGGCCAAGGAATACACTCCGGCCAATCCGGTCATGAAATTCCTCGACGAGAAGCTGCCTCTGCCGCGGCTCGTCTACAACGCGGTGGGCGCCGGCTATCCGGTGCCGCGCAATCTCAACTACATGTGGAATTTCGGCGTTCTCGCCGGGTTCTTCCTCGTGCTGCAGATCGTCACCGGCGTGGTGCTGGCGATGCATTATGCGGCCGATGCGACCGTCGCCTTCGCCAAGGTCGAGCACATCATGCGCGACGTGAACTGGGGGTGGCTGATGCGCTACTCCCACGCCAACGGCGCGAGCTTCTTCTTCGTTGTCATCTATCTGCACATCTTCCGCGGGTTCTACTACTCCTCCTACAAGGCGCCGCGCGAGATGGTGTGGCTGCTGGGCGTGGTGATCTTCCTGCTGATGATGGCGACCGCGTTCATGGGCTACGTCCTGCCGTGGGGCCAGATGAGCTTCTGGGGCGCCAAGGTCATCACCGGCCTGTTCGGTGCGATCCCCGTGGTCGGCGAACCGCTGCAGGTCTGGCTGCTGGGCGGCTTTGCGCCGGATGACGCGGCGCTCAACCGCTTCTTCTCGCTGCACTTCCTGCTGCCGTTCGTGATCGCCGGCGTGGTGATCCTGCACATCTGGGCGCTGCACATCCCGGGCTCGTCGAACCCGACCGGCGTCGAGGTGAAGAGCGAGAGCGACACCGTGCCGTTCCACCCGTACTACACGGCGAAGGACGGCTTCGGGCTGGGCGTGGTCCTGGTCCTGTTCGCGGTGATGCTGTTCTTCCTGCCGAACTACCTCGGCCATCCGGACAACTACATCGAGGCGAACCCGCTCTCGACCCCCGCGCACATCGTGCCCGAATGGTATTTCTGGCCGTTCTACGCGATCCTGCGCGCCTTCACGATGGACTTCATCCTGCCGGCCAAGCTGTGGGGCGTGCTGGCGATGTTCGCGGCGATCCTGATCTGGTTCTTCTTGCCCTGGCTCGACCGTTCGCCGGTGCGGAGCGGCCACTATCGCCCGTTGTTCCGCAAGTTCTTCTGGTTCGGTCTGATCCCGGTGATGGCGGTGCTGTTCTATTGCGGCGGCGCCCCGGCGGAAGAGCCCTACGTGATGCTCAGCCAGCTCGCGACGGCTTACTACTTCCTCCACTTCCTGGTGATCCTGCCGCTGGTCTCCTCGTTCGAGAAGCCCGAGCCGCTGCCCTATTCGATCACCGAAGCGGTGCTGGGGTCCGACAAGAAGGCCGTGCTCGGCGAAAACACGACGCCCGCGACCTGAGGACGAGAGAAAGAGACGCATAATGATCCGGCCTATCGCAATCCTCGTCGGTCTCGGCTTCAGCATCGTCGTGCTGCTGGCCTTCGTGACTGGCGCCTACACCTGGGCGACCGAAGAGACGCAGCCCACTGCGGAGCACGAGTTCCACATCGCACCGCACGCCCCCGAAGGCGGCTTCGCGCATGACGGTCCGCTCGGCACCTGGGACGTGGCGCAGCTTCAGCGCGGCTACCAGGTCTACAAGGAAGTCTGCGCGGCCTGCCACAGCCTCAAGTACGTCGCCTTCCGCGATCTCGCGGGGCTCGGCTACGACGAAGGGCAGATCAAGGCGGAAGCGGCGAGCTATCAGGTGCCGGGCATCGATCCGAACACCGGCGAGGCGACGTTCCGCCCGGGCCTGCCGACCGACTATTTCCCCTCGCCCTATCCGAACGCGGTCGCGGCCGCTGCGGCGAACAACAACGCGATTCCGCCCGATCTCTCGCTGATGACCAAGGCGCGTCATCATGGGCCGGAGTACGTCTACTCGCTGCTGACGGGATACGACGCGATCCCGGCCGAGCTGACGCAGGAGTTCCCGGACTTCGAGACGCCGACGGGCCTCTACTTCAACCAGTACTTCCCGAACCTCAACCTGGCGATGGCGCCGCCGCTGACCACCGACGGTCAGGTGACTTACGCTGAAGGCAACCCGCAGCCGACCATCCGTCAGATGTCCGCCGACGTGGCCGCCTTCCTCACCTGGACCGCCGAACCCAAGATGGTCGAGCGGCGCCAGACCGGCTGGCCGGTGCTCGGCTTCCTGATCTTCGCGACGATCCTCGCGTTCTTCGCCAAGAAGCAGGTCTGGTCGAGCGCGACGCCCGGGCGCAAGGACGACTGATCTCCTCGCCCGCCAAACGCGATTGCGCCCCTCCACCCCGGCGATGCGAGGGGCGCTTTCATTTCGGGAGGACCGGATGAGCCCCGAAGACCTCAAGGCCCTGGTCCGCACGGTGCCGGATTTTCCCGCGCGCGGCGTCCAGTTCCGCGACGTGACCACGCTGATCGCGCACGGCGAAGGCTTCGCCGCGGCGGTCGGGCACCTGGCGGAGCGCGCACGCGCCGCCGGGGCGGAGGCGATCGCGGGCATGGAAGCGCGTGGCTTCATCTTCGGGGCCGCCGTCGCCGTCCGGCTCGGGATCGGCTTCGTGCCGGTGCGGAAGCCGGGCAAGCTGCCCGTCGCGACGATCGGCATCGACTACGCGCTCGAATACGGCAGCGACCGGCTGGAGATCGATCCCGGCGCGATCATGCCGGGCCAGAACGTGGTGATCGTGGACGATCTCATCGCCACCGGCGGCACTGCGCTCGCGGCCGCGGAGCTGCTGCGCAAGGCCGGCGCGCGCGTCGAACACGCGCTGTTCGCGATCGATCTTCGCGAGTTGGGCGGGGCCGAGAAGCTGCGCGCGGCGGGCGTCGCAGTCGAAGCGCTGATGGACTTCGAGGGCGAATAGCGGGATAGAACCGCGACGCTGGTCATTGTTAAGGCGAGGACCGCTCACACACGATCGCTCCGGGGGGTATGGAAGAACAGGCATTCGTTATCGCGCTGGTCGGGGTGCTCGGCATCGGAGCGCAGTGGATTGCCTGGCGCACGGGCTGGCCCGCGATCGTGCTGATGCTCGCGGCCGGCTTCCTCGCCGGGCCGATTCTGGGCCTGTTCGATCCGGAAGCGGCATTCGGTGAACTGCTCGAGCCGATGGTGGCCATCGGCGTCGCGCTGATCCTGTTCGAAGGCGGCCTCAATCTCGATCTGCGCGAGCTGCGCCATGCGGGCGACGGCGTCTGGCGGCTGGTTCTGTTCGGCGTGCCGATCGGCTGGCTGCTCGGCAGCCTCGCGGGGTACTACGTGGCGGGACTGGTCTGGCCCGTCGCGATCTTGTTCGGCGGCATTCTCGTAGTCACCGGCCCCACGGTGGTCTTGCCGCTGCTCCGCCAGTCCAAGATCCAGCCGCGCCCCGCCGCCACGCTCAAGTGGGAAGCGATCGTCAACGATCCGCTCGGTGCGCTGTGCGCGGTGATCGCCTACGAATACTTCCGCCTCACGGCCGCCGCTCCCGATGCGACGCTGTTCGAGGTCGTCCCGCCGATGATCATCGCCGCGCTTCTCGCGGGCGGGATCGGCTATGTCGCGGCCCGCTTCGTGGCGTGGTCGTTCCCCCGCGGGCTGGTTCCGGAATACCTCAAGGCCCCGGTGCTCCTGACGCTGGTCATCGGGGTGTTCGTCCTGTCAAATGCGATCGAGCATGAGGCGGGGCTGATGGCGGTCACCGTGATGGGCGTGGCACTCGCCAACATGAACGTCACCAGCCTGCGCTCGATCCACCACTTCAAGGAGAACATCGCGCTCATCCTGGTGTCGGGCATCTTCATCGTGCTGTCGGCTTCGCTCGACTACGAGGAGCTGAGCTATCTCAATTGGCGGTTCGGCCTGTTCCTGCTCGCACTGCTGTTCCTCGTCCGCCCGCTGACGATACTCGTCAGCCTGCTGTTCAGCTCGGTTCCGTGGAACGAGCGGCTGCTGCTGGCGTGGATTGCGCCGCGCGGCATCGTCATGGTCGCCATATCCGGCCTGTTCGCCCTGCGCTTGTCGGAACTCGGCTATGCCGACGGCGAAGTCCTGATCGGCCTCAGCTTCGCGGTGGTGGTGGTGACGATCGTCGCACACGGCTTCACCATCGATCTCGTCGCACGCTGGCTGGGGCTGAGGGGCAGTTCTCGTCCCGGCCTGCTGATCGTCGGCAGCACCCCGTGGACGATCGCCCTCGCGCAGGAGATGCACACGCTGAAGACCCCGGTGATGGTCGTCGATTCGAGCTGGCAGCGCCTCGCCCCCGCGCGGCGTGCGGGCCTGCCCTTCTATCACGGCGAGATCCTCAACGAAGCGACCGAGCACAACCTCGATCTCACCCCGTTCCAGGTGCTGGTCGCCGCGACGGAGAACGAGGCTTACAACACGCTCGTGTGCAACGAGTTTGCTTACGAGATCGGCCGCGACACCGTGTATCAGCTCGGCGAGGCGGTGAGCGAAGACGACCGCCACGCCATTCCGCCGTCGCTGCGCGGCCGCGCTCTGTTCGAATCCGGCTTCGGCGTGGCGGACGTCAACGAACGCCAGGCGCAGGGCTGGGTCTTCCGCAAGACCAAGCTGTCCGACGAGTTCAAGTTCGAGGACGCGCGCGAGCTTCTGCCGGAATCGGGGCATCTCCTGCTGCTGCTGCGCAAGGATGGCACGCTGCGCTTCTTCACCCACGCCTCGCGGCCTGACCCTCGGCCCGGCGATACCGTCATCTCCTTCACCCCGCCGAAGAGCCGAACGGCGGGCGAGGGGGCGGAGCGGCCGGCGAAGGGCAAGCGGGGGGTGCAACCGGCATGATGATGAGGACCGAAACGATGAGACCACTGGTCGCGATGACGGCCGCGCTCGCTCTGGCGGGCTGCGACCGGCGCGAACCGCCCGCGCCGCCCGAACCGACACCCGAGGCAGTGCCCACCCAGGCGTCGATCATCCGACCGGACATCGAAGTCGAACGGCCGGAGCCGGAGCTCGAGCCGCTGGACGCCAGCGTCACTTTCGCTGAGGCGGGTGGCGAATTGTCCGAAGCGGCGCTGGAGGATCTCGAAACGATCCTCGCATCGCCGCAACTGGCGGAAGGCGGCCCGATCGTGCTGCGCGGTCATACCGACTCGAGCGGAGACGACGAGGCCAATCTGCGCGTGTCGCAGCGGCGCGCGGAAATGGTGCGCGACTGGCTGGTCGAACATGGCGTGGACGAGGAGCGCATCACCGTGATCGCTATCGGCGAGCAGCGCCCGATCGCGCCCAATGCCAAGCTCGACGGGACGCCGGACGAGGCCGGCCGCGCGGCCAATCGGCGCGTCGATGTCTCGATCGCGCTACCCGATGTCGTGGCTGAAGAGGCGGACGAAGCGGAAGATAGCGAAGCCGCGCAATCCCACGCGACCTCGCAGGTCGACTAGCGCGCGTCAGCCGACCCGGCGCACTTCCTCGAGCACGCGTTCGGTCCATTCTGTTCGGCAGATGAGGAGGTCTGGGAGTTCGGTGTCTGGTTCGTTGTAGATGAGGGGGCTGCCGTCGATGCGCGAGCAGTGGAGGCCGTGGGCCTTGGCGACGGCGACGGGGGCGCAGTTGTCCCACTGGTACTGTCCGCCCGAGTGGAGGTAGATTTCGGCCTGGCCGCGCACTACCGCCATGGCCTTGGCTCCGGCCGAGCCCATGGCGATGAGCTCGCCGCCGATCGCCTCGGCCACGGCGAGCGCTTCCTTCGCGGGCCGGGTGCGGCTGACCACGAGGCGCGGCGTGGCGGCGGGTTCGGGCAGCGCGGCGGTCCGGTCACTGCGCAGCACGACGCCGCCGTTCAGGCCGGGCAGCGCGACTGCGCCGATCCTGGCTTCCCCATCGATCGCGAGCCCGACATGAACCGCCCAGTCGTCGCGCTCTTCCCCGTACTCGCGGGTCCCGTCGACCGGGTCGACGATCCAGACCCGCGACTTCTCGCGCCGGAGCAGCGTGTCGCGGCTTTCCTCCGATAGCACGCCGTCGTCCGGCCGCTGCGCCCGAAGTGCGTGGAGCAGGAACCGGTTCGAGATCTCGTCGCCCGCGCTGCCGAGCGCCTTGCCTTGGAACAGCCCGCTCTCGCGCACCTCGATCAGAATGCGTCCGGCGGCAGCGGCGATCTGCGCTGCGAGTTCGGCGTCTGTGATGGTCATTTGAGGGGGAGGATCCTGGAGACGATGTAGTCGGCCGCTTCCTCGACCGTCATGTCGACGGTGTTGACGCGGATCTCGGCGTTCTCGGGTTCCTCGTAGGGGCTGTCGATGCCGGTGAAGTTCTTCAGTGTGCCCTCACGTGCCTTCTTGTAAAGGCCCTTCACGTCGCGCGCCTCGGCCACATCCAGCGGGGTGTCGACGAAGATCTCGATGAACTCGCCGTCTTCCATCATCTCGCGCACCATGCGCCGCTCGGCGCGGAACGGGCTGATGAAGGCGGTGAGGACGATGAGGCCGGCATCGGTCATCAGCCGGGCAACCTCGCCTACGCGGCGGATGTTCTCGATCCGGTCGGCCTCGGTGAAGCCCAGGTCGCGGTTGAGCCCGTGGCGCACGTTGTCGCCGTCGAGCAGGAAAGTGTGCCGGTTCATCAGGTTGAGCTTCTGCTCGACCGCATTGGCGATGGTCGACTTGCCCGATCCCGAAAGGCCCGTGAACCACAGCACGCGCGGGCGCTGGTTCTTCAGGCCTGCGTGCTCCTCGCGGCCGATCGTGACCGGCTGCCAGTGGACGTTCTCGGCACGCCGTAAGCTGAAGTGCAGCATGCCGGCGCCCACGGTCGCATTGGTCATCTTGTCGATCAGGATGAACCCGCCGAGCGCACGGCTGTCGACATAGGGCTCAAACACGATCGGCCGCTCGGTGCGCAGCTCGGCCACGCCGATGGCGTTGAGGCCGAGCGTTTTTGCGGCCAAATGCTCCATAGTATTGACGTTGATCTCGTACTTCGGCTCCTGCACCGTGGCGGTCACCGTCTGTGTGGCGAGCTTGAGCCAGTAACCGCGGCCGGGCTTGAGCGCGTCGTCGCTCATCCACACGATGGTCGCCTCGAACTGGTCGGAGGCCTGCGGCGGATCGCCCGCCGCCGCGATGACATCGCCGCGCGAGCAGTCGATCTCGTCTGCGAACGTCAATGTCACCGACTGGCCGGCGACCGCTTCGTCGAGCTCGCCGTCGCCACCGGTGCCGCCTGCGGCGCCGGCCTTGCCCGGCATTACGACGATGGACCTGATCGTGCTCGTCTTGCCCGAGGGGACGACGCGGACCATGTCGCCCGGCTTCACCGTGCCGCTCGCGATCAGCCCGGAGAAGCCGCGGAAGTCGAGGTTGGGGCGGTTGACCCATTGCACCGGCATGCGGAAGGCTCGCGCCTGTGCTGCGGTATTGGCGATCTCGACCGTCTCGAGATGCTCGATGAGGCTCGGTCCGTCGTACCACGGCGTGCTGGGCGAAGGGGCAGCCGTGATGTTGTCGCCCTTGAAGCCCGAGATCGGGATCGCGGTGAAGCCCTCGATGCCGATCTCCTCGGCAAAGGCGCGGTAGTCGGCAACGATCCTGTCGAAGGTCTCCCGGTCGTAATCCACCAGGTCCATCTTGTTCACCGCCAGCACGAGGTGGCGGATGCCGATCAGGTGCGCGAGGTACGAGTGGCGCCGCGTCTGGACCAGCACGCCCTTGCGCGCATCGACCAGGATCACCGCGAGATCGGCGGTCGAGGCGCCGGTCACCATATTGCGCGTGTACTGTTCGTGGCCGGGGGTGTCGGCGACGATGAACTTGCGCTTCTCGGTCGCGAAAAAGCGGTAGGCGACGTCGATCGTGATGCCCTGCTCGCGCTCGGCGGCAAGGCCGTCGACCAGCAGCGCGAAGTCGAGCTCCTGCCCCTGCGTGCCGACGCGCTTGGAATCCGACTCGAGGCTGGCGAGTTGATCCTCGAAGATCATCTTCGAATCGTAGAGCAGCCGCCCGATCAGGGTCGACTTGCCGTCGTCCACGCTGCCGCAGGTGATGAAGCGCAGCAGCCCCTTGTTCTGATGCTGCTCGAGATAGGCGTCGATGTCCTCGGCGATGAGGCTGTCGGTCCGGTACGCGGGCTCGGATGAAGCGTCGTGGGTCATCAGAAGTACCCCTCCTGCTTCTTCTTCTCCATGCCGGCGCCGCCCTCGTCCTTGTCGATCGCGCGGCCCTGGCGTTCGCTGGTGGTGGTCAGCAGCATCTCCTGCACGACTTCGCTTAAAGTGGACGCCTCGCTCTCGACCGCGCCGGTCAGCGGATAGCAGCCCAGGGTGCGGAAGCGGATCGAGCGCATGACCGGCTCCTCGCCCGGCTCCAGCGGGAAGCGCTCGTCGTCGACCATCAGCAGCAGCCCGCCGCGCTCCACCGTCGGGCGCGGCGCGGCGAGGTAGAGCGGGACGATCTCGATCCCCTCGGCCATGATGTACTGCCAGATGTCGAGCTCGGTCCAGTTGGACAGCGGGAACACGCGGATGCTCTCGCCCCCATTCTGACCCCGAGGGGCCTTCTTCGCGTTGTAGAGGTTCCACAGCTCGGGGCGCTGGTTCTTCGGGTCCCACCCGTGGCTCGCCGTGCGGAACGAGAAGATCCGCTCCTTCGCCCGGCTCTTCTCCTCGTCGCGCCGTGCGCCGCCGAAGGCCGCGTCGAAGCCGTAGTGGTCGAGCGCCTGCTTCAGCCCTTGTGTCTTCCACATGTCGGTGTGCAGCGGCCCGTGATCGAACGGGTTGATCCCCCGCTCCAGCGCCTCGGGGTTGCGCCACACCAGCAGCTCCATCCCCGCGGTCTCGGCCATCCGGTCGCGCAACGCGTACATGTCGCGGAACTTCCAGGTCGTATCGACATGAAGCAGCGGAAACGGCGGCGGCGAAGGATAGAACGCCTTGCGCGCAAGGTGCAGCATGACCGCGCTGTCCTTGCCCACCGAATACAACATCACCGGCCGCGACGCCTCCGCCGCAACCTCCCGCATAATGTGGATGCTCTCGGCCTCAAGCCGCTCAAGATGGGTCAGGCTATGCATCGACAATGTCTTGGAGGCGAACTCTACCAAGGGAAAGGATGCAGGACTGGCTAATGGATCGGCGCCGAAGGGCAAAACGGATTTGCTTGAAAGGGGCGAAGCGATCGTGTCCCGCGCCGGCGGCCCGCAACCCGATGTTGACGAATCCGCGCCAATGATGGCAAGCGGTTTCCAGCGAGCGGGCGGGTATAGCTTAGTGGTAAAGCCCCAGCCTTCCAAGCTGGTTATGCGGGTTCGATTCCCGCTACCCGCTCCAACTCTTCTCTTGTCGACGTTTCCTCCGGCCCCTGTGCGGTCGGTGCGCGTGCGCCATCGCCAGTTCTCCTGAAGCTCGGAACCAAGACCGGGCGCAGCCCATTCCTTTGGGCAAAGGAGATTTTTTGATGGCGACACGATTCATCGATCGGGGCGAGCCGCAGCGATCGCAGTTTCTGACCGACAGCTTCCAGCGCGGGCTCGCGCATTGGAACCGCGAGCGCCTGCAGCCCGGATTCCCCGGAGAGGCATGGCAGCGCGAGCTGGAGCGCGACTTGCGGATGCAGCGGCTCGAAGGCGCATTTCTCGAAGGCCTGCGGGCGGAAGTCAGTACAGCGGCGGCCGAGGCGCCGACCGATCCCGACGGATTCATCGACTGGTTCGAAGGGCTGAAGGAGACCGGCCCGGGCCAGGGCGATCGGTTGTTCCCGTGGCTGGCTGAGGAAGCCGATATGGACCAGTTCCGCTGGTTCTTCGAGCAGGAAGCCGCCGGCGAGGCGGGCTTCGACGATCTCGTGGCCATGACCCAGGTCAAGCTACCCGTGCGGCCGAAGCTGGAGCTCGCGCGCAATTACTGGGACGAGATGGGTCATGGCACGGAGAAAGGCATGCACGGCCCCATGCTCGACGCCTTGGCCGAGACGCTGCGGGTCGATCCGGTGATTGAGAATACCGTGTGGGAGAGCCTGGCCCTCGCCAATGCGATGACGGCCATGGCGGTCAATCGGCGTTACGCGTGGCACTCGGTGGGCGCGCTGGGCGCCATTGAGCTTACCGCCCCCGGCCGCGCCGTGCTGGTCACCGAGGGCCTCCGGCGGCTCGGGTTCTCGGGCAAGGAGCGGCGTTATTTTGCGCTCCATGCGGTGCTCGACGTCAAGCACAGCGAGGATTGGAACCGGGAGGCGATCCGACCGGCAGTGGAGGAGGATCCCGCCCGCGCCACGGCAATGGCCGAAGGCGCGTTGATCCGCCTCAAGTGCGGCGAGCGCTGCTTCGAGGCCTATCGCGCGCAGCTATGGAGCTGACCGGACGGTAGCGCCGTGCGTTACCGTCTGCCAATCGCCATATTGTCGATCAGGCGCGTGCCGCCGATCCGTGCAGCGACGAGCAGGCGGGCGGGCGTCTCGCCAAGACGGTCCAGCCGCGCGAGGCTCGCCGCATCGGCGATGTCGGCATAGTCGACCGAGGAGAAGCCGGCGCCCGCCAGAGCCTGCTCCAGCGTTTCCAAGGCTGTGCGCACGTCCGCGCCGGCTTCGATCCGTTCGATCGCCTCGCGCATCGCGCGCGGCAGCGTCGCCGCCGCTTGGCGCTGCTCGGGCGAGAGGTAGCGATTGCGGCTCGACATCGCGAGCCCGTCCGCCTCGCGCACGGTCTGCACGCCGACGATGGCTTCGGCACGCGGAGCGGTGAGATCGAGATCGCGGGCCATGCGGCGGATCACCGCGAGCTGCTGCCAATCCTTCTCGCCGAACAGGGCGACATCGGGCCGCACCTGGTTGAACAGCTTGCAGACCACGGTCGCGACCCCGTCGAAATGGCCGGGCCGGCTCGCGCCGCAGAAGCCCTCGCTCACGCCGGCGACCGAGATCGTGGTGGCGAACCCCTCTGGGTACATGTGCGCGGCGTCCGGCGCCCAGAGCAGGTCGACACCCTCCGCCTCCAGCAGGCGTGCGTCCTCCTCCATCTGGCGCGGATAAGCGTCGAGATCCTCGTTCGGGCCGAACTGCGTCGGGTTGACGAAGATGGATACGGCCACACGGTCGGCGCGCGCCCTGGCCTCGCGCACGAGTGTCAGGTGCCCCTCATGCAGCGCGCCCATCGTCGGCACGAGCGCCAGGCTTTCGCCCGCATCGCGGAGTGCCGCGACGGCCGTTCTCAACACATCAAGCTCGGTCGCGGTTTGCACGTCTACGGGGCCTCCGATAAAGCGAGCGCGGGGGCCGCTTAGCCGCAGGTGCCCGGCAATGACAACAGACAGAAAGCCTGCCGCAGTGTCCGCCAAAGTGTCGCAGCGCCCGCACCGGATCGTGTTCGCCAACGAGAAAGGCGGAACCGGCAAGTCGACCACCGCGGTCCACGTGGCGGTCGCGCTCGCCTATCGCGGGGCCAGGGTTGCCGCGATCGACATCGATTCGCGCCAGCGCACCATGGATCGCTACTTTGAAAATCGCGCCGAGACCGAGGAACGGCGAGGGGCTGCCCTGCCCAGCGCGCGCTGCGAGGTGTTCCGCGGGCAGTCAACCCAGGAGTTCGACGAGGCGCTCGAACGTCTGGGCGAGGGGGCGGACTTCCTCGTCATCGACACGCCCGGGCGCGACGATCCGCTTGCGCGCCACGCGGCGGTCGGGGCGGACACGCTCGTTACCCCGCTCAACGACAGCTTCGTCGATTTCGACCTGATCGGCCAGGTCGATCCCGAGACGTTCAAGGTCCGCCGCCTGAGCTTCTATGCCGAGCTGATCTGGGACACGCGCAAGACGCGCGCGCTCGAGCAGCGGCAGGAAATCGACTGGGTGGTCGTGCGCAACCGCACCGGCCATGTCGAGGCGCGCAACATGCAGCGCATCGAACGCGCGCTGGGCGAGCTCTCGAAGCGCGCCGGCTTCCGTGTGGCGCGGGGCTTGTCGGAGCGCGTGATCTACCGCGAGCTCTTCCCTTCGGGGCTGACGCTGCTCGACAAGGGGCACCTGGGCGAACTCGGCACCAGCCATCTCGTCGCGCGGCAGGAGCTGCGCTCGCTGGTTGCCGGGCTGAACCTGCCCGCACCCGCGAGCAAGGCGGCAGAGCTGGAGCCGGCCTGACCCGTGCTGCGGCTGATCGTCATCCTTGCGGTCGTATCGATCGGCTGCCGGATGCTCTTCGGCAAGTGGCCGTGGGACTACCTGCGGCCGGGGTCGACGCGCAGTCAGGCACTGTTTCGCGCGCGCAAGCTGCTCGGCGTGGATGCCCGTGCCGATCGCGGGGAAATAATTGCGGCCCACAAGCGTTTGGTGGCCATGGTTCACCCCGACAGGGGCGGGACCAACGATCAGGTGCACGAGGCAAACGCCGCGCGCGACCTCCTGCTCAACGAACTGACCGACCAACGCTGAAGGGAGCGTATGACCTACAACTTCGACCCCACCATTCTGCGCGAGTACGATATCCGCGGCATCATCGGTGAAACGCTCGGTCCCGATGATGCGCGCGCGATCGGCCGCAGCTTTGCCACCCTTCTGCGCGAGGCCGGCGGAACCAAGGTCGCGGTCGGCTACGACGGCCGAGTAAGCTCGCCGACCTTGGAGCACGCGTTGATCGAGGGGCTCACGGCGAGCGGGTGCGATGTCGTGCGGGTCGGCATGGGGCCGACGCCGATGCTCTACTACGCCGAAGCTTCAGCCGAAGAGGTACATGGCGGCATTCAGATAACCGGCAGCCACAACCCCCCCAACTACAACGGCTTCAAGATGGTCTTTCAGGGCCGGCCGTTCTTCGGGGAGGACATCCAGCGGCTCGGCCGCGTCGCTGCGGACGGTGCCTGGCGCGATGGGACCGGCACGGTCGAGGATCGTGCGATTCTGGAGGAGTATATCGAGCGGCTGCTCACCGGCCTCGGCGGGGTGGAGCCTGCCGCCCTCGAGGGGCTGCGCGTCGGCTGGGACGCCGGCAACGGCGCCGCCGGGCCCGCGCTGGAGGCGCTCGCCGCCCGCCTCCCTGGCGAGCATCACCTCCTCTACACCGATGTCGACGGCGACTTTCCCAATCATCATCCCGATCCCACAGTCGAAGCGAATCTGTCAGACCTGCGCGCGCTCGTTGCCGAGAAGAACCTCGACTTCGGCATCGCGTTCGACGGCGACGGTGACCGCATCGGCGCGATCGACGGCGAAGGCCGCGTGATCTGGGGCGATCAACTACTGATGATTTACGCCGAGGACCTCCTCGCAAGACTACCTAATGCGACGGTAATCGCGGACGTGAAAGCCAGCCGCGCGCTGTTCGACCACGTCGCGCAGCATGGCGGGACGCCGGTGATGTGGAAGACCGGCCATTCGCTGATCAAGTCCAAGATGAAGGAAACCGGCGCGCCGCTCGCGGGCGAGATGAGCGGGCACGTGTTCTTCGCCGACGATTACTACGGCTACGACGATGCGCTCTATGCGGGCGTCCGCCTGCTCGCCGCGAGCGCCCGGCTCGGCCGCTCCGTGACCGAGCTGCGCGGCGCCATGCCGGCCATGGTCAACACGCCCGAGATGCGCTTCCAGGTCGACGAGACGCGCAAGTTCGCCGCGATCGACGAGGTCAGGGCGCGATTGGCGGACAGCCCGGCGGACGTCGACGGCACCGATGGAGTGCGCGTGACCACCGCGGACGGCTGGTGGCTGCTGCGCGCCTCCAACACGCAGGATGTCCTCGTCGCCCGCGCCGAAAGCGAGAGCGAGGAAGGTCTGGAGCGCCTGATGGCGCAGATCGATGAACAGCTCGCGCTTTCGGGCCTCGAACGCGGGGCACAGGCGGGGCACTAGATCCCGTAGGGAGGGGGGAACGATGAAGAACGGTATTCGGGCGGCGATCATGCTGTTTGCGGCCGCGCCCGCGCTTGCGCAGGATGACAGCCAGCCGCCGGCGGACGCATCGCAGGACATGGAGGCGCTCGCGTCCGCATTCGGCGAGATGTTCCCGGCCGAACCCCTCACGCCCGAGCAGGAAGCGCGCCTGCCGATGGCCCAGGCCGTGGTCGCGCATATCTTTCCCCCTGGCACCTACGCGCGGATGATGGATGAGATGATGGGGCCGATGATGGATTCGGTCCTCGGTTCCATGGCGCAAATTCCCGTTGCGCAGCTCGCCGCCATGGCGGGCCTGGAGCAGTCGCAGGTCGCCGCCATGGGCGAGGGGAAGCTGGGCGAGGTCATGGCCATCGTCGATCCCGTATACGAGCGCCGCAACGCGATCGCGTCGGACGTCATGATGGAGATGATGGGCGACGTGATGAAGCGGATCGAGCCGTCCTATCGCGAGGGGCTGGCGCGTGCCTATGCCGTGCGCTTCCCCCCGTCTGATCTCGCAGAGCTGGAGCGGTTCTTCCAGACGCCGGTGGGCAGTCGCTACGCGGCCGAATCGATGCTCATCTATGCCGACCCGCAGGTCATGTCCGCGATGAACGAAGTCATGCCCGCCGTGCTGGAGATGATGCCGGCGATGATGGAGCAGATGCAGCAGCGCATGGAGGGTCTTCCCGAGCCGCGCGCCTTGACCGACCTGAGCGATGCCGAGCTGCAGCGATTGTCGGAGCTGCTGGGCGTGCCGCCGGAGGAGCTGCGCGCCAACGCGGCGGATAGCGAGGCTGCCGTGGAAGGCGAAGCGATTGGCGACGGCGTGTGATGCAAGAAGGGCCCGGACGCTGCCGGGCCCTTCGCTTCGGTAACGGCGAAGCAGATCAGGCGCCGCTATCTTCGTCGAGCATCGTGCCGGCGTTCTCGTTGCGGTAGCTGCGCACGTTGACCCGCAGGTTGTTCTGCACGTGCCCGACACCGGACACGTCCTCCGCGCAGTCTTCCGCGCGGCGCTTGTCGAAGCGGCTGCCGACCGTGCCGTCGAGCGTCACTTCGCCGTTCTCGACCGACACCTGGATGCCGCTGGCATCGAGATCCCAGTCGTCGGTCAGCGCATCGCATACGTCCTCGAGGATGCGCTGGTCCGAACGGGTATAGTTGGCCGGGCCACGACCGCGGTGATCCATCCGCCGGCGGCGCGCGGCATCCTCGTCGCCGAACCAGCTTGCGACCTCGTCGCCCGCCCGATCCAGAAAGCCGCGATCCTCATAACGATCGGTGAAGCCGCGGTGTGGTTCCGCATCGTAGGTGCCCGTCCCATAGGCGGCCGACATGCCGCCGAACCCGGCGCCGTATCCGCCGTAAGGCCGCCGGTTGCCGGCCGAGAAGTCGCCACCGCCCTGATCGCTTGAGGTGAAGCTGGCAAAACCGCGCCCCTCTCCGGTGTCGTAGCGCGCCGGGCCGTAGCTCGAGTGATAGCGGGACTGCTGGGCGCCGCGCCGGTCGTCATGCTCCTGCTCGCGCCAGCCGCGGTTCTGCGTGCCGGCGTAGCCGCGCTCCCGATAATCGTCGCGGTAGCTGCGGCGTTCGCCCATCTGCCCGGCGAGCGGTTCCTCGTAGCGATCCTCGCGGTAGTCGGGCTGTCCATAGCGGTCGGCCTCGAACTGGTCGGCCTGAGTGTAGTAATCCTCGCGGTCGTAGCTGCCGCGGCGCCTCTCGCCATATCGGTCGCCCGGGCGGTAGTCGTTCCTGTAAGCCATCGGTCTCTCCTGAAGTTCTCGGGGAAGCTCCGGCGCGGCGCCTGGAGGACGGCCGCGTCGCCCTGCTGCATGAAATGAATGCGCGAGCGCACGGATCGTTGCCCGGCCGGGCGCATGCGGACCGCACTTCGGCGATGGTGCTCGGCGCAGTCGCCGGAACCTTTCGCATCGCGCAAGAATCTGGTGCAGTGGAAGCCATGCACGACCGTCGTTCCGCACATGCCTGAAGCGCAGATCCCGCCCGAGATCGCGGCGTGGTTCGACGCGCGCGGCTGGCGGGTGCGGCGGCATCAGGCGGATATGCTGACAGCGAGCGCGGCGGGGCGGCACGCGCTGCTCGTGGCCGACACGGGGGCGGGCAAAACGCTTGCGGGTTTCCTGCCGACGCTGGCGGACTTCTGCCCATCGCGGCTCGCCGGCGCCGCGCCGCCGGAGGGACTGCACACGCTCTACGTCTCGCCGCTCAAGGCGCTCGCACACGACGTGCAGCGCAATCTCCTCGCCCCGGTGGACGAGATGGGCCTGCCGCTGCGGATCGAGACGCGCAGCGGCGATACCCCTGCCGACCGCAAGAAGCGCCAGCGCGGCCGCCCGCCGCATATCCTGCTGACCACGCCCGAATCGCTTTCGCTGCTGCTCAGCTATCCGGAGAGCTTCGCGATGTTCGCCGGGCTGAAGCGGGTGGTGATCGACGAGGTCCATGCGTTCGCGACCGGCAAGCGCGGCGATCTGCTCGCGCTGTCGCTGGCGCGGCTGCAGGCGATCGCGCCGGCGATGCAGCGCGCGGCGCTCTCGGCCACCGTCGCCGATCCCGAAGGATTCCGCGAATGGCTTGCTCCGTGGGGGGAGATCGATTCGGTCGCGCTGGTCGAGGGGGAGAAGGGCGCGCCGCCGGAGGTCGAGATCCTGCTGCCGGAAGAGGAGCGCGTGCCGTGGGGCGGGCATGCAGGGCGCTGGGCGATCCCCCAGCTCTACGACGAGATCCGCCGCAACCGGACGACGCTGGTCTTCACCAACACGCGTTTTCTCGCCGAGTTCGTGTTCCAGCTCCTGTGGGACGTCAATGAAGACAATCTGCCGATCGGCATTCACCACGGCTCGCTGTCGAAGGAGGCACGGCGCAAGGTCGAAGGGGCGATGGCGCGCGGCGAATTGCGCGCGCTGGTCGCCACCGCCAGCCTCGACCTCGGCGTCGACTGGGGGGACATCGACTGCGTCGTGCAAATGGGCGCGCCCAAGGGCTCCTCGCGCCTGCTCCAGCGCATCGGGCGGGCGAATCACCGGCTAGACCAGCCGAGCCGCGCGATCCTTGTGCCCGGCAACCGCTTCGAGTTTCTGGAGGCGACCGCGGCCAAGGATGCGGTCGATCAGGGGCAGCGCGACGGCGAGGACTTCCGGCCGGGCGGACTCGACGTGCTGGCGCAGCATGTCATGGCTTGCGCCTGCGCCGCGCCGTTCGACGAGGCGGACCTGCTGGCGGAAGTGCGCGCATCGCTTGCCTACGCCTGGGTGGACGAGGCCGTATGGCAGCGCGTGCTCGGCTTCGTCGAGAACGGCGGCTACGCGCTGCGGGCATACGACCGGTTCAAGCGCATCGTCCGGGACCGGAACGGCGTCTGGCGCCTGACCCACCCCGAACATGCGCAGCGGCACCGGATGAATGCCGGGATCATCGTCGATTCGGAAATGCTCACGGTGCGCTTCCGCAATGGCCGCCAGCTCGGCAAAGTGGAGGAGCGCTTCGCCGCCTCGCTATCGCCGGGCGATACGTTCTTCTTCGCCGGCATGAGTCTCGAGGTCGAGCGGGTCAAGGACATGGAAGTCACCGTACGCGCCGCGAAGAAATCCGCCACCATCCCTTCCTACGGCGGACAGCGGCTGCCGCTGACCACGCATCTGGCCGAGCGGGTGCAGGCGATGCTGGTCGATCGCGCGGGCTGGGCGCGCTTCCCCGACGACGTGCGCGAATGGCTCGAAGTACAGGACTGGCGCAGCCGCCTGCCGGGGCCGGGCGAGCTGATGGTCGAAAGCTTCCCGCATGCGAAGAAGCACTACAGCGTCTATTACACATTCGAAGGGTGGAACGCGAACCAGAGCCTCGGCATGCTGATCACGCGGCGGATGGAGTATCGTGGGCTGCTGCCCGGCGGTTTCGTCGCCAACGACTATTCGCTTGCGGTCTGGGGCCTGAAGCCGGTCGCCGATCCCGCGCCGCTGCTGTCTCCCGACATCCTCGCACACGAGTTCGTCGACTGGGTGCAGGAATCGCATCTGCTGCGCCGCGCATTCCGCGAAGTCGCGGTGATCGCTGGGCTTGTCGAGCGGCAACACCCAGGCAAGCGCAAGACCGGCAAGCAGGTCACGTTCTCGACCGACCTGATCTATGACGTGCTGCGCAAGTATGAGCCTGATCACGTCCTGCTCGAGGCTGCCTGGGCCGACGCACGCGCGCGCCTGACCGATGTCGGGCGCCTCGCGAGCCTGCTCGAACGGTCGGCCGAGCAGCTGGTGCATGTCGAACTCGACCGCGTCAGCCCGCTGGCCGTGCCGGTGATGACCATGATCGGGCGCGAGGCGCTACCGCAGGGCTCGGTGGACGAAGAGCTCCTTCTGGAGGCGGAGAGCCTCGCCGCCGCCGCGATGCGGGTGGATGCGGCGGAAGACGAGGCAGACTAGGACCAGCGCCGGCTTAGCGCGCGGCGAAAGTCCGGTACTTTTCGTTGCCGACGAAACCGAACCGGGTGATCCCCGCCGCTTCGATCGCGTGCAGCGTGCGTGCCGAGGCATCGTAGCTCGCCTGCGACACCGGTTCGAACTGCAGCTCCGGCTCCACGGGCATGCGCCGGGTTTCCGCCAGCAGTGCGCCGAGCTGCGCATGGTTCACAGTGCTGCCGTTCCACAGGATTCGATCGCCGCCGTCGACCACGATGCGGTTCTTCACCTTGTCGATATCGGGACAGTCGGCGCAATCGCGCGGCAGGTCGACCTCGACCGAATGCGTCGCGGCCGGGATCGTGATCACGAACATGATCAGGAGGACGAGCATCACGTCTATCAGCGGAGTGGTATTGATTTCGCCCAGGGGGCGGCTGTCGGGCGCTGGCATCGCACATCTCCCACAGTGAGGTGATATCATACCATGATGCGATGCGGTAGCCAAGTGCGCTCGCCGCTGTGGCGCGCACAACGAAAAAGGGGGCGGATCGCTCCGCCCCCTTTCGGTGTTCGTTCGTGCGTTCGGATCAGCCGATCGGGTTGCCCGGCCCGCCAGTGTTGAACGTCCGGTACTTCTCGTTGCCGACGAAGCCGAACTTGGTCACGCCGGAAACCTTAATGATGTTCAGCACCTTGGCCGAGAGATCGTAGCTTGCGAACTGCTCGGGCTCGAACTGCAGCTCGGGCTCGGGCTGCATCGCCTTGCTGATCTCGAGATTGCGGACCAGTTCGCTTTGATCGATCGCGCTGCCGTTCCAGAGAATCTCGCCCATCTGAGTGATGACGATCTTGTTCTTCACCGGATCGATCGGTTCCTCCGGCGGATTGGGGTTCGGCGCGGGAAGATCGATGTCGACCGAGTGCGTCGCAACCGGGATCGTGATGATAAACATGATGAGGAGCACGAGCATGACGTCGATCAGCGGCGTCGTGTTCATCTCCATCATCGGGGTGCCGTCGTCGCGGCCGCCTGACATTGCCATGGTGGGCTACTCCTGAATTCTATCCGCGGACCGGATCACGCGTTCGGATCGACCGGGTTCGAGATGAAGCCGATCGTAGGATAACCGGCCGCCTGGACGTTGTAGATCGCACCCGCGACGCACCGCCACGGGGCGTTCACGTCGCCGCGGATGTGGACCTGCGGGATCTTGTCGGGATCCTCCATGATGGCCTCGGGGCCACCGGCGCGCTGCACGATCGCGTCGAGCCGTTCAAACGCCCGATCGTAGAGTTCCTGCGAATCCACGGGGGTCGTGTTGTTGAAGTAAACCCGGCACTCGCCTTCGCGCGAGGCGCCCTCGAAACCCGGTTCGCCTGCGCTGCGGCCGCCGACATCGGTCGTGCTCACGGTGAGCTGCAGATTCTCGACCTTGTCCTTGGATTCGGTCGACTCGATCACTGGGATGCGGAGCTTTTCGATCGTCTGGATCGCAACCGGCACCGCGATGAGGAAGATGATGAGAAGCACCAGCATCACGTCCACGAGCGGCGTGGTGTTGATCTCCGACATCGGCCTTTCGTCGCCGCCGCCTCCCGTCGAAATCGCCATGGCTATATCCTATCCAACTTGTCTATTTCGGAGGTGATGCCGGGCCGGCCGCAGCCGACCCGGCATCACGGCTCTATCAGCGCTTCGTCGTGGTGGTCGTCGTGGCCGCGCCCGGGACCGGCTTGGTTGCCGGCGCGGTTGCCGCAGCCTTGCCCGCCTGCTGGGTCGACGCCTTGGTCATCACCGCCGGCTTCACCGCACCCTTGGAATTGATGTTCGCGAGGATGTCGGTCGAGAAGCCCGAAAGCAGCTCGGCGATACGCTTGTTGCGGCTCTGCAGCCAGTTGTAGGCGAGCACCGCGGGAACGGCGACGAGCAGACCGATGGCGGTCATGATCAGCGCTTCACCGACCGGGCCGGCGACCTTGTCGATCGAGGCCGAACCGGCGATGCCGATGTTGATCAGCGCGCGGTAGATGCCGATAACGGTACCGAGCAGACCGACGAACGGCGCGGTCGCACCCACAGTCGCGAGGAACGGCAGGCCGCCCGCGAGCTTGGAGTTGATCGACGCTTCCGAACGCGCCAGCGAGCCGTGCAGCCAGTCGTGCGCTTCGAGGCTGTCGGTCATCTTGCTGTGCGCATCTTCGGCGGCGAGGCCGTCGTCGACGAGCTGGCGCCATGCGCTGTTCTTGTCGAGCTTGGTCGCGCCTTCGCGAAGGGTACCCGCACGCCAGAACTGGCTGCGCACGTTTTTGTACTCGTTGAAAATCTTCCGCTGCTCGAGCAGCTTGGTAATCAGGATGTAGAACGATCCGACCGACATGATGACGAGCACGCCGAAGATCGACCAGGCGATCACGCCGCCCTGGTTCATGGCTTCCATGAAGCCGAAGGAGTTCTGCGGTGCGGCCTCTCCGGCGGCGGCAAGAAGTTCGATAAGCATTGCGAAAGTCCTCTCAGAAAGAAGCAGTTTGGGAAGGAGTGTTCCGCCGCCGCGCCCGGCGCGGCGGCGGGAAAACAGCTAGTTCGGGATCTCCCAGCGAACGGTGCTCGAATAGGTCCCCGAGACCTCGTCACCGTTGCCGTCGGTCGCCGGGCGGAAGCGCGCGCGCCGTTCGATAAGGTTGCAGGTCGCGTCCTTAAGCTCCTGCGGGGCCGAACCGCCGGTGATAGAGCACGATTCGGCACGGCCGTTCGTTCCCACACGCACGGTGAACGACGCGGTACCGGTGTACTCGCGGTTGATCCAGCTGCTGCGATAGTCCGACGTCGTGACCCAGCTGCCGGGATTGTTCCGCGGCTCCGGGTTCTTCGGCTGGACCCTCGGCGGCGGCGGGGGCGGGGGAGCCGGCGGGGCCGGCGGCGGCACGCGCAGCACGGGCGGTGCCGGAGGCGGAATCGTTGGCTGCGTCCGGATCGGCGGCGGAGCCGGCGCGATACTGATCGGAGGCGGCGGTGCGACCGGCGGCGGCGGTGCGGTGTCGGGTTCCGGCGGCGGTGGCGGTTCGTCTTCCGGCTCAGGCGGCGGCGGTTCCTCGATATCCACCGTCGTCACGCGTTCGACCACCTGGGTAACCGCCTCATAGGCAAGACCGGTGATCAGCGCATATCCGAGCAGGATATGGATGATCGCCACTATCACCAGGGCGACGACCCGGTTCCCGCTCATCTGTTGGTCAGCGTAGGCCATTCAGTCGCATCACTCCATCGTCACTCGCCGAGGGTAGCCCCGGCGATTCTCCTCACGACAAGCAAATCCCTTGCCAGAGGGCAATCCCAAATGTCCACCCTGCCGGCCGACTTCGCAAAGCAAAGGCCGATGGGCCCAGGCGCCGCGAGGCCAGCATGGGCCGGTTCGCCGCACATCTTTGTTGTCTGTTGCGGCAAACTGCCGCGAGCTTTAGCTTCGATGCCCTAGGCGCGCAAACGCTTTATCGGTTAACTGCGAATTCACGATCGCAAGAGTGAATGGGAGCGGAACGGCGCCAAGCTTCGCGCATTGCGAAAAATGCCCCAAAACTGGAATTTTATGGCGGATATGCAGCATTTCACCAAGTTTACGCTCGCGCTCGCGGCAGGCCTATCGGTGCTTGCCGCGCCGGCCGCGGCCCAGCAGGCCCCCGCGGCCGGCGCGCCGACTTATGCCGATCTGGTCGACCTCGCGGACCCGGCCGATCTGGTCATCAGGGCGCAGATTCGCGACCAGGCGCTGCTCCGGCCCGAACGCGCGCCCGGCGTGCGCCGGGGGTACGGGCGGCTCTATGTCGAGGCGCGCACGCTCGCGCTGATCTCGGGTTCGGAGCCGATCGGCGAATCGATCCGCTATCTGGTCGACGTGCCGCTGGACGAGGACGGCGATCCGCCCAAGATCAAGAAGCAGGAGGTGATCCTCTTCGCCAGGTCGGCGGGCCGGCCGGGCGAGATCCAGCTGATCGCGCCCACCGCCCAGCTGCCGTGGAGTGAAGAGCTTGCGGGCCGGCTGCGTCCGGTTCTCGCGGAACTCTCGGCTGCCGACACGCCGCCCTCGGTGCTCGGGGTGCGCGATATCCTCTCGATGCCGGGCAACCTCGCCGGCGAATCCGAAACGCAGATGTTCCTCAACACCGACGGGGACGGGCCGGTCTCGATCACGGTCGTGCGCCGACCCAACATGGCGCCGGTGTGGGGAGTCTCGTGGACCGAGATTGTCGATCAGGCCGCGCGTCCGCCGTCGAAGGACACGCTCGCCTGGTACCGGATCGCCTGCTTCTTGCCCGACGATCTGCCGGCCGACGCCAACATCGCGCAGGACCCGGCCTCCCGCGCGCAGGCGGAGGAGGACTTCCGCTTTGTCCAGCAGAGCCTCGGGCCCTGCCGGCGCAACCGCAGCTAGAGTGGTTTTCAGGCGCCGCTTCAGCCTTGTTGAAAACAACTCTAGCGCGCGCCCAAGCGAAACTGTTTCCCATGGCGCCGCCTCGCGGGTTAGGGGCGGCGCCATGAAACGCGTCGCCAACGAACCCCGCCGCCATGGCTGAGCCGCTGCGCATCGCGCTAGCCGGGCTCGGCACAGTGGGGGCGGGCGTGATCCGCCTGATCGAAACCAACGCCGCGCTGCTGCGAGCCCGCTCCGGGCGCGAGCTGCAGATCGTCGCGGTCAGCGCGCGTGAGCGCCACAAGGACCGCGGCGTCGACCTGTCGCCGTTCGCGTGGGTAGACGACATGGCCGAACTCGCCGCGCGCGGCGATGTCGACGTGGTGGTGGAGCTGGTCGGCGGGTCCGACGGCCCCGCGCTGGCCCTGGCGCGCCGGGCGATCGGCTCAGGCAAGGGGCTGGTCACCGCCAACAAGGCGATGGTCGCGCACCACGGCGCCGAACTCGCCGCCGCGGCCGAACGCGCGGGAACCGCGCTCAAGTTCGAAGCCGCGGTCGCCGGCGGCATTCCGGTGGTCAAGGCCTTGCGCGAAGGCGCGGCCGCGAACGCCATCGGGCGCATCTATGGCATTCTCAACGGCACTTCGAACTACATCCTCTCGACCATGGAGGCGACCGGCGCCGGCTTCGACGAGACGCTGGCCGAGGCGCAGAGGAAGGGCTTCGCCGAAGCCGACCCCGCCTTCGACATCGAAGGCACCGACGCCGCACACAAGCTCGCGATACTTGCCGCGATCTGCTTCGGCGCGGAGGTCGATTTCGCCGGCGTGACCTGCGAGGGCATCACCCGCGTGCGGGCGGAGGACATCGCCCGCGCCGACACACTCGGCTACGTCGTGCGGCTGATCGGCATGGCCGACCTGGAAGCGGGAGATGACGGCACGACCGCGCTGCTCCAGCGGGTCAGGCCGTGCCTCGTTCCCAAGGGCCACCCGCTCGCGCACGTCACCGGAGCGACCAACGCGGTCGTGGCCGAGGGCAATTTCTCCGGGCGCCTGCTGTTCCAGGGCGCGGGCGCGGGTGCCGGGCCAACCGCGAGCGCAGTCGTCGCCGACCTGATCGACATCGCGCGCGGAGAGATCGGCGCGCCGTTCTCCATCCCCTCAGCCGAAATGGCGCCGATGCCGCGCGCCGAAGCGGGGCACCGCACCGGCCGCACCTATTTGCGCTTCACCGTCGCCGACCGTCCCGGCGTGCTGGCCGAGATGACCGCCGCGATGCGCGATGCGGGCGTTTCGATCGAAAGCCTGATCCAGCAGGGCCGGCAGGAGGAAGGCGGCGAGGTCTTCGTCGCGATGGTCGCGCACGAGGGGCCGGAGCGGAACGTCCAGCACGCGCTCGAGCTCCTGCGCGGCTCCGACAGCTTCACCGCGCCGCCGCTGTCGCTGCAGATCCTTGGCGACTGATCTCTACTGCGGCGGTTGATCCGCTGCGGGCTCCGGCTCCTCGGAGGCCTGCTCCTCCGGCTCCGGTTCCCCATCGTAGCCACGCGGCGCGAGCCCGCGCGATATCCGGTCGGCGTCCGAGCCGGGCGGCGTCTCGGGCAGTTCCTCGAAGTCGATCATGTAAGCGGGCGGCGCCGGGCACGGCGGGATCACGCACATGCCGGAGATGGTGGCGGGACCCTTGAAGATTCCCGGCCCGGATACGTCCGGCGCCTTGGGATCGCCCTTGTTCATCGTCGCTGCGGCGTATTCGTTCTCGGCGTCCTCGTCGGAGCGGATGCGGAACTGCGACTGCTCCTCCAGCCGCGCGCAGACGACGATCTCGTTTCCCTCGGGTTGCTCGCAGTCGGGCTGGGGCGGCGCGGGCGGCGGCGGGCCGTAAGCGTCGCGAGTCGCCTCGAACGCCTGCTCCACCGGATCGGTCACGCCGGGGTCCGGATCGCCCGTTTGCGCCGCGGCCGGTGCGGCGAAGAGGCAGAGCGCAAGCGCCAGGTGGATTCTCGACATTCCCGCTCCCGCTGTTTAAGCGCGCTTCCAAGCACTCCCGGAGGACTGAATCCAGTATGAATAGCAAGAATCCGCCTGCCGGCTCGCAGCTCGATCGCGTCCTCGTGCTTGAACTCGTCCGCGTCACCGAAGCCGCCGCGATCGCCGCGAGCGAGCTGATCGGGCGCGGCGACGAGAAGGCGGCCGATGCCGCCGCGGTCGAGGCGATGCGCCATGCCTTCGACCAGCTCGAGATCGACGGCACCGTCGTGATCGGCGAGGGCGAACGCGACGAGGCGCCGATGCTCTACATCGGGGAGAAGGTCGGCGGTGCGCCGGGCCGCGGGCCGAAGATCGACATCGCACTCGATCCGCTCGAAGGCACCACGATCACCGCCAAGGCCGGCCCCAACGCGCTCGCGGTGCTGGCGGCGGCGGAAGAGGGCTGCCTGCTCAACGCGCCCGACACCTACATGGACAAGCTCGCGGTCGGTCCCGGGTATCCCGAGGGGATCATCGATCTCGCCAAGACGCCGACCGAGAACGTCTGCGCGGTGGCCGCGGCCAAGGGCGTCGAGCCCAAGGACATCATCGTCTGCGTGCTCGACCGGCCGCGCCATGCGGCGCTGATCGCGGAGCTGCGCGGGCTCGGCTGCGGCGTGGTGCTGATCGGCGACGGCGACGTGGCGGGCGTGATCGCGACAACCGATCCCGAGACCACGATCGATATGTACATGGGCCAGGGCGGCGCGCCCGAAGGCGTGCTCGCGGCCGCCGCGCTGCGCTGCGTCGGCGGGCAGTTCAACGGCCGCCTGGTGTTCCGCAACGACGACGAGAAACGCCGCGCGGCCAAGTGGGGCATCGAGGATCTCGACCGGATCTACAAGCTGGAGGATCTGGCCAGGGGCGACTGCATCTTCGCCGCGACCGGCGTCACCTCGGGCTCGCTGCTCGAAGGCGTCAAGCGCCTGCGCGGCGGCAAGATGACCACCGAAAGCGTGGTCATGCGCGCCAGCAGCGGTACGGTCCGCTGGATCAAGGGCGAACACCGGTTCCCCTAAGATCCTCCCCATTTTGCGCCTGCGGCGAAAACGGGGAGGATCGGGCGGCCCCTGTTGCAATCGCGTGACGCCCGGCTAAGCGGAACGAACCGATTCCGCCGCAGCAACCGAAGGTATCCCGCGCGATGAAGATCATGTCCGGCAACTCGAACCTGCCGCTCGCGCGGGCGGTCGCCGCCTATCTCGAGATGCCGCTGACCGACGCCAGCGTCCGCCGCTTCGCCGACGAGGAGGTCTTCGTCGAGATCCACGAGAACGTGCGCGGCGAAGATGTCTTCCTGATCCAGCCGACCAGCTTCCCGGCGAACGACAACCTGATGGAGCTGCTGATCTGCATCGACGCGCTGAAGCGCGCCTCGGCCAAGCGGATCACGGCGGTCGTGCCCTACTTCGGTTATGCCCGGCAGGACCGGAAGCCCGGCCCGCGCACGCCGATCTCGGCCAAGCTGGTCGCCAACCTGATTACCCATTCGGGCGCCGACCGCGTGCTCGCGGTCGATCTCCACGCCGGGCAGATCCAGGGCTTCTTCGACATTCCGACCGACAACCTCTACGCCGCGCCGGTCATGGCCGCCGACATCCAGGCGCGCTACGGCGACCGCGACCTGATGGTCGTCAGCCCCGATGTCGGCGGCGTGGTCCGCGCCCGCGCGCTGGCCAAGCGGCTCGACAACGCTCCGCTGGCGATCGTCGACAAGCGCCGCGACCGCCCGGGCGAGAGCGAAGTGATGAACATCATCGGCGAAGTGAAGGGGCGGCACTGCATCCTGATCGACGACATCGTCGATTCGGGCGGCACGCTGTGCAACGCGGCGCAGGCCCTGCTCGACCAGGGCGCCACCTCGGTCGCAGCCTATATTACCCACGGCGTGCTCTCGGGCGGCGCGGTGGCGCGGGTCGACGGCTCGGCGCTGACCGAGCTCGTCATCACCGACACGATCCGCCCGACCGACGCGGCGCAGGATTCGGGCAAGATCCGCATCCTCACCGTCGCCCCGCTGATCGGCGAGGCCGTCCGCCGCATCGCCGACGAAAGCTCCGTCAGCTCGCTCTTCGACTGACATGGCGACGGACAGCGACATCGCGCTTGCCAACCGGCTGGCGGACGCCGCCGGGGAAGCGATCCGGCCCCTGTTCCGCGGCGAGTGGGCCGAGGAGCGCAAGAGCGATTCGACCTTCGTGACCGAAGCCGACCGCGCCGCCGAAGCCGCGATGCGCGCGATCATCGAAAGCGAGCGGCCCGACGACGGGATCATCGGCGAGGAATACGGCAATCGCAATCCGGCGGCCGCGCGGCAGTGGGTGCTCGATCCGATCGACGGCACGACCAGCTTCATCGCCGGGCGGCCGATCTTCGGCACGCTGATCGCGCTGATGGAAGGCGGCTGGCCAATGCTCGGCGTAATCGATCAGCCGGTGCTGCGCGAACGCTGGCTCGGGCGCGTCGGCCATGACACGACCTTCAACGGCAAGCCGGTCCGTTCGGCGCCCTGTCCGGAGCTCTCCAACGCGGTGCTCGGCACGACCAGCCCGCACTGCTTCTCGGGCGAGCAGGTCGATGCCTTCATGAGCCTCGCCAAGGCGGTGGCCGAGCGCAAGATCGTCTACGGCGGCGACTGCTACAGCTACGGCCTCGTCGCCTCGGGCCACATGGACCTGGTGTGCGAAGCCGGGCTGCAACTGCACGATTTCGCCGCGCTCGTGCCGGTGGTCGAGGGGGCCGGCGGAACGATGTGTGATTGGCAGGGCGAACCGCTCAACGCCCATTCGGCTGGCGAAGTGCTCGCGATCGGCGATCCCGCCCGGCTCGAGGACGTGATCGAGGCGATGGCCGGCATTGCGCACGGGGCAGGGCACGGGCACTCGCACGGTTAGCCATATGCTAAGCCCTGCGCGCTAACCCTCGCGCGCATGGCGACGACACCTTTCGATGGCAGCCTTGTTCCCGCGCCCGAAACGCCGCGCGCGCGCAGCGCATGGACGCGCCTCGCCGCGGCGTTCCCGTTCGCGCTCATGGCGCTCGTCTCGCTGGTCGAGCTGGCGCTGGCGGACCGCAAGTACGGCCTGTTCACCGGCGGCTTCGGCCAGTCGCGCGCGGTCGACGCGCCGGGGGAGATCGCGCTGTTCCTGGCGGGCTATGCGGCCGCGCAGGCGTTGATCGGGCTGGCGGGCTGGGCGCTCTCGCTGCGCCTGGCCCGCCGCGGCCCCGCCTGGGCGCCGTGCTTCGTGTTCGCGCTGGTCGGCGGCGCGTTGTTCTGCGGGTTGCTGGCCGCGCAGTACCGCCTCCATTCCTACTTCAGCGATGCAGTCGGCTTCGCCCTGCTCAAGCAGCTCGGCGGCGGTAGCCTGGTCGATGCGATCCTGTTCGGGCTCAGCGAGATCGGCGTGGCGCTGCTCGCGCTCGCGGCCCTCGCGATGGGTGCCTGGATCGCATGGAAGCTCCTCGCGCGGCTGCTGCCGCCCGGTCTGCCGCGGTTGAGTGCCCCTCGGCGCTCGCTATGTGCCGCGGTGTTCGTCCTATTTCTCGTCGCTGCTTTCGCCATTCCGCGCACCGGCAGCGACGCGGCCTTCGGGCTCAACCGCACGCTCGCCTGGCGGGCGCTCACCGGCACGCTCGATCTCGCAAGCGACGTCGACCGCGACGGCTACGGCCTCTTCGGCATCCAGCACGACACCGCGCCGTTCGACGGCAGCCGCCATCCGCTCGCTCTCGACGTGCCGGGTAACGGCGTGGACGAGGACGGCTACGGCGGCGACCTCGCGCTCGTGCCGCTTGCCGCGCCGCTTGCGCCGCAGGTCTTCACGGGCGACCGCCCGCACATCGTGATCGTGGTGATGGAATCGACTCGGGGCGACGTGCTCGGCAAGCGCGTGAACGGCAAGCCGGTCGCGCCCAACCTGGAGGCGATCGCCGCCGCGGGCAGCGCGGCCACCCCCGCCTACAGCCACGTCGGCTTCACCACCGAATCGCTCAAGTCGATCTTCTCCGGCCAGCTCGCCCCGCGCGT
>JAPSJS010000034.1 GCA_031178065.1 Altererythrobacter sp.
GCGCGGAGGAAGCCAAGCGGCGCAGATGCGCCGCGCCCGGCGTTTGAGGGCCTAAAACCAACTAACCCCGAGTTTGCCCATCCCCGCGCACGATGTACTTGAAACTCGTGAGCTGCTCCAGGCCGACGGGGCCGCGGGCGTGCATCTTGCCGGTGGCGATGCCGATTTCCGCGCCCATGCCGAACTCCCCGCCGTCGGAGAACTGGGTGGAGGCGTTGTGCATCACCACGGCGCTGTCGATCGCGGTGAGGAAGCGGCGGGCGGCGTCCGCGTCCTCGGTCAGGATCGCGTCGGTGTGGTGGCTGGAGTGGGTGTCGACCCAGGCGATGCCTTCGTCGAGCCCGCCGACGATCTTCACGCTGGCGATGGGGTCGAGGTATTCGGTGTCCCAGTCCTCCTCGGTCGCGGGCTTGATCCGGCTGTCGAGCGCGACCGCCTCGGCATCGCCGCGCAGCTCGCAGTCGGCGGCCATCGCGTCGGCGAGCTTGGGCACGACCTCGCCCGCGACCGCGCGGTCGATGACGATCGACTCGGTCGCGCCGCAGACGCCGGTGCGGCGGAGCTTGGCGTTGCGGATGACCTGCACCGCCTCGTCGATGTCGGCCGCCTCGTGGACGTAGCTGTGGCAGTTGCCGTCGAGGTGGAGGAGGGTGGGGACCTTGGCCTGATCGCGCACCAGCTCCACCAGCCCGCGCCCGCCGCGGGGGATGACGAGATCGACGTAGTCGACCGCGCGCAGCAGCTCGGCGACGGCCTCGCGATCGGTGGTCTGGACGGTCTGCACCGCGTCTTCCGGCAGGCCGGCGGCGGCGAGGCCCTTGCGCATGGCGGCGACGATCTCGCGGGTCGAGTTGCGGCTCTCCGAACCGCCGCGCAGGATGATCGCGTTGCCGGACTTGAGGCATAGCGCGGAGGCGTCGGCGCCGACGTTGGGGCGCGATTCGTAGATCATGCCGATCACCCCGATGGGGACGGCGACACGCTCGATCTTCAGGCCGTTGGGCCGATCGAAGGTGGCGAGCTTGCGGCCGACCGGGTCGGGCAGCTCGGCGATTTCCTCGAGCGCCTTGGCCATGCCCTCGATGCGCTCTTCGGTCAGGCGGAGGCGGTCGATGAAGCTGTCGGGCTTCTTGCCCTCGACGCTCGCGACATCGGCCGCGTTCACCTCCAGCAGCGCGGGCATGGCATGGCGCAGCGCCTTCGCGGCCTCGCGCAGCGCCGCGTTCTTCGCTTCGGTGCTGGCGGCGAGCAGCCCGCGCGCCGCATCGCGCGCGCGGCGGCCGAGCTCATGGATGTGGATCTGCGGGTCGAGTGTCTGGTCGTTCATCGGAATCCTCGTGTCGTTCGTGTCATGAGCGGGAGCGCGCCGCAAGTCAGCGCAGCTCGACCGCCCGGTCGTAGGCCGCCTGCAGCGTCACGCGCATCAGGCGCGAGAGCGTCTCGTCGCCGTTGAGCGCGGCAAGGCCGGCGGCGGTGGTGCCGCCCTTGCTGGTCACCGAATTGCGCAGCGTTTCGAGGTCGGGTGCGCCGTCCTCCATCGCCATGGCGAGCGCGCCGGCCATAGTGCCCAGCACCATGGCGCGGGCATCTTCGGCGCTGAAGCCCTGTTCCTGCGCGGCGGCGACATAGGCGCGGGCGATCTCGAACACATAGCCGGGGCCGGAGCCGGCGACGGCGGTCACGCGGTCGAGCCGGTCCTCGTCGTCGACGGTCACGACGGTGCCCGCGCGCTCCATCATCGCGGACGCGTGGGCGCGCTGGTCCGCGTCGATTTCCGGGCCGGCATAGAGCCCGCTGACGCCCTGGCCGACGGCTGCCGGCAGGTTGGGCATGACGCGCACGACCGGCGCCCCCTCTCCCGCGCCGGCCATTGCACGGGCGATGCGCTGGGCCGACAAGCCGGCGGCGATCGACAGCACGTAGCCGCCCTCGGCCAGCCGGCTCGCATAGTCGGGGAGCACGTCGTCGATCATCTGCGGCTTGATCGCGACGATCACGACATCGAACTTTTCCTCGCCGAGAGCGTTGAGATCGGAAACGAGCCGAGCGGGCGAAGGTGCGGACTCGAGCGCGGGATCGACGATGGTAAAGTTCTCCCCGCCGCTCATCCAGTGATTGAGAAGTGCACCACCCATCTTGCCGCAGCCGATCATGAGTATGTTATTGAAATTCAAGTGTCGCCCCTCGCTATAAATGAATAGTTCGATGGATGTGGCCGCGGCTCGATAACGAATTCGATCGCAACGGTCGAACGCCGCGCCGCAAGTGAACTTTTTCCGTGTTCCCGGTTGTGCATTGCACAATGGCTATCTACGTACCGACCGGAATTTTTCAAGGAGTGGATTTTATCGTCGTGGCCGAGAATCGAAACATCGTCGTCAAGATTGGTTCCGCCCTGCTTGCGAATTCGGACCTGCTCACCCCGCGCTTCAGCTTCATTCAACGGCTTCTGGAGGATGTCACCCGCCTTCGCAACGAAGGTTACAACGTGATCCTCTGTTCTTCGGGAGCGGTCGCGCTGGGTCTCAAAACTGTCGGCGAAACGCCGGAGAGCGCGGGCGTCAGCGACAAGCAGGCCGCCGCCGCCTGCGGCATGCCGCTGCTCCTTAACGCCTACAAGCAGGTCGGCCACGAATACGGTTTTGACATCGCGCAGGTCCTGCTGACGCTGGGCGACTTCGAACACCACCGCCGCTTCCTCAACACCCGCAACACCGTGCACCGGCTGCTGGAGGCGGGCGTCGTGCCGATCGTCAACGAGAACGACACGATCACGACCGAGGAGATCCGCGTCGGCGACAACGACCGGCTGGCCGCCAAAGTGGCGCAGATGGTCGGCGCGAAGGACTTCATCATCCTGACCTGCGTCGACGGCCTCTACGACCGCAATCCCAGCGAGCCGGGCGCCAGGCTGGTCGAAGAAGTCCACGACGTGGGCGAGTACATGGCCGCGACCACCGGCACGAGCACGCTCGGCACCGGCGGCATGACGACCAAGCTCAAGGCCGCGAACATGGCGCAGGAAGCGGGCTGCATGACCTATATCGCCAACGGCGAGTACGAGCGCCCGCTGTCCGCCGTGCTGAACGGTGAGCGGCGCTGCACCCGCTGCCTTCCCAACCCGAATCCCATGTCCGGAAAGGACGGCTGGATCGCCAATCGCCTGCAGATGGCCGGCAGCGTCGAGGTTTCGAAGGAACTCGCCGACGAGCTGGTTCAGAACAAGCGCTCCATCCGGCGTGAGGACATTCAGGCGATGGACGGCGACTTCACCCGCGGCGACGTGCTGCACCTCTACGACACCGACGGCGTGGAGCGCGCACGCGGCCTGAGCGACTTCACCTCGGAAGAAATCCGGGTGATGATCGTCAATCCCGACACCCCGCCCGAGCAGCTGCTGGGCTACAAGACCAAGGGCGAGATCATCCGTGCGAACAATCTCGTCATGCTGGATAACCGGCATCTGCTGTGGGACGCGCCTGCGGGGATGACTGCGTCGTCGTGACCGGCTTGTCGTCATCCCGGCAAACGCCGGGATCGCGTGCAGCGAACGACGACCTGGTGGAGGGCGATCCCGGCTTTCGCCGGGATGACGCGCATAATTGATGACCCGGACAAGTGATGGCGGGATTGGATGACCGGATGGCGGCCCACTCCCTCGCCAACTTCACTTTGCGTTCAGCGAGTGCGGCGGTATAGGCCGCTGCCATGACCACACGTCCGCGTTCGCCGCTCAAGCTCGCTTTCGCCGCCACTGCCTGCGCGGCCACTGTCCTCACCGCAGGTTGTGCCGGCGGTGGCGGCGGACCCCAAGATTCGCTCGCCTATGTCGCGCGCGACGTGGAGACGCTCTACGCGGAAGCCAAGCGGCGGCTCGACAGCGGCAACGCCAAGCTCGCCGCCGCGCTGTTCGACGAAGTCGAGCGTCAGCATCCCTATTCGCCCTGGGCCCGCCGCGCGCAGCTGATGAGCGCGTTCAGCTATTACGTGGCGAAGGATTACAACCAGGCAATCCAGAGCGCGCAGCGCTTCCTGTCGATCCACCCGGGCAACAAGGACGCGCCTTACGCCTATTACCTGATCGCGCTCAGCTATTACGAGCAGATCAGCGACGTGCACCGCGACCAGGCGATCACCGAGCAGGCGCGCACCGCGTTGAACGAGGTCGTGCGGCGTTTCCCGCAGACCGAATACGCGTCCGACGCACGGTTGAAGCTGGACCTCGTCAACGATCACCTCGCCGGCAAGGAGATGGAGATCGGGCGTTTCTACCAGCGCAGCGGCAACTGGCTGGCGGCGCAGATCCGTTTCCAGAACGTGGTCGACAACTTCCAGACCACCAGCCACGCGCCCGAAGCGCTCTACCGCCTGACGGAAAGCAGCCTGGCGCTCGGCATTCCCGAGGAGGCGGTGAAGTACACCGCCGTGCTCGGTGCCAACTATCCGGGCAACGAGTGGTACGAGAAAGCCTACGACCTGGTGCAGGACCACGCAGCCGGCGTGACCGCCAGCTGATCGCGCCTGTTCGCAAGCGCGCGCCGGTTGGTGACGTGCTTTCTCATTCCGGCTAGAGAATCGGGCCAGTCATGCTGACCCGCCTGTCCATCCGCAACGTCGTGCTGATCGAAGCGCTCGATCTCGATTTCGGGCGTGGTCTCGGTGTGCTTACCGGCGAGACGGGTGCGGGCAAGTCGATCCTGCTCGACGCGCTCGGCCTCGTGCTCGGCAACCGGGCGGAGACCATGCTGGTGCGCGCCGGCGAGGACCGTGCGAGCGTGACTGCGAGCTTTGAATTCGCGCGGCTGCCCGATGCGATGGCCGAAGCGCTCGATGATGCGGAGATCGCGATCGAGCCGGGCGAACCGCTGATTATCCGCCGTCAGGTGCGCGCCGACGGGGGCAGCAAGGCCTTCGTCAACGATCAGCCGGTCAGCGTCGCGCTGCTGCGCACGCTCGCGCCCGCGCTGGTCGAGCTGCACGGGCAGCACGACGACCGCGGCCTCGTCAATCCGCGCGGGCACCGGGCGCTGCTCGACCGCTATGCCGGGGCCGATGCCGCCGGTGTCGCCGCCGCATGGGACGCATGGCGCGCGGCGGACGAGCAGCTGGAGAGCGCGCGCGCGGCGATCGAGCAAGCCAAGGCCGACCAGGACCTGCTGCTGGCGCATCTCGCAGAGCTGACGGCGCTCGAGCCGCAAGCCGGTGAGGAGGCGCGGCTGGCGGAGGCGCGCGCGGCCATGCAGAAGGGCGAGCGGCTCTCGGGCGACCTCGAGGAGCTGCGCCACGTGTGGGACGGGTCGGATTCGCCGCTCGCCTCGCTCCGGGTGGCGGCGCGGCGGCTCGACCGGATCGCGCCCGAGCACCCGCTGCTGGCCGAAGCGCTCACGGCGCTCGACCGCGCGGTGATCGAGGCGGGCGAGGCCGAGGAGAAGCTGCAGGCTGCGGCCGAGGCGCTGGTCCACGATCCCGCCGCGCTGGAAGCCGCCGAGACCCGCCTGTTCGACTTGCGCGCGCTGGCGCGCAAGCACCGCTGTGAGGTCGACGAACTGCCCGACAGGATGCGCGCGTTCCGCGCCGCGCTCGATGCCATCGAGGGCGGGGAGGCCGAGCTCGACGCACTCGAAGCCGCCGCGCGCGAGACCGGCGAGCGTTACCGCGAGCGAGCGGGCGCCTTGCACGAGGCGCGCCTTGCTGCGGCCGCAAAGCTCGACGAGGCGGTGGCGCAGGAGCTGGCCCCGCTCAAGCTCGACGCGGCGCGCTTCCGCACCGCGGTTGCCCGGTTGCCCGAGGAGCGCTGGGGGCCGCACGGGCTGGACAGCGTCGAGTTCCTGATCGCGACCAATCCGGGTGCCGACTTCGCGCCGCTGGCCAAGATCGCCAGCGGGGGCGAGCTGTCGCGCTTCATCCTCGCGCTCAAGGTTGCGCTGGCCGAGCAGGGCGGGGCGGCGACGGTGATCTTCGACGAGATCGACCGCGGCGTCGGCGGCGCGGTCGCGAGCGCGATCGGCGAGCGTCTCGCGCGGCTGGCGAGCGGCGGGCAATTGCTCGCAGTGACGCACAGTCCGCAAGTCGCCGCGCGCGGCCGCGTGCATTACCTGATCGCCAAGTCGAGCGAGGGGACCGTCACCAAGACCTCCGTCCTGCTGCTCGACGAGAGCGGACGGCAGGAGGAAATCGCCCGCATGCTCTCGGGCGCCGAAGTGACGCCCGAGGCGCGCGCGCAGGCGGACCGACTGCTGGAGGGGGTGTGAGGCATGCCGCGCTCGGGAACGCCTTGCTGATGGCGGCGAGCTCGTCCTCGGCCGAGACCGTGCCGGTTGCGCCCGCCAGTGGCGACAGGTTCGGCACCGATGTGCATCTCGCGCCGTCGGAGCCCGATGCGGTGCTGCGCTATGCCGATCATCCGCGCGGGTTTGCCGAGTTGCGGTTGCCGGAAAGGGCCGAGGCGGGGCAAGGGCCGTTCCCGCTCGCGGTGATCTTCCACGGCGGGTGCTGGAAGGCGGGCGTGGCCAACCAGGCCTACATGGCGCCCCTCGCGACGCGCTGGCAGGGGCAGGGGATCGCCACGCTCAACGTCGATTACCGCGAGGTCGGCGACGGGGGCGGCTGGCCGGGCAGCTTCGCGGACTGGCAGGCGGCGGCTGCGCTGATTGACGAGGTTGCAGCCGCGCATCCGGTCGACCGCGCGCGGGTGGCGCTGGTCGGCCATTCGGCGGGCGCGCTGCCGGCACAGTGGCTGGCGATGGCGCAGGGGAGCGACGGCCCGCTGGGCGCGCGCGCGCCGCTGTCGGTGCGCGCCGCGATCGTCCTCGACGGCCCCGCGGATATCGGGGCCGAGCGCGCGGCGTTCGACGCCCTGTGCGAGTTTTCCGCGGTCGATCCGTTCATGGGCGGCGACCCGGGCCGCCACGCCGCGATCTCCCCGCTCGCGCACCCGCCGAAGCTCGACGAGCTGCTGTTCGTCCAGGCTGTCCTCGCGTCTCCGCCTGAACCCGCGCAGGCGGCAATCCGCGCTACGGGCACGCGGCTGGAGGTTCGAGAGAATCCCGGCGCCAGCCACTTCGACGTCCTCACGCCGGGCTCCGAAGCCTACGCCGCCAACGAACCCGCCATGCTGAAAGTGCTGCGTGGGGAGAACTCCGCAGGAGAGACACCGTGAGCGAGGCGAAGGCCGGCGATTATCACCGCGACGGCTACCGATTGCTGGAAGGTCTGGTCTCGCGCGAAGTCGCGACCGGCTTGCTGGCGCGGATGAAGACGGATTTCGCCCGGCAGAAGGTCGATCTTGCGCGCCTCCGGCAGGCGGGGCCGTTGCTCGCGCGGCCGGCGGTCGAGATCTACGGCTACCATTACCCGCTGTTCGCGACGTTCCACTGGGGTCTCACCGCGGCGGTGCAGGGCGAAGTCGGCGTGCCGCTGCTGCCGACATACTGCTATTTCCGGCTCTACGGCGCTGGCGACATCTGCCGCGTGCACGGGGATCGTCCGGCGTGTGAGCACAGCCTGTCGCTCACGCTCGGTTATGCCGACGACAAGCCCTGGCCGCTCGAGGTCGTGCGCGAGCCGATCGTCGAGCCTTATGCCCGCGCCGACGCGGCGTTCGCGGACGGGGAGGACGCGGTCGCGATCGAAATGGTTCCGGGGGATGCGGTGCTCTACAAGGGGGTGCACCACCATCACGGGCGGACCACGCCCAATCCGAACCGGTGGTCCGCGCACCTCTTCCTCCACTGGGTCGAGCGGGATGGCGCGTTCGCGGGCGAGGCGTTCGACAAGCAGCCGCCGCCTGCGCGGGTGGAGTTCTGACACGATGGCCGACGAGAGCCTTTCCGAAGCCGAGGCCGCCAACGAACTGATGCGGCTCGCGAGGGCGATCGCGCGGCATAACCGGCTCTATCATGCCGAGGACGCGCCGGAGATCACCGACCAGGAATACGACGCCCTCGTGCGCCGCAATGCGGAGCTGGAGGAGCGGTTTCCGCATCTCGTGCGGGCGGACTCGCCGTCGCAGGCGGTCGGGCATGCGGTCGCGGGGTCGCCGCTGTCGAAGGTGACGCACGAGGTTCGCATGATGAGCCTCGACAACGCCTTCGCCGAGGAAGAGGTGGCGGATTTCGTCGCGCGCGTGCGGCGCTATCTCGCTCTCGGCGAGGGCGAGCCGCTGGCTTTCACGGCCGAGGACAAGATCGACGGGCTGTCGTGCTCGCTGCGGTATGAGAATGGGGAGTTGGTGCGGGCGGCGACGCGTGGTGACGGGCAGGTGGGGGAGGACGTTACCGCCAACGTCGCGTGTATCGCGGATATTCCGCAGACGCTGCCCAGTGGGGCGCCCGAAGTGTTCGAGGTGCGCGGCGAGGTCTATATGGAGCGCGAGGCTTTCCTCGCGCTCAACGGGCGGCTGATGGAGGAGGCGCGGGTGCAGGCGGAGGCGAAGGGGGAGGATCTCGACCCCGCGAAAGTCCGCCAGTTCGCCAACCCGCGCAACGCCGCCGCCGGCTCGCTGCGGCAGAAGGACTCGAGCGTCACCGCCAGCCGCCCCTTGCGGTTCTGGGCGCACGGCTGGGGCGCGGCGTCCGAGGTGCCGGGGGAGACGCAGTTCGAGGTCATGCGCCGGATCGGCGAATGGGGCCTGCCAATCAGCCCGGACCTCAAGCTTTGCCATTCGCTGGAGGAGATGCTCGCGCACTACCGCGCGATCGGCGAGGGGCGCGGAAAGCTCGGCTACGAGATCGACGGCGTCGTCTACAAGGTCGACCGGCTCGACTGGCAGGAGCGGCTCGGCTTCGTCGCCAAGGCGCCGCGCTGGGCGCTGGCGCACAAGTTCCCGGCGGAGCAGGCCGAGACCACGCTGGAGGCGATCGACATTCAGGTCGGGCGCACGGGCAAGCTGACCCCGGTCGGCCGGCTCGCGCCGGTGCTCGTCGGCGGGGTGACGGTGACCAACGTCACGCTGCACAACCGCGACGAGATCGCGCGGCTCGGCGTGCGGCCGGGCGACCGGATCAAGGTCCAGCGCGCGGGCGATGTGATCCCGCAAGTGGTCGAGAACCTGACCCGCGAGGCGGAGCGGCCGCTCTATCGTTTCCCGGAGGAATGCCCGGAATGCCATAGCGAGGCCGTCGCCGAGGAAGGCGAGGTCGACGTCCGCTGCACCGGTGGGCTGATCTGCCCCGCGCAGCGGACCGAGCGTCTCAAGCACTTCGTCAGCCGCGGCGCGCTCGACATCGAGGGGCTGGGCGAGAAGACCATCGACCAGTTCTTCGCTCTCGGCTGGCTGGAAAGCCCGGCTGACATCTTCCGCCTCAAGAGCCGCCGCGAGGAGATCCTCGCGCTCGAGGGGTGGAAGGACAAGTCTGTGGACAACCTGTTGGCGAGCATCGAGGCCAAGCGCGCGCCCGACGCCGCGCGGCTGCTGTTCGGCCTCGGCATTCGCCACGTCGGCGCGGTCACGGCGCGCGACCTGATGAAGGGCCTGAGCGACATCCGCCGCCTGCCGGGCAAGGCCGCCGAAATCCACGCCTATCGCGAGGAGAACCCGCGCGGGCCGGAGGAGTCCGAAGGCAAGTTCAACGCGCGCATGGTCGAGGCGATCAAGGACATCCTCGAAGTCCGCGCCGACGGGATCGGCACCGCGGTCGGCTTCGCGCTGGCCGACTTCTTCCACGAAGACCATAACCGCGATGTCTGGCACGACCTGATCGGCGCCGAGCCCGGCGCGGGCGTGGTCGATCCGCCGCCCTACGTCGTGGAAACCAGGGACAGCGCGGTGGCGGGCAAGACGGTCGTCTTCACCGGCAAGCTGGAGACGATGAGCCGCGACGAGGCCAAGGCTCAGGCCGAGCGTCTTGGTGCCAAGGCCGCCGGATCGGTCAGCGCCAAGACCGACCTCCTGGTCGCCGGCCCCGGCGCGGGCAGCAAGCTCAAGAAAGCGGCGGAACTCGGCATCGAGGTGATCGACGAGGCCGCCTGGGCGGAGATCGTCAAAGCGGCGGATTGAGGGGGACGGCGCCGATCAGCGCGCCCCCTTAACTTTCTCCCGTCACCCCAGCGAAAGCTGGGGTCGCGTGCCGCCAGGTCGGCCAGTGCGGCCAGCGATCCCAGCTTTCGCCGGGATGACGGGAGGGTGGAGGAGATCCGGCCAGTCTCCCACCACCGGGCCGAGCCGTGGCCTGCCTGCGGCGGCGCACGCAACGTTATCGGCGGCCATCCATTGGCCGGATAGACGCGGACATTTCCGCGCCCTTGCTCCGCGCGCCGGCCGCGGGTCGCCGCGCCGGGCAAGTCACCCAGCCAAGCGGAGATCAGCAATGCAAGTCAGCGAATGTATGACGAGAGACGTCCAGGTCGCGAGCCCGGACGACACGATCCAGCAAGCCGCGCGGATCATGGAACGGATCGATGCCGGCGTGTTGCCGGTAGGGCAGGACGAGCGCCTCGTCGGGATGATCACCGACCGCGATATCGCGATCCGCGCCGTGGCGAAAGGCCGCGAGTGCGACACGCCCGTGCGCGAGACGATGAGCGGCGAGGTCCGGTACTGCTACGCCGACGACGACGCGGAGGAAGTGCTCGAGAACATGGGCGACCAGCAGCTTCGCCGCATGCCCGTGGTCGATCGCGACAAGCGGCTGGTGGGCATCGTCTCGATCGGCGATCTCGCCAAGAAGGACGAGCGCGATACGGGCGAAGCGCTGAGCCAGATCGCGCAGCCCGGTGGCCTTCACGCCACCTGACGCGCCAACCAAGGAGAAGACCGATGAGCGCCAACGGCCTCGAGGTATTCGACAAGACCCTGCAGACGACCAACATCTGGCTCGACCAGATCATGGAGCGGCTCGGCCCCGATCGGCAGGTCGCGTGGAAAGCGCTGAGCACGGTGCTGCACAAGCTGCGTGACCGCTTGCCGGTGGAGGAGGCGGCGCACCTCGGCGCGCAGCTCCCGCTGCTCGTGCGCGGGGTCTATTACGACCAGTACCAGCCGGCGCGTCAGCCGATCCGCTGCAACCGGGAGGAGTTCGTCGCCGAAGTGACCGAATGGCTGGCCGACACGCGCCCGGTCGATCCGGAGGAGGCGATCCGGGCGGTGTTCGACGTGCTGTCGCGCAATATCGACACCGGGCAGGTCGAGAAGGTCAAGGCCATCCTGCCCGAAGGCATCCGCGACCTCTGGCGCAGCGCCGAGCAAGTGGCCTGAGCATCGCGCCGGGGGCTCCTCGCTAGCCCGGCCGGTCGACGTCGAAGTGGATGATCTGCACCGCAATAAGCCCGTCTTTGACCACAAAGGCGTCGGCGCCATGGCGGGTGCGTGCGCCATTGACGGCTTTCGCGGTCCAGCCCAGCAGGGCATAATCCTCCGCGACCTGGACCAGTTCGTAGCGGTACGTCGCATCGGGCAGGTTTTCGCGCAGGATCTTCGCCGTCTGGCGAATCCCGTCCTTGCCGTGGAACACGCCGTCTTTCGAAAGCACGACCAGATCGTCGGCGTAGTTCCGGTCGATATCGGTTTCCAGGTCGTGCTCGCGGCGTAGCGCGAGATGATCTTCGATAACGTCCCTGGTCGACCGCATCACGTTCTCCTTTGATGAGAGAACGCCGGCGCCGGGTAACTGTTTCATAAGTGGCGAGGGCGGCGGAGCTCGCCCGCTCCCGATCGAGAGTTAGATCGCGCTTGCCCCTCGCGCGAGCGGGAGGGGCAAGGCGGTCAGCGCGTCAGCTTCTTGTACGCCAGGCGCGTCGGTCGGTCGGCTGCGTCGCCCAGCCGCCGGCGCTTGTCTTCCTCGTAGGCTTCGAAGTTGCCTTCGAACCATTCGACGTGGCTGTTGCCTTCGAACGCGAGGATGTGGGTCGCCAGGCGGTCGAGGAAGAAGCGGTCGTGCGAGATGACCACGGCGCAGCCGGCGAAGTTCTCGATCGCATCTTCCAGTGCGCCGAGCGTCTCGACGTCGAGGTCGTTGGTCGGCTCGTCCAGCAGCAGCACGTTGCCGCCGGTCTTGAGCATCTTGGCCATGTGGACGCGGTTGCGTTCACCGCCCGACAGCTTGCCGACGTTCTTCTGCTGGTCCTGGCCCTTGAAGTTGAACGCGCCGACGTAGGCCCGCGTGCTCGCGTCGTTGCCGTTCACTTTCATGTAGTCGAGCCCGTCCGAGATTTCCTCCCAGACGTTCTTCTTCGGATCGAGATGGTCGCGGCTCTGGTCGACGAAGCCGAGGCGTACCGTCTCGCCGATCTCGATCGTGCCGCTGTCGGGCTGTTCCTGGCCGGTGATCAGCTTGAACAGCGTCGACTTGCCGGCGCCGTTCGGCCCGATCACGCCCACGATCCCGCCGGGCGGCAGCATGAACGAAAGATCCTCGAACAACAGCTTGTCGCCATAGGCCTTGGAGATGTTCTTCGCCTCAATGACCTTGCCGCCGAGGCGTTCGGGGACCTGGATGACGATCTGCGCCTTGCCCGGCTTGCGGTCGTTCTGCGATTCCTGAAGCTGCTCGAACTTGCGGATACGCGCCTTGGACTTCGTCTGGCGCGCGGCCGGCGTCTGCCGGATCCATTCGAGTTCGCGGCTGAGCGACTTCTGCCGCCCGCTTTCCTCGCGCGATTCCTGTTCGAGGCGCTTGGCTTTCTTCTCGAGGTAGGTCGAGTAGTTGCCTTCGTAAGGGAAGTAGTTGCCGCGATCGAGCTCGAGGATCCAGCCGACGACATGGTCGAGGAAGTAGCGGTCGTGGGTGATCATCAGCACCGCGCCGGCGTATTCCTTGAGGTGGTTTTCGAGCCATTCGACGCTTTCGGCATCGAGGTGGTTGGTCGGCTCGTCCAGCAGCAGGATGCTGGGCTTCTGGATCAGCAGGCGGGTGAGCGCCACGCGGCGCTTCTCACCGCCAGACAGATCGGTGACCGGCCAGTCGCCGGGCGGGCAGCGCAGCGCCTCCATGGCGATTTCGAGCTGGTTGTCGAGCGTCCACCCGTCGACCGCGTCGATCTGCTCCTGGAGCGTGCCCATCTCCTCCATCAGCGCGTCGAAGTCGGTGTCGTCCTGCGGATCGCCCATCTCGGCGCTGATCGCGTTGAAGCGGTCGACCATGTCGGCGACCTCGCGTGCGCCGTCCTTGACGTTCTCGAGCACCGTCTTGCTTTCGTCGAGCTGCGGCTCCTGCGGCAGGTAGCCGACGGTGATGTTCTCGCCCGGCCAGGCCTCGCCCGTGAAGTCGGTGTCGATGCCGGCCATGATCTTCATCAGGGTCGACTTGCCCGCGCCGTTGGGGCCGACGATGCCGATCTTGGCGCCCTGGTAGAACTGCAGGTTGATGTCCTGCAGCACCGGCTTGGGAGCGCCGGGGAAAGTCTTGGTCATGTTCTTCATGACGAATGCGTATTGGGCGGCCATCAGTCGTCCTTCGGGTACAAACGGGTGTTTTGAGAGTTGGCGCGCAGATAGGCGTTGGCGAGGGCGCGGGCAAGCTGGACTTGGCCGCAAGACGCCGATAGCAAGCGCGGCCATGAGGACTCTGGCACTGGCGCTCGCCGCCGCATCGCTCCCGACGCTCGCCGCCGCGCAGACCGTCGCTTCCGAAACTCCCGCCGCTGCCGCCAGCGCCGATGCTGCGCTCGAAAGCGACACGCTCGCGTGGGACTTCGTCGAGGGAATCACGACCGAGGTCGGGCCGCGCCAGGCCGGCACCGAGGCCGAGAAGCGCGGGCGCGACTGGTCGGTCGCATGGCTCAAGGCCAACGGCTTCGCCAACGTGGCCGACGAGCCGTTCGAGATGGAGACCTGGGTCCGCGGCATCGAGACCGCCGAGATCGTCAGCCCGTTCCCGCAGCCGTTCCATGTGACGGCGCTCGGCGGCAGCCCCTCGACCGGGCCGGAGGGAATCACCGCCGAAGTGGTCGAGTTCGAGAGCGTCGCGGCGCTCCAGGCCGCGCCGGCGGGGAGCCTGGAGGGCAAGATCGCCTATATCAGCCACGACATGACGCCCACGCAGGACGGCTCGCAATACGGCTTTGCCGGCCCAGCGCGCTGGGTCGGTGCGGGGATCGCGGCGAGCAAGGGCGCGGTCGGGAGCGTGATCAAGTCGGTCGGCACGGACTATCACCGCAACCCGCACGCGGGCGGCACCTCGTTCCCCGAAGGCGTGGCGCCGATCCCGGCGGGCGCGCTGTCGCTGCCCGACGCGGCGAACCTCGAGCGGATGTTCGACCGCGCCGAGGGGCAGCCGATCCGCATGAAGCTCGTGTTCACGCCGCGCGATCTGGGGACCACCACGAGCGGCAACGTCGTCGGCGAGATCGTCGGGCGCGATCCCTCGCTGCCGCCGGTGCTCGTCGCCTGCCATATCGATAGTTGGGACCTCGGCACGGGCGCGATCGACGACGGCGCGGGCTGCGGCATCGTCGCCGCGGCCGCGAAGCACGTGGCCGCCGCGGGTCAGCCGCTGCGCACGATCCGCGTGCTGTTCGCAGGGGCGGAAGAGACCGGGCTGTGGGGCTCCAAGGCCTATTCCGCCGCGCATATCGATGAGCCGATCGCGGTCGGCCTGGAAAGCGATTTCGGCGCGGACCGCATCTGGCAGTTCGAGAGCAATTTCCGCGAGAGCAATCCCGACCTGCACGCGAAGATCGCGGCGGCCGTCGCGCGCTTCGGCGTCTCCAACGGCACCGGCGTCGCTACCGGCGGAGCGGACATCAACATCGTGCGCGATCAGAACAGCGCGATCATCGATCTCGCGCAGGACGGCACGCGCTACTTCGACCTGCACCACACGCCCGACGACACGCTCGACAAGGTCGATCCGGTGCAGCTCCGCCAGAACGTGGCGGTGTGGACCCAGGTGGTCGGCATCCTCGCCAACGAGCCGGGACCGATCAAGGGCGAGTGACGTTGATCGGCCGGTAACGAAAGGACCGGCCGATCCTGTTTGCGAACGATACGCTCGACATAGTGGCGCGCGGCCTGCTGCTCGCGGTTGCCGCTCTTGCGTGGGTGGTACTGCTCGTCAGGGTCAACGGGCTGCGCTCGCTGTCCAAGATGACGAGCTTCGACTTCGTCATGACCATTGCACTGGGCAGCCTCGTCGCCGGAGCATCGCAGGCCGACACCTGGAGCGGTTTCGCCCAGCCGCTGGTGGCGATGGCGGGGCTGTTCCTAGCACAATGGGGCGCGGCACGGCTGCGCAGGATTTCCCCGGCGGTCGAGAAGATCATCCAGAACGAACCGGTGCTGCTGATGCGCGACGGCGAGATTCTGCGTGACGCGCTCGACCGGACCCGCGTGGCCGAGAGCGACCTGTTCGCCAAGCTGCGCGAGGCTGACGTTCGCGATCTCTCGCAAGTGCGCGCGGTCGTGCTCGAGACGACGGGCGACGTCAGCGTCCTGCAGGGTGAAAGCGGAAGCGAACGCCTGCTTCGGGGTGTGGATCGGGCTGGTGGCTCGAGAAGCTAAGCTGCGGCAAACCCGCGGCGCATGAGTGCCGGAAGCATTGCCGCCTGGATCGCCGCACGCGCGACGAGGAACAACGCGAAGGCGAGCCACAGGCCCCAGTTGCCGTGCGGCCAGGCGAGCCACAGCACGCCGGCATAGACCGCCGCCGCGCCGAGCATCGAGACGAGCAGCGCCCGCGTCCAGCTCGCGCCGACGAAGACACCGTCGAACACGAAGCCGGCGACACCGGCGAAGGGAATCAGGACCAGCCAAAACGCCTGCTGCCGGGCCGCCTCGGCCACGGCGTCGGTTGCGGCGAAGCTCGCGAGGATCGGATCGGCCAGCAGCGCGAAGGCGAGGGCGACCAGCGCCGCCGCGCCGAAGCCGCGCAGCAGGATCGCCTTGATATAGCGCGCGAAACCCTCGCGGTCGCGGGCGCCCGCGCGTTCGCCGTTGAGCACTTGCGCCGCGTTCTCGAACCCGTCGAGCAGCAGCGCGGTGAAGACGAACATCTGGTAGAGGATGCCGTTCGCCGCGAGCACCACGGCGCCACGCTCGGCGCTCAGCCGGGTCAGCGCGGCCAAGGCGACCATCAGGACCACCGTGCGCAGGAACAGGTCGCGGTTGAGCGAGAGGAACGGGCGCAGGCTGTTCCAACGCAGCACCGTGCGCTCGCGCGCGGCGTCGAGGATCGTGCGCCCCTGCTCGCCCCGCAGCACGAAGATCGCGACCGCGGCCAGCTTCGCATATTCGGCGGCGAAGCTCGACCAGCCGACACCGGCGATTCCCATGTCGAGGCCGAGCACGAACCACAGCCCCAGCGCGACGTTGAGCAAGTTGTAGGCGACCTCGAACACGAGCACCGCCGCCATCCGCCGCCGCCCCACGAGATAGCCGATCAGCGCGAGGTTGAGCATGACGCCCGGCGCGGTCCAGTAGCGGATCTCGGCGTAGGTGCGCGCGGCCGCGAGCACCTCGCCCTCCGCGCCCAGGAGGCCGAGCAGCGCCGGCATCAGCACCGGCTTGGCAATCAGCAGCATGGCCGCGATCGCGATCCCGATCGTCGCCCCGCGCAGCAGTATCGCCGCCTGTTCCTGCGTGCCGCTGCGCGTGCCCGCCTGCGCGACGAGCCCGGTCGTGCCGGTCTTGAGGAAGTTCATAACGGTGAACAGCACCGCGAACAGCCGCGCGCCGACGTCCACCGCGCCTTGCGCCGCGGCATCCTCCAGCCGCCCGACGATCCACATGTCGCCGACCCCGATCAGCGCGGTCGCGACATTGGTGACCATCGCGGGCAGGGCGATGGCCCAGATGACCCGGGTGTCGAGCGTGGCGGCGGGGGAGGGGGTGGAAATCGCCTTGGCTCCTCGCAGCCTCCGCCGCAGGTCCGGCCGGAGCGCGCCAGCCGTAACCGCTAATCCGGTGCCGCGCTACGGGGCCGTGCGGTCAGGGCAGGTCCGCCTGGCGCGGCACCAACGCGCGCGCCGCGGCGGCCTGCGGGCGCTTCCGCGACTTCGACCGCTTGCTGCCGAACCAGAAGCTCCAGGTCGCGAGCGTGCCGAGGAGTACGAGCGCGAGGCCGGAGAATGTCAGCACTACCCGCCAGGCCGTGCCGCCGACCTTGCCGGCGTGGACCGGGTAGTACTTCTCGGTGATCGCCGAGGCCGTGTCGCCGGCGGCCGGATCGTCCGTCCCGAGAACGGTGCCCGTGGCGGGATCGAGATAGACGTAGGTCCGGCCGTTGGGAGTCCACTCGAAGCTCTGCTTCAGCCGCAGCGTGAGCGGCGCGCCCGGCTCCTGCGGCAGTGTCAGACGGCGCGGGAACGCGTCGGGGAAAGCGGCCTGCGCATTGGCCATGACGGTCGGCCAGTCGGCCGCGGCGGTGCCCTGGGCGGACGTTTCCGGCTGGACCAGCGCGGCCGCCTCGGTAGGCTCCGCCCAGGGCGTCAGTAGCGCTTCCGACACGGCGGGGAATATCATGAAGGCGCCCGTCAGCGCGCTCAGGATCAGCACCGGCGAGGCGACCGCGCCGATATCGCGGTGCTGGCGGATGATCGCGCCCTTGGTGAACCGCGCCGGCCAGAGGCGGAATTCGAAGGACCTGCGGGTGCGCCACCAGAGGATCAATCCCGTCACCGCGAAGGCCAGCAACAGCAGGCCGAGAGCGCCGGTCAGGTATTCGCCGATCTCGCCCATGAACAGGTAGTGGTGCAGGTCGAACAGCCACAGTTCCGGCCGGCCCCACATGTTGTCCCAGCGGTCGACGACCATGCCGGCCTGCGTGAGATAGGCCCCGCCGCCGTCGGCGTAGATCGCCTGGTGGAGGCCCATGTCGTCGTTGGCGAAGGTGATGCGCGAGAGCGCCGGATCCTCCGCGATCGCCGCTGCCACGGCCTGCCCGATCAGGGCCGGGTCCGCCGTCAGCGGATCGTCCGCTCCCGGCAGGCCGATCCAGCTCTCCTCCCACACCAGCACCGTGCCGCTGAGGCCGATCACCGCCAGCAACAGGCCGAGGATGCCCCCGGCCCAGCCGTGCAGGAGGGCGAGCAGGCGCATCAGAAAGCACCGCGCCAGCTCAACGTGAAGGTGCGCCCACGGCCGGCGTAGAAGCGGTTGTTGTCCGTCGTGCGCACGGTGTCGCTGTCGTAGGTGAGGTAGTACTTGTCGGCCAGGTTCTGCACCGCGAGTGCGAATTCACCAGCGCCCGTCTGATAGGCCAGATAGGCGTCGAGCAGCGTGTAGCCCTCGAAGTCCGTGTCCACGCTAACGTCGTTGAAGGTGCGCGACAGGTAGAAGCGCGACTGCAGCCGGGCGCTCAGCGGGCCGCTGCGATAGTCGGCGGAGAGATTGAGCCGGTCCGGCGAGATATTCGCGCCGTCCAGATCGTTGTTCACCAGTTCGTCTTCATCGTTGCTGTCGGTCTGGCCCTCGATATCGCTGTAAGCCGCGCTGAGCGTGAGGCCGGGCAGCGGCGTGCGCCAGGCGATATTCGCCTCCAGCCCCTCGATCTGGATCGGCTGGCGCGAGACGCTGAAGATGCCGTCCTGGCCGAGCACGAGCAGCGATCCCAGATCACTCGACGACCAGAAATAGCTGACGCCGGCGTCGATCGCCCCGCGCTTCCATTCCAATCCGATTTCGCGGTTGTTGGAGATGACCGGCTCGAGCGCGAGGTAGCTGTCGATGTCGACGCCTTCGTCCTCGATCCCGCGCAGGATGCGTCCGACGTCGGCGATCGTGTAGCCTTCGGCATAACTGCCGTAGGCGCGCAGACCCGCGATCGGCTCGACTATCACGCCGCCGTTCCACAGCACGTCGTTGAACGAGGGGCTGCCGCCCGCGACGGGGACGGGGCGATAAGTGCCGAGATTGTCGGGGACGCCGTCTCCGTTGTCGTCTTCGTCGTTGCGGCCGTCACCGTCGTGATCGGGAACGCGGCCGTAAAAGGCCAACGTCTCGAAATCGCCCACCTTCAGTTGCACGTCCTCGTAGCGCGCGCCGCCTGCCAGGCGCACGGCACCGCCGAACAGCGCGAGGTTCGCCTGCGCGAACGGCGCGAGGCTGCGGAAGTCGGTTTCCGGAACCCAGGTGCGGCCGGTCTGGGCCAGATATTGCTCGGTGCGGTCGAACAGCGCGTCGAAGCCGGCGGTCACGGTCAGATCTTCGAAACCGGGCACGGCGCGCTCGTAGCTGATCTTGCCGCCGATCTTGCGCGACAGGTTCGCCGACTGGTCGAACAGATTGCCGGTCGGATCGATGGCCGGATCCTGGAACGTGTCGGTGACGAGGCCGCCGAACACGTCGCGCGTGCGGCTGAAGAAGGCCTGCACGGCGAATGCGCCGCCGCCGAGATCATCGTCGGTCAGGGCGGCGGAGAGCAGCTCGGCGCGGTTCGTCGGCGGATCGCCCTGAATGACCCCACGCTCGCTGCTGGCGGGGATGCCTTCGTCGCGATTGCCGGGCACGAGCACGTAGTTGCCGTTGCCCTGCAGCTCGAACCGGTTGGCGATCACTTCCAGCCGCGCGCTCGGGCTGAGCTGGTAGCCGAAGCGGCCGAACACCGACCAGGAGTCGCTGTCCTGGACCTCGCCCTGGGTGCCGTCGACGCCGATGTTGTTGCCGTGTCCGTCCCGATAGGCACCGCGCTGCTCGAACGTCGCGCCGATCGTCGCATCGAAGGCGCCCGCGCGGTAGCCGACGAGCGAGCCGATCTTGCCGCCCATCGCCGAGCCGTCGAAGCCGTCGGCGGCCGAAGCCTGCAGCAGCGTGCGCGCGGCGACACCGTCCTCAGCCGGGGCGCCGACGGTGACCTGGTTCACCACGCCGCCGGTGCCGCCGATGCCCTGCAGCGCGTTGGAGCCGTAGATCACCTCGACCCGGTCGATGAAGAACGGATCGATCGTGTATCCGTCGCGCGAGCCGTCGCGGACCGGGGTCGACTGCGGGATGCCATTGATCGCGTAGAGCGGCGAGCGGCCACGCAGGCTCTCGCCCGAACCGGAGAGCTTCTCGCGCGTGGGGGAGAACGAGGGCAGCAGGGCCGAGACCGCATCGACCGTCGAGCCCGAGATCTGCACCTGCTGCTGCAGCGCTTCAGTGCCGACGACGTCGATCGTCAGCGGCAGGGCGCTGGGCGGAAGCTGGGTACGCGTGGCGCTGACGATGATCTCCGCGTCGCCTTCCGCTTCCTCGGCGCTGGCCGACTGAGCGGCGGCACCGCCGGACCAGGCAAGTGCAACGGCGAGAGCAGGCAACGAAACGCGGACAAACATGGGATCCCCCTGAACTGTGTGGCGGGTCCGCTAGCAGTACTGCAACTAGCTCGCAATAGCATCTTTGGGCATGTGCCGGGGGAAGCCGCAGCCGGGGAACGGGGCTGGTCGGTCTTGGTGAACTGTCGAGACCGAAATTCATGCATCGGGTGGACCGCCGAACCGGGCGCGGGAGCTCGGTTCGTCATCGCCGCTCGGGCGGGCCGGCGCGCTGCACGAAGTGGCACAGGCGGCTACTCGGTGACGAGGCCTCATACTGTACCGGGCCCTGCTCGATGTTTCGGGCGGTCGGTGATGGATGCCGACTCTGGCCACCGCGCATGTGCGCACGATCCATCGAGTGTGAGACGGTTTGTCGAGGCGGCGCTGACTTACGCCTGACATCTTCCCGACCTCGAACCGAAACACCGCGCGCTTAGGCCCCCGGCCGACCGGCTCTTCCGGCGGTTTCGATTGAAGGGGTCTCATGTCCATCACCGTTCCCGTGCTCGCAAACGCGGGCCGCACGCTTGCGCCTCATCTGCTTTTTGGCACCTCGATTTTAGCCCTCGGTGCCTCATCCGCGCTTGCGCAGGATGCGTCTGCCAATGCGGAAATCGCCGAGATCGTGGTCACCGGCTCCGCGCTGCAGAATCAGGCGGAGATCGAGACACGCCGGCAGGCGACGGCGATCGTCGATTCTCTCTCGCGCGACGAGATCGGCGCGCTGCCCGACATCACGATTGCGGAATCGCTGCGCCGCATCACTGGCGTCAGCACGGTCTACAATGACGACATCGGCCAGTTCGCGTCCATTCGGGGTACGCACCCCGATTTCGTGCCGGTGACGATGAACGGGCTGACCCTGGCCACGACCGGCGATCACGGGGAGGGCACCCGCAAGGTCAATCTGCAGGTCATTCCCGGCGAGGCCGTTCAGCAGCTGCGCGCCTACAAGACACTGTCGCCGGATCTGGATGCCGGGGCGCTGGGCGGGCTGATCGATATCGTCACCGTTAGCGCGTTCGATCCGCTGCGGGCCCCGCTGAGCGTCACTGCGGGAGCCAGCTACACCAGCTATATGGACGTGCCCGACGACAACAGTTTTGCGGATCAAAAGGACAGCCCGATCGGTCCGTCGCTGAGTGCGATCTGGTCCCCGCGCTTCGGCGCCGACGAGAGCTGGGGGCTGGTGGTGACCGGGATGTACGAAGTGCGTCCGCGCACGCAGTCGAACAACGCCATCGCCAACCGGCTCTACTTCAACGACGCGGGTCAGCAGACGACGCCGGACTCCGAGGACTGGAACGGATTTGCCGCGCCCAATTCCTTCGTCTCGCACAACTACACCAACAAGTTCACCAAGTTCGGGGGCACGGCGCGTCTGGAGTACCGGCCCAGCGACCGCGTCAGCTCAAGCTTGTTCGGCTTCGCCTATTTCTCCGACGAGCAGGAAACCCGCAACACCAACCGAGTCTATCGTCTCGACCAGGCGCAGGATCAGACCGAGAATACCGGCACCATGCGGGTGCGCAACGCAGACACCCAGTGGCGCTACAACAGCTTCGAGCGCGATCAGCGGGGCCTGCAATGGTTGAACGACATTGCAATCGGCGATCGTGGCCATCTGTCGGCAGACCTCGGCTATTCCTACGCCTGGTATCGTTCATGGCGGCCCTTCGTCGCGTTCGACTACGCGGCGGGCACGCGGCTTACCTACGACCTGACCAACGAAAGCGTGCCGTTCATTCTCGACAACGGCAATGCCTATCTCGAGGCGGCCAACTACGCGACCAACAATCATTACGAGGATGTGCGGGAGGCCACCGCCCATGTCTACGAAGGCCGCTTGGATTACGGCTTCAACAATCGTCGGGACGATCGCGGTATCGGCTTCGCGTTGGGCGCATCCTACCGGGACATGGACCTGGAGCGCGACAACAGCGCCATCGTCTACGAGAACGGCACCAGCCTCGCCGGCTACGCTTTCACTCCAGACTTTAACACGCCTGGTTACAGCCATCCCGCGCTCTGGCTCGATCGCGGTCGGTTTTACGCCGAGGTTGTTCCCGGTGTGCCCGTTGACGACGCGGAAAGCGACCGCCGCACTCGCGTCAACGATTACAGCTATCGGGAAAAGATCGCCGCAGCCTATGTGAACGGGACTTTCACCTCGGATATGCTGCGGCTCGATGCCGGCGCCCGGCTCGATCATGTCGATTTCACTGCCGACATGGCGCAGGTGCTCGACGGCGTGCTGCAGTCGGACCAGGTCCGGTACGCAGGCAAGGACACCCACCTGCTTCCCTACGCGACGGCCAATCTCGCGCTAACACCGTCGCTGCGCATCAAGGCTGCAGCCAGCCAGACGCTCGGTCGCCCCAATCCCGAGACGATCGCCACCGTGGAAGACGTCGACCGGACCGAACTAGTGATCACTCGCGGCAACCCGCATATCCAACCGCGCAGGTCCACCAATCTCGATCTCGGCCTCGAATACTACTTCAACGCCGGGCGAGGCATGGCGACGCTGACCGGCTTCTACAAGAAGATCACGGACGACATCCTGACCGTCAGCTCGCAGGAGGTGATCGGGGGTGAGGCCTATACGGTTTCCCAACCGATCAATGGCGAGGACACGACCTACCAGGGCATCGAAATCGGCCTGATCAACAACAGCTTCGGCAACGTCTATCATGCGCTCGATCGCATCGGCGCCCAAGCCAACTTCATCTGGACCGAGGGCTCGACCACCTACCTCGAAGGAGAGGAACTGCTCGAACGCGATCAGTTGCAATACCAGTCCGACATCGCGGCGAACGCGGCCGTCTTCTACGATCTGGGCGGCGGGTCGGAACTGCGCCTCGCGATGAATCACCAGGGCGGATACGTCGAGAGCTTTGCCGCCAATGCCTGGCAGGACATCTACATCGAGCCGTTCACGACGTTCGACCTCACGGCGCGCTGGGCGGTGACGCCGCGTCTGCAACTGCGCCTCGAGGGGCGGAATATCTTCGGAGCCGATCGGCGGCGCACCACCGGCCCCGATCACGAATATTTCCGGGCCGGTCTCGAGGTGGGGAACACCTGGTACCTGCGCGCCAACTTCCGCCTCTGACCAATCGGGCCCGGGCTTGAACACGCCCGGGCCTCTCCTTTCCTGGAACGCTTTGAAAGAGACGAGATCATGCCCACGACCCGCCGGGATCTTCTGCTTCGCGCCTCTATCGTCGCCGGTACGGCATTGCTCCCCACCTATGGCCAGCGTCTCCTGGCGCAGCCGCGATTTGCCACGCACCCGTTCACGCTCGGCATCGCTTCGGGCGATCCGGAGGCCAACGGGGTGGTTCTCTGGACGCGCCTGGCGCCGTCCCCGCTAGATGACCATGGCGGCATGCCGGCTGAGGCCGTTATGGTCGGATGGGAAGTGGCTGAGGACGAAGCGTTCACCCGCGTGGCACGCAAAGGCACGGCCTGGGCACTCCCGCAGGCGGCGCATTCGGTGCATGTCGAAGTCGACGGCCTCCGCCCCGACCGCGTCTACTATTACCGCTTCCACACTGCCGGCGAGACGAGCGGTATTGGTCGTACCCGCACCGCGCCTGCCCCGGATGCCGATGTGCAGGCCCTGCGCTATGCCTTCACGGCCTGTCAGCACTACGAAACCGGATACTACGGTGCCTATCGGCAACTCGTTGCGGACGATCCCGCGCTCGTGCTGTTTCTGGGCGACTACATCTACGAGCGGCCGGGACGGGACCGGGGGCCGCGGCGCCATCCGGACGAGCATGCTGCGGACCTGGCGAGCTATCGCCGCCGCCATGCGCTGTACAAGACCGATCCCGACCTTCAGGCCGCTCACGCGGCCGCGCCCTGGCTCACGATCTGGGACGATCACGAGGTCGAGAACAACTACAGCGGCGATGTATCGCAGGATGGCGGCGACAGCCCCTCGTTTCTGGTCCGCCGCGCGGCCGCCTACCAAGCCTATTACGAACACATGCCTCTTCGGCGGCGGTCGATCCCGGTGGGGCCGCAGATGCAGCTTTACCGCAGTCTCGCCTGGGGCAATCTGGCGCGATTCCAGATGCTCGATGCCCGTCAGTACCGCGATCACAGGCCCTGCCCGGACCTGTCGCCCGACCGCAAGACCGTTTCGGATTGCGCCGAACGCCTCGACCCGTCGCGCAGCATGCTGGGCTCCGAGCAGGAACGCTGGCTGTTCGGCGAGCTTGCTGGGAGCAATGGGCGCTGGAATGTCATTGGTCAGCAATTTGCCATGGCTGAATCCTCGCAGATCGATCCGCAGACTGGCGACCCTCGTTTCGGGGTCGATGGGTGGGACGGCTACCCCGCCGCGCGTGACCGCATCCTCGCCTTCCTGCGCGATGCGCAAATATCCAATCCGGTCGTGATAGGCGGCAACAGCCACGCCTTCATAGCCTCTGAACTCTCGCTCGAACCCGAGGGTCCCGTCATCGCGCCGGCCTTCGTCGGTGGGTCGCTCAGCTCGACAAGCGGCTCGGCACCTGACGATCTACTGCGCAAGACCCCTCAGATGCGGTTCGCAGAAACCCAACGCCGCGGCTACTCGATCGTCGATGTCACGCCGGAAAGTAGCATACTGACAATGCGCGCCGCCGCCGACGCGACCGATCCTCAGACAACAACTTCTACGCTCAGAACCTTCGCCATCGAGAGCGGGGTGCCCGGTTTTGGCCTTTAGAGCGCCGCCGACGCCCTTAATAAGGCGTGATGCTTTCGGGGTTGCGCCAAAGATTCTTAGCGTCCGGTATTCGGCCTCATGCACGGCAAGTGCAGGCCCTCTCAATGTTTCTCTCAGCAGCGGCGCTGGATCGTCCGGTGGTGTTCGGGGGTGACTTCAACCTGCGTGGCTCGCAGCAGCGCTTCGACGTGTTCGAGGCGGGAAACACGCTCCGCCTCGTGCACCGGTATTGCGCTGCGTGGGAGGCACGGTTTTAGCGCGCCTCTCATCACTATTGTTCGGCTCTAGGAGGAATTCGCCTTCCGCCGGTGATACGTCGGCCCGCGAGGGGTGTCACCTTGCTCGTTCGTGCGCCATGGCATGCCCATGACCTTCCTGGAACAACTTCTACTCGCCCTCATTCAAGGCGCTACCGAGTTCCTGCCGGTAAGCTCGTCCGCGCATCTTATTCTGGGCCGCACGTTGATGCAGTGGCTCGGGCTGGCCAGCGGCGAAATGTCCGCAGCGGAAGAACTGGCATTCGATGTTGCGCTACACCTCGGCTCCCTTGGCGCGGTCCTGATCTACTTTCGCGGCGAGGTCCGCATGATGGGGGCCGGTCTGTTCGATCTGGCCACCGGTGTCCGCTCGGCGAACGCCTGCACGCTGATAAATGTAGCGGCCGCAACTGCTCCCATTCTCGGTGCAGGCTTTCTCCTGAGGGGCGCCGTCACCGACATGGCACGCAGTGTCGAGCTCATCGCCGCCACGACCATTCTCTTCGGTCTCCTCCTGTGGAGTGCGGACCGCCGAGCCGAGGAGATCCGCCACATCGATAAGATGAAGCTACGTGACGCGTTGCTCATCGGGGCCGCTCAATGTGTGGCTCTCGTTCCAGGAGTCAGCCGAAGCGGCATATGTATGACCGCCGGACGCTTTCTCGGGCTCGATCGAAGTCTTTCGGCGCGTTTCGCGATGCTGCTATCGATTCCCACCATCCTTGCGGCCGGACTGTTGACGTCCTTCGATCTGGCCAGAGCAGGGAACGTCAGGCTTACAGCCGACGCAGCAACGGGTGCCGTTTTCGCCTTCTTCAGTGCATGGGCGGCGATCGCTCTGCTCATGCGTTGGCTGAAAACCGGATCCTACTTGCCATTCGTTCTCTACCGCCTGGGCTTGGGGGCTCTGCTCGTGCTCCTCCTCGCAGGCGGTGCGCTGAGAACCGGCTGAGCGATCGTCGGCAACCGCCGCTGCCTGCAGTCTCGCAGGATCGGAGAAGTGATTCGTGCGGGCGGTTGCGCTTCGCATATTCCGATGCGATAGGCTCAAGCGGGTGTTCGCCGTCCAGAGGTGAACAGGGTTGATCGTTGGTCGGGCCGCCAGCGAGAATGCAACTGCCCGGAGAACACCTCGATGGCCCCCAAGCATCATCGCCCCAGCGCCTTGCGCCAGTTTCTTGAGGGACAGTCCTCAGCCGGACTTGTCCTCATGGGGGCGGCAGCGCTTGCGCTTTTGCTCGCCAACTCGCCTGCTGCGGCGGCTTATGAGACGATCCTGCACACCTACGTGGGTCCGTTGTCTCTCAGCCACTGGATCAACGACGGCCTGATGACGGTATTCTTCCTGCTCGTCGGTCTGGAAATCAAGCGCGAGGTGCTGGATGGACAGCTGTCCACCTGGCCGCGCCGCGCTTTGCCGGGGATCGCCGCTGTTGGCGGAATGGTGGTGCCCGCCCTGATATACCTTGCGTTCAATACCGGCGCGACGGCTCGTGGCTGGGCGATCCCGGCGGCGACCGACATCGCTTTCGCTCTTGGCGTCATCTCTCTCCTGGGCGACCGCGTCCCGGCATCGCTACGGGTGTTCCTGGCAGCGCTCGCCATCATCGACGACCTCGGCGCCGTGATCATCATCGCCTTGTTCTACACGGCGGGGCTGTCCTTGCCGGATCTGGCTGCCGCAGCTGCCATCACCGTTGCCCTGATCGCGCTCAACCGGTTCGGCGTACGCCGGCTCGCACCTTTCCTCCTCCTGGGACTTGTGTTGTGGCTGTTCGTCCTGCGCTCAGGGGTGCATGCCACGCTCGCCGGCGTGATCCTCGCTTTTGCGATCCCGCTGCAGCCCACGCCTGGCCGCTCCGACGCTGAGAACCGCGGCCCTCTTCATCGACTGGAGCACGCGCTTCACATACCCGTGGGCTTCCTGATCGTGCCAATCTTCGGGTTGGCAAACGCTGGCGTGCCGTTCCTCGGATTGCCAGCAGCGGCGCTTGCGGCGCCAGTCACGCTCGGCATCGGGCTCGGCTTGCTCGTGGGCAAAGTTATCGGTGTGTTTGGCTTTTCGATGGTGGCCATTCGCTTGGGCCTTGCCGACATGCCCGCCTACGCGAGCCGCGTTCAGATGGCGGGAACCGCACTGCTATGCGGCATCGGCTTCACCATGAGTCTCTTCATCACCCTTCTTGCATTTCCCGGTGATCCGCTCATCCAAACCGAGGCCAAGATCGGCATCCTGGCGGGCTCCCTGGTGTCGGGGCTCATCGGCTTTGCACTACTTCGATGGGCTCGCAGTGACTGGCCGCCTTCTCCGTCGCGCTGAGTTAGAGATTGTGCTGGCGCTCCGGTGCAGGTGGCAGACGGCTTGCGAGCAGATCCTTCCTCGCTCGTTAATAAAGGCGTTTTCAAAGGCTTAGAAGGTTTGGTCGGGGAGACAGGATTCGAACCTGCGACATCTTGCTCCCAAAGCAAGCGCGCTACCGGACTGCGCCACTCCCCGACCTGATCTGGCCGTTGCAGGTATCCGGTGGGCCCGGCAGGACTCGAACCCGCGACCTAGCCGTTATGAGCGGCCAGCTCTAACCAACTGAGCTACAGGCCCATGGATACCGTTCAGCGTGTCGCGCGTAGCTTGCGGCCCGGCAGGTGGCAAGATGGCTTGCTACGTTGCCACCGATCGCATGATCTCCGCCACGGTCGTCGGCTTCACGCCATGCTGGCCAAGATAGGCGTAAACCGCGCGAAACCAATCGTAGAGCGCGTCGAGATCGGCGTCGGTCTCGACATAAGAAGTATATCCGGGCGCGAGCGAGGGGCTGTGGAATGACAGCACGATCAGCGGCAGCTCGTCGTCCAGCGCCATGTCGAGCGCGCGGATCGCCTCGTCGATCGTGGTTCCTTCGGGCGTCAGCGGGATGCGTTCGAGCAGGCCGAGGTTGGCAAAGGCGCCGCTCATGCGCGGCATGCGCGCGATCATCGGATGCAGCAGCCGCCCCTGCCGCCGCAGCATGCCCCAGTAGACTGTCGTCAGCGGCAGCTCGAGCACGGACCTCTCGCCATCGAGCCAGAACGGTTCGAGCGGATAGGCGCTGTAGTCGGGGCCGTGGCGGTGGCTGTAGTCGAACAGCGGGCGGAACGAGGTGTCGATCCCGACCCCTGCGTCGCGCAGCAGCTCGGTGGTCTCGGGACCGAAGCCGTAACGGCCCGCGCGGTAGAGCTGGGGGCTCGCGCCGAAGTTCTCCGCGATCGCGTCGCGCAGGCGCAGGAACTTGGCGCGCTCTATGTCGGGCGCGAGATTGCCGGCGAACGAGTTGCGCTCGCTCACCTCCTCCTCGAACGGAGGATTGACCCACGGGTGGAGCTGGATGCCGACTTCCGCCGTGCCCTGGCTGACCGGCCCCGCGAGAATGTCCTTCGCCAGCGAGGACGTGGCCACGGGCCAGTCGACCAGATAGCTAGGCACGACGCCGAGGCGCTCGCAGAACTCCTGGAAGTTGCGCAGGCGCGGCAGGTGATCGAGCCCGTGTCGGTCGCGGGTGAACGGGCCGTCCCAGTCGAACTCCTCTTCGGTATCGACGGTGAGGAGGACGCGCCGCCCGAATCCGTTCACGAAGCGCGCCTTGGGGCCGGGTGGCGGCGGGGCAGTCCTCGGTTGGTTCATGCGCTGCACTCCCGGACGCGAGGGCCGCATCGTTCAGCGCGCTTGCGGTCGTCGCCTTTCTTGGCGGTTCGAACCGGGGCTAGGATCGCCCCTCGCAGCGGTCAATAGCGGCAGCGTGAGCCGCAGCCGCTCGTCCACATGTTCGAGGTCGCCGCCGGCCGCGCGGGCTTCGGCGCGGACCAGGCGCAGGGCGAAGCCCGCGCCGAACATCCCGGCGCTCAGGGCGCCCGGTGCGGGGCGCGGAGCGGCGGCGAACACGTCCTCTTCCGTCGCCAGCACGGCCGGCAGTGTGGCGGTCAGCGCCATCGCATCGCCCTCCGCGCGCATCGCGACCTCCACCGCCTCGCCCGCGCCGAGCGCGGTCGCCAGCGTGGCGAACAGGCGCCAGGCGAGCGCCTCCCCCTCGCGCAGGGCCATCGGCACGACCAGCGGGGAGAGCGGAATGTCCGCCTCGAACTTCGCCATGCGCGGCGCGAGAACGCCTTCGAGTTGCTTCGCCAGCCCGCGGCACAGCAGCGCGAAATCGCAGTCGCCCTCGAGCGGTTCGAGCGCGCCGGTTTCCAGCTGGGCAAGGCGGTCGAGTTCGTCGAACCCGGCCAGCATCCGCGCGCTATCGGCGGCAATGTTGGCGGCGAGCGCGCGGTATTCGTGCGGCACAGGGCCGAAGACCTGCTGCTGGATGACCTCGGCGAAGCCCTGGATCGCGTTGACCGGCGTGCGCAACTCGTGGAGCAGCTGGCGAATGCGGTCCGCCTCGATCGCGGCATCGGGCGCGGCGCCGGCGACCCGGTGCGGCGCCGGACGGCGGAACTTGCCCGCGAGACCGTAGAACCGGCCGCCAAGCACGGTGAAGCGCGGGGCGGCGTCGACGATCCACTCGCCCGCGATCTGGGGCGCGCCGCGCAAATCGACCGGCGCGCGTTCGACTCGCTGCCAGGCTCTCAGGGCGCTGCGGATTTCGTCGGTCATAAGATGCGTGCCGACGACCATCGGCGCGACCTGCGGTTCGGCCCAGTCGATCCGCCCTTCGCTGTCGGTGGTGAAGGCGAAGCCCATGAGCGGCGGGCGCGCCGTCTCCTCCTGTTCGCCGAGGGGCAGGCGAGGGGAGGTGTCGGCCGTGGCGCTCTTCGCGCGGGCGCGCTGGAACGCCTCGATCCGCCGGACCAGCGCGCCGATCGCGCTTTCCTCTCCGGCTTCGCCGCTGTCGTTCGCCGGAATGGTGAGCTCGAGCGGCTCGCGTGAACGCGGATCTTCGCGCTGGATCCGGCTTTCGCTGGCGGGCTGCACGACGAGGTCAGGGACGGGGAGCCCGCGATCGTGGATGCCCAGGCGGTCGAGCAGGTTCGTTGCGCGCGGCGGCAAGCCGCTGCGCAGGCGCAGGAATCCGCGTGCACGGATCGGCAGGCGCGGGATCAGCGCCTCCCAGTCCTCTTCGGCGAGATCGGCGCGCGCGAGGGCGGCGGCCGCCACTTCGGGCTCGTCCTCCGCGAGGTGTGCGGCCAGCTCCGGATTGCGGAAGCGCCAGCCGGTATCGCGAATCATCGCCGCGCGGTCAGGCGCAGGGATCGTCTCCCCCAGCGCGCCAAGCCGCAGCCAGGCGGCGGAGAGGAGGTTGCGGTCGTAGGCGCCGCGCCGGGCGCCGAGCAGGTCGAGCAATTGCCGGAACTGCGTGCGCGCGGCACGTCCGTCGCTCGCGCGGTGGCGCAGCACTGTGGCAAGGCGATCGTCGAACTGCATGGATCCTACGGCAACATATAGGCGCCCGAAGGCGTTCCGGGAACGCGCCGTTTAACACTTTCCCCCAGCAGCGGGAGCGGCACGCAGAGCGCGTTGCAAAGCGGGACAATTGCTGGCAAGGATAATAAAATTAGCCAACTGGTGACGATGGGGCCAGTTTAGTTCATTACGTGCCGTGCCTTCGTGCGCGGAGTCCGTTGGGGGCACCCACAATGGCGAATCTGGACGACATTGACCGGCGTTTGCTGGCCGAGCTGCAGAACGAGGGGCGCGTGACCAACGTCGAACTCGCGCACCGCGTCGGCTTGACCGCGCCGCCTTGCCTGCGCCGCGTCCGCGCGCTCGAAGAAGAAGGCGTCATCAAAGGCTACCACGCCGAGCTCGACGCATCGAAGCTGGGCTTCGCGATCACCGTGTTCGCGATGGTCAGCCTCAAGAGCCAGGCCGAGAACGCGCTCCGCGAGTTCGAGGAGCACATGCGCGGCCTCCCCGAAGTGCGCGAATGCCATATGCTCAACGGCGAGATCGATTTCATCCTGAAGATCGTCAGCCGCGACCTGCAGAGCTTCCAGGAATTCCTGACCAGCAAGCTGACGCCCGCCCCGAACGTGGCGAGCGTGAAGACCTCGCTGACGATCCGGACGGCCAAACATGAGCCTGGGGTGCCGTTGGAGTAACGGCGGCTATTGGGCGGAAAGAGGACAGTCGGCTGGCTGGGTTCCCCCGATGAGACGCTTGTTTCTTCCAATCGCGCTTGCGATCATCACGCCCGGCTGCGCTTCAAACTCGGTCGACCCGCTCGCTGGGGCAGCACTAAAAGACTCAGCGGTAGGCCGCTGGGCAGTTAGGCTTGACGGGAAACCCGTGATAATTCTCGCCCTGGAGCGGGATAGCACTTCGCCTGGTGGCTGGAGCGGAGTCTCTACCGTTGCAGCCTTCCGAATGACGGAAGAGCATTCATTCTCCAGCATCAATGGACCTGGACGGGAGCGATCGATCGTTTGGTCCAATGCCCTCGACGACGGCACTTTGGAATTCAGGGTTGAGCCCGATAGCGAAACCTACACGTTTCGAGTGCAGCCGAACGGCACCGGTTTGATGGGATGGAAGGGCGTTTCAGTTCCACCGCTAGTTCTCAGTCGTGCGCAAGAGCACGAGGAAGTTCCAGCCACGTGGGATTCCAATCGGGTGTATCGCGCCGAGGACGGACACCTCTAGACAAGCTTTGGAGGATAGAACGTCTGCAATGGGGTCGTAAGTCACCGCTACCCCTCCCGCTCCTTCAGCCATTCCTCGAGCCATTTGATTGAGTAGTCGCCGTTCAGCACGTCGGGCTGCTTGATCAGTTCCTGGTGGAGCGGGATCGAGGTCTTCACGCCTTCGACCACCATTTCCTCCAGCGCGCGGCGCAGGCGCATGATGCAGCGTTCGCGGGTGCGGCCGTAGACGATCAGCTTGGCGATCATGCTGTCGTAGTAGGGTGGGATTGAATAGCCGGCGTAGAGGCCGCTATCGACGCGCACGTGCATGCCGCCAGCCGCGTGATAGTAATTCACCCGGCCGGGGGAGGGGGCGAAGGTGAACGGGTCTTCCGCGTTGATGCGGCACTCGATCGCGTGGCCCTTGAACTCGATGTCTTCCTGGCGGCACGACAGGTCCTTGCCGTCGGCGACGCGGATCTGCTCGCGCACCAGATCGATGCCGGTGATCATCTCGGTCACCGGATGCTCGACCTGCAGGCGAGTGTTCATTTCGATGAAGTAAAACTCGCCGTCTTCCCACAGGAACTCGACCGTGCCCGCGCCGCGATAGGCCATCTTGGCCATGGCGTCAGCGCAGATCATGCCCATGCGGTCGCGTTCCTCGGTCGTCAGCACGGGGGACGGCGCTTCCTCGAGCACCTTTTGATGGCGGCGCTGGAGCGAGCAGTCGCGCTCGCCCAGATGGATCGCGTTGCCGCGCCCGTCGCCGAACACCTGGAACTCGATGTGGCGCGGATTGCCGAGATACTTCTCGATATAGACGGTCGCGTCGCCGAAGGCGGACTTGGCCTCGTTCCCGGCCTGCTTCATCAGCGTTTCGAGCTGGTCCTCGGCGGTGCAGACCTTCATTCCGCGCCCGCCGCCGCCGCTCGCCGCCTTGATGATGACCGGATAGCCGATCTCGGCCGCGATCCGCCGCGCCTCGTCATAGTCGGAGACCGCACCGTCCGAACCGGGCACGAGCGGGAGGCCCAGTGCACCGGCGGTGCGCTTGGCTTCGACCTTGTCGCCCATGGTGCGGATATGTTCGGGCTTCGGGCCGATCCAGGCAATGTCGTGCGCCTCGACGATCTCGGCGAACTTGGCGTTCTCCGAAAGGAAGCCGTACCCCGGATGGATCGCGTCCGCCTGGGCAATCTCGGCCGCCGAGATGATATTGGCGACGTTGAGATAGCTCTCCGCCGCCGGCGGCGGGCCGATGCACACCGCATGGTCGGCAAGCCGCACGTGCATGGCATCGGCATCCGCGGTCGAGTGAACCGCGACCGTCTCGATCCCCATCTCGTGCGCCGCGCGGTGGATACGCAGCGCGATCTCGCCGCGGTTGGCGATCAGGATGCGTGAAATACCCATGGTTCAGGCGATGACGATCAGGGGCTGGCCGAATTCGACCGGTTGCGCGTTCTCGACCAGGATCGCCTTGATCGTGCCGGACTTGTCGGCGGCGATCGGGTTCATGACCTTCATCGCCTCCACGATCAGCAGGGTATCGCCCTGCTTCACGCTGTCGCCGACCTTCACGAAGGGATCGGCGCCGGGCTCGGCCGCGAGATAGACGGTGCCGACCATCGGCGACTTGAGCGCGCCGGCGTGATCGTCCTGGGCGGGGGCGGACTCGCCCGGCGCGGCGGCAGGAGCAGGCGCTGCGGCGGGGGCGGGCGCTGAGTAGGTCATCGGGGCTGCGGCCATGCCGCCGCGCGCAACGCGAACTTTGCGGTCGCCGTCTTCCACCTCGATCTCGGTCAGCCCGGTTTCCGCGAGCAGTTCGGCCAGTTCGCGGACCAGCCCGGTATCGACGTCCATGCCGGACTTGCGCCCGGCGCTGCCTTTGTTTTCGGCCATAAACAACCCTTGTTCGCTACAGGCGGACGCCTATGCGCGGCTCCGGGCGGACTGGCAAGGGGTGGGCCGCGCCGAAGTTACAATTCCGCGACGGCCTCCAGCGCCACCAGATAGGACCGCGCGCCGAGGCCCTGGACGGTCTTCACCGCCGCGAGCCCTACGTAGGAGTGGTGGCGAAACGGCTCGCGGGTCGAGGGATCGGAGAGGTGCACCTCGATCACCGGCGTGCGGATTGCCTTGATCGCATCGAGCAGCGCGATCGAGGTGTGGGTATAGGCCGCTGCGTTGAGCAGCACCGCCCTGGCCCCTTCGGCCTGTGCCTCGTGCAGCCAGTCGACCAGATGCCCCTCGTGGTTGGACTGGCGCATCTCTATCTCGAGGCCCAGCTCGCGGGCGCGGTCATCGAGCATGGCCGCGATGTCGTCGAGCGTGTCGGCGCCGTAGATCTCGGGCTCGCGCGTGCCGAGCAGGTTGAGGTTCGGTCCGTTGAGGACATAGACGGTATTGGTGATCGGCACGCTCATTCCGCCCGCTTAGCGCGAGGGGGCCTCAACTGTCGACGCCCTTCGCCTTGCCCCATTGACGGGCGGCGGTGTAGCCGAGGTAGCCGGTGCCGAAGAGGGTGTAGAGTTCGGTCGGCAGGGCGCGCAGGTAGGCGGTCATGCCGGCGCTGACGTTCTGCGCGGCTTGCGGGTCGAAGGCGGAGATCACCCCCATCGGCAGCGCGAAAAGCATGAGCGCGTACATCACATAAAGGAAGCTCGGCCGTGCGCGGCTGGTCCATGGATCACGCGAATTGGCCTCGGCGACGATGGCGGCAAGGCGCGCCTCAATCTGCTTCAGCTCGTGCGTGCCCTCCAGTGCGAGCAGCTCGAGCTTGGCCTTCGCTCGGGCTTCCTTGTCGGGAATGATCTTGTCGATGATCGAGGCGATTGGGCCGATTAGCGATTCGATAATGGGCATGGCTGCGCTCCGCTCCTTGCGATTCGCCCAGCCATATAACCAAAATGGTTCATGTAGGAAAATAATTTTATCGGATCAGGTGTCGATTCCTGCGTCCGCCAGCAGCGCCTGCGCCAGCGTGAGGTGCGGCCGATCGAGCATCGCGCCGTCGAGGCCCACCGTCCCCGCACCCGGATTCGCCGCGAACGCCGCGATCACCGCGCGAGCATGGGCGATCTCGTCCTCCCCGGGTGTGAAGGCCTCGTTGATCACCTCGACTTGCGCCGGGTGGATCGCGAGCATCCCGCGGTAGCCCTGGCCACGCACCGTTCTGGCACGTTCGCGTAGGCCGTCGAGATCGCGGAAGTCCGCCTGGATCGTCTCGATCGCCGCGACGCCGGCCGCCGCGGCGCCGAGCAGGCACAGGCTTCGGGCGAGCTCGTAAGTCGGCATGTAGCCGCCGTCGGGCCGGAACTGGACGCGCGCGCCGAGCGCGGAGGACAGGTCTTCCGCCCCCCAGCTCATCGCGACGAGCCGCGGCGCGCCCTGGTAGTCGCCGGTGCGGAACATCGCCTTCGGCGTCTCCGTCACCAGTGCGGCGACCCGGGTAGCCCCGCGCGGGATCCCGTGCGCTTTTTCCAGCCGGATGAGAAATGTGTCCAGCGCCTCCAGGTCCTCGGGACCTTCGGCCTTCGGCAGGAGCAGTCCGCCCGGCGCGGATGGCATGACCGCTTCCAGGTCGTGCAGCGCTTCGCTGCTCGCGCGCGGGTTGATCCGCACCCACAGCCGCTCGCGGTCGGCGCGTCCGGCCAGGAAATCGCGGACCATCTCGCGCGCCAGGGGCTTGCGCTCGGGAGCGACCGAATCCTCGAGGTCGAGCAGCACGATGTCTGCCGGCCCGTCGGCCGCCTTTGCCATCTTCTTTTCGCTGTCGCCGGGGGCGAACAGCCATGACCGCATGCGGGGGCGGGTGCTTGATGCGTTCATCGGCAAATCCTCCTGCGCGCCGCGCCTAGGTGCGAAGCGGCGGAGGTGCAATATCGGCGATGAAGCTGGGCCACTGGTCGGGACGACTGGATTCGAACCAGCGACCCCCACACCCCCAGTGTGATGCGCTACCAGGCTGCGCTACGTCCCGTATCCAGTGGAGGGCGGCCCTATAAGGCGGGGGTGCGGTGCTGGCAAGCGTCGATCTTCCGGGCGTTGCGCCCGCGCGATTCGTTGCCCTCCACTTGCAATGCTGCTAGGCGCGCCCACCTGATCGCCGGGGAGGCGAGGGGTCCGGGAAACGATCGGGCCACGCGTGTTCCCGCGACACTCCTGGTCTCAACCTCGATAGGCTCATTTTCATGCTCGATTTCCTTGCCGCGGCAGCCAGCGCAGATGCGCCGCCTGCGTGGATCAGCTGGCTCCCGATCGTCGGCATGATCGCGATCTTCTGGTTCCTGATCATCCGTCCGCAGATGCGCCAGCAGAAGCAGCACCGCGAGAAGATCGCCGGCATCAAGAAGGGCGATCAGGTCGTCACCGCTGGCGGCCTCGTCGGCAAGGTGGTCAAGATCGACGATCACTACGCCGAGATCGAACTGGCGCAGGGCGTCCGCGTCAAGGCGGTGAAGAGCACGATCGGCGACATCGTTCCGCCCGGCGGCACTGCAGCCAACGACTGAGCGGGAGATAGCGAATGCTCGATTTCCCGCTGTGGAAGAAGGGGTGGTTCTGGGGCCTGACGCTGGCGCTCTCGGTCCTCGCGCTTCCGTCCCTCTTTTCCCTTTCGGGTGCTCGCTGGCCGGCGGCTCTGCCTGATCCCGAGGTCAATCTCGGTCTCGATCTTGCGGGCGGCAGCCACATCCTGCTCGAGGCCGATCCGGCCGAGATTGTCACTCAGCGCCTGCGCAACATGGAGGAGTCCGTCCGCTCGACGCTTCGCCGCGCAGAGCCGCAGATTCGCGTCGGTGACGTGTCCACCGCCGACCGGCGGCTGAGCTTCATGGTCGAGAGCGTCGCCGACGTCGACCGTGCGCGGCAACTGCTCGAGCCGTTGCTGAACGGCGAAGGCATGGTGCGCGAATGGGACCTCTCCGTGCTCGACGAGACGCGGATCGTGCTGACGCCGACCGACGCCGGTCTTGACGCCGCACTCAATGCGGCGATGGATTCCTCGCAGGACGTGATCGATCGGCGCATCAACGCGCTCGGCACCCGCGAGCCGACCATCATCCGGCAGGGCGACAACCGCATCGTGGTGCAGGTGCCGGGCCTGCAGGATCCGGAGCAGGTCAAGGAACTCGTCGGCCGGACGGCCAAGCTCGAGTTCAAGCTCGTCAACGAGAATGCGCTCCCCTCCGACCTCGTCCAGGGCGTTGTCGAACCGGGGCAGCAGATCGTTCCCTACGCGCCCGACAGCCCCTTTGCAGGGCAGAGCCTCGCGGTTTACCGCCTCGGCGGGATCGACGGCAGCACGCTGGTCCGCGCGCAGGCGAGCCGCAACCAGGAAAACCAGGACGTTGTCGTCATCCAGTTCGACCAGCAGGGCGGCAACCGTTTCGCCAAGCTGACCTCGGAGAACGTCGGCAAGCAGTTCGCGATCATCCTCGACGGCGAGGTGATTTCGGCGCCCGTGATCCAGGACCAGATCCTGGGCGGCGTGTCGGAGATCTCGGGGAACTTCACACCCGAAACCGCGCAGCAACTGGCGATCTCGCTCCAGTCGGGCGCGCTTCCGGTGGATCTTACAGTGGTCGAGGAGCGCACCGTCGGCCCCGACCTTGGTGCGGAATCGATCCGGCTCGGGATCCTCGCAATGATGGTCGGCTCGATCGCCGTGGTCGTGCTGATGATCGCCACGTATGGCCGGTTCGGCGTCTATGCGACGATCGCGCTGATCTTCAACGTGCTGATGATCCTCGGGATCATGGCGGCGATGAACACCACGCTCACCTTGCCCGGCATCGCCGGCTTCGTGCTCACGATCGGCGCGGCGGTCGATGCCAACGTGCTAATCAACGAGCGCATACGCGAAGAGCGAAAACGCGGGCGGCGCGTGATCGCCGCGGTGGAGAACGGCTACAAGGAAGCCAGCCGAGCGATCTTCGACGCCAACATCACCAACTTCATCGCCGGCGCGCTGCTGTTCATGTTCGGGACCGGGCCGGTGCGCGGCTTCGCCGTCGTGCTCGTGATCGGCCTGTTCACCAGCGTGTTCACCGCCGTATCGCTGACCCGACTTTGGGTCGCTGGCTGGCTGCGCAGGGCGCGGCCGCAGGACCTTCATCTGTAAAGGGGATCGGGAAATGAAACTGCTCAAGCTCGTCCCCGACGACACGAACA